>NZ_JAVREJ010000029.1:0-55707 GCF_031845345.1 Pseudonocardia charpentierae | reverse complement strand
CCACCATGGCCCTGCTCGCCACCCCGACACCACCGGAAGGGGTGGCCACCGCCGAACTCATGACGGCATGATCTGAACCGCAGAGCCTCCCGCGGAGCGAGTTACACCACGCAGCGGGACGCGACCCTGCCGGCGACCGTGCTTGCCGCCTGCTGGCGCAGTTGCGCGACCTCAGGTCGGTTGGCGAGTGCCGCCGCCTTGGCGCGCCCTTCCGGACGGCCGAGCACGTAACCGGCGCCGAAGATCAGTGCTGCGCGGACGAGTCCCATGACGATCTCCTTGTCAGAAGTGATTTCCGTAGTACTCAGAGGGGCCGGATCGCACCCGATGACGTCTCCGACCGCAGCCCGACGGCCAGGGCGCACGCCCCGTCGAGCGGGCAGATCGAGTCCGGTTCGGAACGTCCCTGGAGCCGTGCGTCAGCTGCACCGGGCGAGGACGGCATCGGTCGCGGGAGGTCAAGGGAATCAACCGCGTCGGACACCTCGTGGTGCAGTGGCCAGTGCCGGTCGAGCCTCAACTGGTCGATGAGCCGCCACGCCGGCCCTCGGTCGCGACAGACCACGCGCACCCGGCGTCCGCGAGCGATGAACGCCGAGAGCGCCGCCGCAAGCCAGTCGACGCCGCCGAGCGAGAAGAAGCGCACCGGGTGCAGGTCGACGACCACCGGTGCGGTTGCGTCTGCGTCGGTCTGGTCGACCGCCTCGACCAGCGGTACGTGGGTGTTCAGGTCGACCTCACCATGGACTCGAACGAGGACGTAGCCCGGTGACCGGTGCGCGACCTCGACGTGAGCCGTCCGGTCCACCCATCTCCGGGTGGCGCCTGGCCCGTCGGGCGACGTTCCGCCGACGGGCCTCCTGCTCGATGAGCGCATCGACGCTCCTTCGCGATCTACAGGCATGCCGGAATGACAGAGCGTGATTGCCCTCCATGGCTTACGGCGTAAGCTTTACCACCATCGGTGGAGAGCAAACACGTTCCGTACAACATTCACGACTCGACGAGCACGCCGTTCATCCCGACGTCCCAGGCGTCGGGTGATGGGATGGCGATGCGCCGGCTCGCAAGGAGCTCGGGGTCGAGGCGATGTCGCTCTACCGCTACGTGGCCGGCGGACGACCTCGGCGTTTACTGGATGGTGATCGCGTTGTTCTTCACCGTCGCGCTCTATCCATTGGTCAACTGGGTCCAGCGGCGCATGACCTGGTGCCGCCGGTCGTTGGCGACACTGGTGGTCTTCCTGGTGCGCCGGGCAACTACCCGCGATCATCTCTGACGCCCGAGCAGGCCGTGGTCCCGTCGGGGACCTGCTCGAGCGCAGCAACGCGCTGCAGTTCGTTCAGGACAACGAGGCGCGGATCCGGAGTTCGCCACCGGGTTGGGCACCCCGGCGCTGAACCTCCTGCGCGGGCTGGGCACCGGGGTCGTCGCAGCTGTCACCATCTTCGTGCTGTCCTACCTCGCGGTCCTCGAAGGCCCCAAGGTCGTCGACGGCACCCTTGCGCTGTTCCCCCCGCAGCGTGCCGAGCGCATCCGTCGGGTGACCCGGGACTGCGCCAAGACCGTCACCGGCTACATCTCCGGCAACCTGCTGATCAGCGCCATATCGCCCTGTTCGTGGCGATCGCCGACCTCATCCCCTGGTCGGGGCCACCCTCGGCGCCGTCGTCGCATCGATCGCGGCGTTCCTGCACTCGGTACCCGCCGGCATCGCCGTGGTGATCTTCTTCGTGATCTACCAGCGACTGGAGAACCACCTGTTGCAGCCGGTGATCTTCGCCCGCACGGTCAAGCTGAACCCGCTCGCCGTACTGATCGCGATCCTGCTGGCCACCGAACTCGCCGGCATCCTCGGCGCCCTGCTCGCCATCCCGGTCGCCGGCATCATCCAGGTCGTCCTGCGCGACGTGTGGGACCACCGCCGCGGTGCACCGAAACCCGAGCCCACCGTCGGAGAGGCGCGGGTTCCGGTTGATCACGCGGCCGGCCCCGACGACCACGCCCGCCTCGACACCACCGACAACAGCACGACGCGTGATGGGAACGATCGCATACCGACACCGGGCAGCAGGCAACAGTCAACGCCTTGAGGGCCGCGCAGCCAGTCCCCACCGCTTCGCGGCTGCGCGCACCGCTGTGCCCGTCCCGGCGGGCGGTCACACTCTCAGCGCGGGGCCGATCGACCGCGCCCGGTTCACAGACGCGCCCGTCAGCAGGATCCCGACGAGGTGGACCCTTTCCGCCTTGTCTCCGGCAGACGGTCTGGCGAACGCCGAAGTCGTCACCCGGTGGCGGACGCGGATTGTTCGATCGGAGGCGGTTGCTCGTGTTGCCGGGCGCCTCGGTGGTGGGCGTGGGGATGCAGTTCGCGGTTGAGTGCGTGCGCGGCGAGTCGCAGCGCGGGCAGAACCTCCTCGACGGCGACCGGGCTGATCGTCTCGACCTCGACTTCGACCGCCGCGTAAGCGAGCCCGTTCGCGTCGAGTACCGGTACCGCGATCGCCCGGCGGTTGATGGTCAGCTCGCCGTGGTTGGTGGCGAACCCGTTGTGGCGCACCGTGTGAAGAGCCTGCAGGAGTTGGTCGGTCCGGGTGAGGGTGCGCCGGGTGTGGGCGGCCAGGCAACCACTGGTGGCGAGCCGGACGGTCTCGGCGGGAGCGAAGGCCAGAAGTGCTTTGCCCAACGCGGTGGCGTGCACGGGGAGGCGGGCGGCCGGACCGAACGACGTCACCGGCGTGTAGCCGGGGGACTTCTCGATGTAGGAGATCTCCATCTCGTCGAGCACCCCCAAGCGCACCGTGCGGTGCAGCACCTCGACCAGGTCGGCGACCACGTGCGGCCCCCGCTCCTGGAGCGTCGGCTCGGGCGGAACGTCGTAGGTGAGCCGCTCCAACGCGGGTCCGTGCCGGAACGTCCCGTCGGGCTCGCGGGTGAGCCACTCCCGGTCGGTCAGCTCGTAGACGAGCCGGTGCGCGGTCGACATGGGTAGCTCGGCGTGGCGAGCGAGGTCGGACAGGTGATAGCAACTGCCGCGGTTGAACTCGGTGAGGATCGCTGCCAGCTTCGCCGTCACAGACCTGCCCTGATCCGCAGAATTGCCTGCCATGCCACCCCGTCCACCTCGACGCCCGGGCCGGACCATAAAACGACTGCGGTCATCCCGCCGAGCGTGTCGCCGAACTGGAACACATCCAACGGAAAATGGCCAGGGCAGGATCGGTCCGATCCGTCTGCCGAATCAAACGGCCTGCAAAACAGATGGAAAGGGCGTGGCGTGGCCTATCTGCATTCGCTCGGCGGCTGAAGCGGAGTGGGACTCGGCACCCCACGAGCCGCGTCCCCTCTGGTGAGTGCAGCCTCGACGGGTCCGGGGTGTGCGTAGCCCGGGAGGAATCCGTCGAAATCGAGCGCTTCCTGCAGTGAGCGACTCGCCTCGGCCAGGTCGGCGCACACCTGCGAGGTGTGGCTGCCTGCCCGATGGCGGGCGCACCGGCGGGTGGTGTGGAGCAGCCGGGTCATGGCCTCGTAAGTGGGCCAGCCGACCAGCGGGCGGGCAGCTTGTGCGGCTCGGTCGATCGCCGCGGCCAGCTCCGTGGCGCCGGCGCCGGCGGCGAGCAGGTCGATGACCTCGCCCACCGCAGCGGCGCCGGCGCGGGCTGCCCCGGCGGTGCGCCGCTCACCCGCCCCCGCGCCCCGCTCTACGGGTGGGTGCTCGCGCTGTTCCACCGCGCTCGGACGACGTCCCGCTGCCTGACGTCCCGCTGCCTGACGTCCCGCTGCCTGACGTCCCGCTGCCTGACGTCCCGCTGCCTGCGTGCACCGCACGGCCTGCAGCTCGAGGGCAGGCGGCTCGGTGGGCGCGGTGTTCATCCGGTCGCTGCTGCCGTGCGCGCCGGTGTCTCCTGCCCGGGCGGCTGATGCACCGCTGGTCGGGGCGTCGTCGATTGACGTGTGTCGGGTTGACGTGTGGGTGGCCGGGGCGTGGTCACGCCGTAGCGCAGCCACCGGTTGACGGCGGCGGCTTGCAGGACGGGGTCGGCGACCTCGCAGACGATCCGGTGGTAGGGCTCGCCGCGCAGGTAGAGGGCGAGCACGACCGGCCTCGAACCGGCCGCCCAGAGCTGGGCGGTGTCACCGATGCCGAACACGCCGACCCGGTGGCGGCGGGTGCTCCAGCCGGGGCAGGGCAACCGGGGGCTGGCGGTCATCGCAAAGGATCGGCCCAGCACGAACGCCCGGTGGATCCGCTCGCGGGGCAAGCGCACACAGCGCCGCCGGGCCAGCACCGCGGCAACGCCGGTGAGGCGCAGGTCCAGGTGGGACTCGGCGATGTTCAGCTCCAGCATGACCGTGAACCCTCCGGCAGCTGTTTGGACACGTCTCCCCCTCGGACACCTGCCGCATCGCCCCGACCCCCCGGAGCTCCGACCAATAACGGATCGCGCGGATCCACCGAAACACATGCCGGCACAAGCGACAAGAGGCAAACCAGGAAACCATGTGCGGTCCATTAAGGACAGTCAGTTTTCGGTCACGCAGTGAAACCGACCGAGGTGTCTCTGCGAGCCGAACCAATCCTTCCCGGACACGCGCTGACACCTGTCACGCACCGTGTCGCCCGAGCCGAGATCCCGGACACGAACGGGTTGTCACCGGAACGAAACCCCACTGCTCAGGGCTCTCGCCGACGATCGTCGCTGGTAGCGCGCACATGGCCTGCCCGACCGGACGCCACCTGCTCCCAGCGGGGTGCGCCCGGGGCCGTCGAGACCACCTCGGACAGCGCCGGCAACCCGAGGCGTTCTACGCCGCATCTCTACACCCCCATTTCTTGGTACCGCCTGAACTGCCGTTGGTGGTACTTCCGTCACTTCTCGCGCGCTCGAGGTTCCGCACGCGACGCTCAGCACATTCTCTATTTCTGCTTTCACGTCCTGTGGACTCGGATCGATCCGTCAGCGCAGTGACCCGTCACCGGTGAGCACACGAGGACCCGCGCACGGCAGATCGTCCGCACGCGGACCCCGACGACAACGCGTCGCGCAACTGAGTCAAACGTTGGTCACTCGACAGATAGCGATCACCAGCGATGCCGCCGTCCGCGTCGACCGCCGATCCCATCGTGGTTCCTGACGTCTGCGAGATCTTCGTGACAGATACCGATGGCCGGGGTCTCCGACAGGCCGGCGCGGGCAATGGCCGCTCCCCGGCAAGAGCAGCGACAACGCCCGCGAGGCACCTCAGGCTGTCGACGAGTGCACCCCCTTGCGGCGACTTCGACAGCCGCGGCGGTGTTGGTCAGCCGAACCGTGCCCAAGGGGGCCTCGCGGGCCGTACCGCCCTCCGGCGTCGCCCTGCACGGCGGAAGAGCCTCACGCAGTGTGACGACCCAATCTGCCCTAACGGGTGAGTCGAGGTTCGGTCAAGGGGCCGTGGCCGCCCCGCCGAACCGACGTCGGGCTCTCAGTGCCTGGTCTCGTACCTGGTCAGGACCACGCCCTCGGGGAACGTCCGGGTCTCCACCAGGGTCAGGTTCACCCAGTTGTCCAGGGCCGTGAAGAACGGCGTGCCGCTGCCCACCAAGACCGGTGCGGTGGCCAGCACGTACTCGTCGATCAGCCCGGCCCGCATCGCCGCTGCGGCGAGTGTGGCGCCGGCGATGTCCATAGAGCCGCCGTCCTCGGCCTTGAGCCGGGCGATCTCGGTGACCGCGTCGCCGGTGACCAGGCGGGTGTTCCAGTCGACCGTGCTGATCGTGGAGGAGAACACCGCCTTCGGCATGTCCCTCCAGCGGCGGGCGTACTCGATCTCCGCCGGTGTGGCGTCGGGCTGCTGGTCGGCGGTCGGCCAGTGGGAACTCATCGTCTCCCACAGTTTGCGCCCGTACAGCGCCAGGCCGGTCGCCCCGACCCGGTCGGACCACCACTGGAACAGCTCGTCGCTCGGCACGCTCCAGCCCAGGTCGTCGCCCGTCGCGGCGATGTAGCCGTCCAGGCTCAGGTTCATGCCGAAGGTCAGTTTCCGCATGCGTCAGCTCCCTGTGAGTCGGTATCCGGCGTGCAGACCAGCACGGCGCGGGAAAATCATCGGTAGGCCGACGCCGAGGAGTCCGCCGGGGGCGACCATCGCGGACACCACCGTCGCCCGCGGCCGGCCACCGCTCCGGCGGACAACAAGCAGATTGCAGACACGCCCTGACAATGCACACAACGCACGTCAGCGCGTATAACCCTCATGCACCCCGGCTCTGCCTCGCACGGTGTTCCGCACCACATGGCTCAGCCTTCGCAGCTGGCACACCATCGATCCGGCGGCGCCGTCGGGTCGGAGTCGGACGGAGTGAGATGACCATCGTCGTCGCCTACCAGGAGACTCCGGAGGGCCGCCGGGCGCTCGGGCACGCAATGGCCGAAGCCGGACTGCGCCACACCGACCTCGTCGTGCTGACCGCGCCGTCGCGTCCCGACGGCGACCCGGTGACCCGGCTGCCCGAGGTCCCGGTGCCCCACTTGGGCGGCCCGCCCGCCGCCGACGGCGCCGCCGACGGTTCGGTGGCCACCGCCGAGCACCCAGCCGCGGCGGTGCACCTGCGCAGCGCGGTGAAGCCGGACCACCTCGCCGACGAGCTGCTCGACCTGGCCGGCGAGCTCGACGCCGAGCTGATCGTCATCGGACTGCGGCGACGGTCCCCGGTCGGCAAGCTGCTGCTCGGCTCGGCCGCGCAGCACATCCTGCTCAACTCCACGGTGCCGGTGCTGGCCGTGCGCCTTCCCGACTGACCAGGAGGCGACGATGGCAGCCGACACCGAACAGGCACCACCCGCCGACCCGCCCCGCCGACGATCGGTGGGCACTGTCGTATGGGCCGTGTTCGCCACGATCGTCATCGTGGCCGGGTTCATCAGCACGCTGGGCTCCGAGGCCGGTGATTCGGCCCGCAGCCGGCTCGGTCTGATCGCCCCTGCCGCCCCTGGCGGCGGCTGGGACCTGGTCGCCCGCGAGTCCCAGCAGGCCCTCAAGGCCGACGGCATCGTCAACAACGTTCAGGTCGTCAACATCCCCGGGGCGGCCGGCACCATCGGGCTGGGTCAGCTGACCGACATGTCCGGGCAGGGCAACACGTTGATGGTCACCGGCACCGTGATGGTCGGCGGCATCATCGCCAACGACAGCTCCACGACCCTGGCCGACGTCACGCCGATCGCCCGGCTCGCGGAGGACTTCGAGGTCATCGTGGTGCCGGCCGCGTCGCCGCACCAGAACCTGCGCAGCCTGCTCGACGCGTGGAAGGCCGACCCGGCGGGCACCGCGATCGGCGGCGGCTCCAAGGGTGGTACCGACCACCTGCTGGCGGGCATGGTCGCCGGGGCCTACGGCATCGACACCACGAAGCTGAACTACATCGCCTTCTCCGGGGGCGGCGAGGCACTCAACGCGCTGTTGGCCAACACGGTCGCCGCGTCGGTCTCCGGTTACAACGAGTTCGCCGACCAGATCGAGGCCGGCAACGTCCGGGCGCTGGCCGTCGGCACCAAGGACCGGGTCGAGGGCGTCGACGTGCCCAGCCTCGGTGAACAGGACATCGACGTCGAACTGACCAACTGGCGCGGGCTGGTCGGCCCGCCCGGGCTGAGCCCCGAGCAGCGCCAGGTGTTGATCGACATCGTCACCGAGATGCGCAACGGGCCGGCCTGGCAGGACACGATCGCCCGCAACAAGTGGCGGGACAACTTCATCAGCGGCGACGAGTTCGGCGCCTACCTGAAGACCGAGGCCGAGCGCATCGGCGTGATCGCCCAACAGCTCGGGATCGGAGCGTGATGACCACCAGCAGCCCAGCCCCACCCAGTGACGACACTGCCGCCGGCACCACCGCCAAGCCGCAACCCTCCGGCATGGCCGAGCTGGTGGTACCGGCGATCCTGGTGGCCATCGCCGTCTTCCTGATCATCGGCACGGCCACCATGGTCGAACCGCCCAGCGTCCAGCGGCCCGGCCCGGCCTTCTTCCCCGGCATCATCATCGGGTTGCTGCTGATCATGGCCGTGCTGCACACCGTCCAGACGCTGCGCACGGTGCGCGCCCGGCGCGCCGGGCTCCTGCAGGACGAACAAGAGGCGCACCTGGACGCCGACGGCGACCCGATCGAGGAGATCCCGCCGGACCCGCCGCGCGGCCGCGAGCCGTGGCCGGCCGGCGCGGTGACCGACTGGCGGGCCGTGTTGACCGTGCTCGGGTCGCTGGTGGCGTTCATGGTGCTGCTGCGCCCGGTCGGTTGGATCGTGGCCGCCGCGGTGCTGTTCTGGGGGGTCGCCTATGCACTCGGTTCCCGCCGACCGATCTTCGACGTCTCGGTCGCTCTGGTCATGTCCTCGGTGATCCAGCTGACCTTCGGGTACCTGCTGGGCCTGAACCTGCCGGCCGGCTTCCTCGCGGGGGTGATGTGAGGTGGACCAGCTCAGCCACCTGATGGAGGGGTTCAGCCTGGCGTTGACCCCGATCAACCTGGTCTGGGTGGTCGTCGGCTGCGTGCTGGGCACGGCGGTCGGCGTGCTGCCCGGGCTGGGGTCGGCGATGGCGGTGGCGCTCCTGCTGCCGGTGACGTTCTCGCTGGACCCGGTCGGTGCGTTCATCATGTTCGCCGGCATCTACTACGGCGGCCTGTTCGGCGACTCCACGACCGCCATCCTGATGAACACGCCCGGCAACTCGACGGCGATCGCTTCCACCTTCGAGGGCCACCGGATGGCCAAGCGCGGGCGCGCGCCGCAGGCCCTGGCCACGGCTGCGATCGGCGCGTTCACCGGAGGCCTGCTGGCCACCATCCTGGTGGTGTTCTTCGCGCCGGTGCTGGCCGAGCTGGCCACGGTGTTCGGCCCGGCCGAGTACTTCGCGCTGGCCGTCGTCGCCTTCGTGGCCACCGCCGCGGTGGTGGCCGACTCCGTGGTCAAGGGCGTCGCCGCCCTGGCCATCGGGCTGGCGATCGCCCTGGTCGGGGTGGACGCCATCAGCGGCGCCGCGCGCTACACGTTCGGCATCCCGTCGTTGCTCGACGGCATCGACATCGTGGTGATCACGGTCGGGCTGCTGGCCCTTGGCGAGGTGCTGTTCATCGCCTCGCGCATCCACAAGGACCCGCAGGCGACCGCCATGAAGATCAGCGGCCGCCCCTACCTGAGCGGGAAGGAGTTCCGGGAGGCGCTGCCGGCGTGGCTGCGCGGCTCGGCTTTCGGGCTGCCGTTCGGGGCCATCCCCGCAGGCGGGGCCGAGATCCCGACCTTCCTGGCCTTCGGGCTGGAGCGGAACCTGGACCGACGCCGAGCCGACCCGCAGTTCGGCACCGGCGCGATCCGCGGTCTCGCCGCGCCGGAGTCGGCGGCCAACGCCACTGCCGGATCGGCGATGGGCTCGCTGCTCGCGCTCGGCCTGCCCACCTCGGCCACCGCCGCGATCATGCTGGCCGCGTTCCAGCAGTACGGGATGCAGCCGGGCCCGCTGCTGTTCGTCCGCAACGGCGAGCTGGTGTGGGCGCTGCTGGCCAGCCTGTTCATCGGCATGATCGTGCTGCTGGTGATCAACCTGCCGTTCGCGCCGCTGTGGGCGAAGCTGCTGATGATCCCCAAGCCCTACCTCTACGCGGGCATCACCGTGTTCTCCGCGCTCGGCGTGTACGCCTCCTCCGGGTCGATCTTCGACGTGGCGATGCTGACGGTGATCGGGCTGCTCGGCTTCGCGCTGCGCCGGTTCGGGCTGCCGCTGGCCCCAGTGCTGATCGCCGTGATCCTGGGGCCGCTGGCCGAGACCAGCCTGCGCCGCACGCTGGCGATCAGCGAAGGCGACCCGGGAGCACTGTTCTCCTCCGGGTTGACCATCACGCTCTACTGCCTGCTGCTACTCGGCGTGGCCTGGGCCGCATACTCCCGCCTGCGCAACCGGGCACAGGTGGACATCTGATCCGAGACAGCTCCGGCGCGCTACAACACCAGCCCGGCTGCGAACGCCGCCTGCAGCAGCATGGCAGTGCCACGCCCTTCGGACTATGAGATCCAGGTGAGCGTGACCGCTCCATTCGCGCTGGATGCTGCAGCAGACGTCGTGCTCGCCGAGATCAGCGCGCCGTCGATCATGGACGTGCCGGCGCCCCCACCGCCACCACCTCCCCCACCGGTCTGACCGCCGTCACCGCCTTTGCCGCCCACAACGCCACCGCCTCCGCCGCCTCCCTCACCGCCGCCGGATCCACCGTGCCCGCCAGGGTCGGCAGCGGATTGCGCTGCACCACCGGCCCTGCCACCGGCGCCGCCGCCGTCATGGTCTCCACGGGTGCCGTCTGCCGCCGTCGGACCAGCCGATCCGCCCTCGCCGCCGAGGCCCCATAGGCCGATCGCCCCACCGCCGCCACCCCCACCGGCCACGACCACCGTCGTGCCGTTGAGCTGGACCGTGGTCGCGCCACCGCCCCCACCGGCCGGAGCCTCGATCATGGGGTAGCCGTTCATGCCGGGTGCGCCGGACGCGTTGCCGCCCCAGCCGCCGGTCGAGTCGACGCCGGTGTCGCAGCGGTTCGTGCCGCGGCCACCGACAGTGATCGTGAGCTGGTCACCGGGATTGACCTGGGCTGTGCCGGTGATGACTGCCCCGACCCCACCAGCGTCGTGGTCACACACCCCGGCATCGTTTCCCGGTCCCTGCCCACCCGCACCGCCGCCACCGGTAGCGGTGATCTCTACCGAGCTCACTCCCGCCGGCACGGTCACCGTCTGGACGGCCCCGGTAAAGGCAACGGTCTGCGCTGCGGGTGCGTCCATCGCGTCTTCGAGCGAACCAGCATCGGCCGGCGAGCACGCCGTCGCCAACGCTGCACACAACGCGGCGGCAGGCGCCAAGCCGACGATCCAGGGGTTCCGGGGCTTCGTCGATCGCGTCTGGGCAGCTTTACGTGTCCTCTGCATGGTCCGACACTGGCCCGAGCGGCTTCAAAAGCTCTCCAACGAGGGAACAGCCGAAGGCGCTCTACGCCCCGGAGTTGGAGATCCACGTGAGCCTGGCTTGGCCGCCGCCACCCGAACCATCCTCGGTCGTGGGGCCAGTGCCCGATCCCCCGAGTGCCCCGACGCCCGTCGGTTCGACACCGGCCGCCCCGCCATCGCCGGGCCCGTCGGGCCCACCGGGGCCGTTGCCCTTGTTGCCGCCATGGGCCGGATCACCGGCCGCTCCGCCGTCTCCGCCGCTGCCCCCGGCGTTTCCAGCGCCGCCGCCCCCGCCGCCTCCGGCGATTGCCATCGCGGTGCCGTCGACGGTCAACGTCGTTGCTCCGCCACCCCCGCCACCCCCGATGTTTCCGTTGTCGTCCACGTTGATGCCGCCGCGCCGCCGCCGCTCGCACCACCCCACCCACCCTGGTTGTTCTGGGGGTTGGTGCCGTAGTGCCCGCCCTGGCCGCCGATGCTCACCTCCAGCGTGGAACCGGGTGTCACCGCGATGGTGCCGGTAGTGACGGCGCCGTAGCCACCGCGCCCGCCGTTGGTCGTTCCGCCTCCTCCTGACGCCCCCTGCAGCTCGAATGCAACGGCGCTCACCCCGGCCGGGACCGTGATCGTCTGTACTGCACCGGTGAACTGGAACGGGGGCAATGTCGGCACATCGCCACGTGGAGCATCCGACTGCGCCGAACCGGCGCCGATTGCCTGCGGATCAAGGGCAGGAGCGCCCTCGGCGGCACCACAGGCCGAACCCGTCAACCGGCAACTACTAGTTCTGGTGCGCGAGGCGAGCGACCGCCAGGTCGTGGGCCTCCGCGCTGACCCGCGCCGTGTAGCGCACCGCCCACCAGCTGAGAAGAGCGGGAACCACCCAGTTCAGCAACAGGTCGACGGGTCGCGAGGGAATGGTCGTACCCAGCTCGGGAATGAGCGTCGCGAGTGCGTGGCCCACGCCCATCATTGCGATGACGGCGCCCCACGCAGCGCTGATCTGACGGTTGACCGACCGGAAGACCGGCGAGTGCCAGTACTGCTGCGGCGCAGTCTCCCGGGCGTACTGCTCGGTGAACGGCACAATCGGCAACAACACGAAGATGACGACAGCCAGGATGAGCGTGGCCAGTGATCGACCGTAGTCGGCGAGGAAAGCATCCACGGCCGGATTGCTTGCGCCGACAATACCGAAGGCGGCGAACACCACGGCCCCGGTCACCTCCAACAACTTGGGCGAGCGGCCGCGGGTCATCGACACGATGAGGAACGCCGCGGCTACGACAAAGGCCAGCAGCGCGGCCATGGTGACCCCGCCCGGACCTTCTCGGGTGGCGACGAGACTGAACACGGCCCAGGGGACGAAACCGGCGATGACTCTGAGGAGATGCATGGCATCAGCATCAGCGGGGTCGGCGCCGGGCCGACTGCTCGAAATGAACAGTTCCTCGCAGGTGCGGTGGCCGACCGATCAGCCGGGTTCCACAGCGCCCTCTGAAGCGGTGGATCGTGGGGTCTGTCGGGCGCGGCAGCCCGCCAGCCAGGCGAATGCCGCAGCGGGCAGGTACATCAGCGCCCCGTACATCGCGGGGGCGACGGCGGCGATCTGGTTGTCCAGCACCGAGATCGACACCGTGATCGCCAGGACGGCGTTGTGGATGCCCATTTCCATGGCCGCCGCCACCGCCTGCCGGTGCCCGATCCGCGCCAGCCGGGGAACCACGTACCCGACGGTGAGGCTGAGCGCGCTGAACAGCAAACACACCAAGCCGACGGCGGTCAGGCCCCACAGGAAACCGTCGCGCTGGGGCACGATCGAGGCGATGATCGCGGTGAACACCGCGACGATCGTGGTGGTCCGCAGGGGCCTCTGTATGCGATCGGCGAACCCCGGATGCCGGCGGCGGACCGTCATGCCGATCGCGACCGGCACGAGCACCACCAGCCCGATCTGCACGACCTTGTCCGCCAGCAGGCCCACCGTGGCGTCATTGCCGAGGAAGTGGCCGACCGACAGCGCGACGACAACCGGCAGCGTGAACACCGCCAGCACTGAGTTGATCGCAGTGACGGTGATGTTGAGCGCGACGTCACCACCGGCGAGGTGGCTGAACACGGTCGCCATCGCGCCACCTGGTGATGCCGCGAGGACCATCATGCCGACCGCGAGGTTCGGGCCGAGCCCGACGCCGACGACCAGCCCGAAACACAGTGCCGGGAGCAGCACCACCTGGCAGAGCAGCGTGATCAGTACCGCCCGCGGCACCGCGAGCACGTGTGCGAAGTCGGCCGCCGTCAGGGAAAGTCCCAGGCTGAACATGACGACGGCCAGCAATACGGGAAAGAGGATCGAGAAGACAGGAGAGGTCATGCCGTACCACGCCCCCGCACACGCTCAACCGCCTCGGTGCAGGTGATCCTAGGGCCGATTCGCCGGCGTCCACTCTGATCACACCGGCGGAGTGGGCAAGCCGGGACCTTCGGTCTGCTACCCGTCGACGCTGCTCACCGCAGTTGTTCGTCCATCCAGTCGAACATGCGCTGCTCGGTGAGCTCGCGCGCCATGGGTTGGCAGTGGTAGCTCGCCCCCTCCTCTTGCGTGAACCTGGCGAGGGTCGCGCCCGGGACGAGCCCGGCGAGCTCGGCGGACTGGCCGCCGAAGAACTGCTCGCCGTCCGGGTCGGTGATGTAGAGCGGGGTGGTGATCCGGCCGGCGACGTCGTGCACCGTGTACTGCGACACGGCGTCGAGCACGGCGGAGTACCCGGACACACCGTAGGGGCGGGCGCGGAACTGCCAGACCTCCTGGGCAGCGTTGCCGCCCCGCAGTTGCATGCCGTACGCCATCTCGGTGTCGAACTTCTCGCTCTTACCCTGCTGGTAGAGCTCGAGGAGCGGCGGCGGGATGTGCGCGAACCACGTCCGGCTGATGTCGACCGCCCCGCCGTCGACGACCGCCGCGGCGAACCGGTGCTCGAACGCGAGGGCACGGGGCACCCAGTAGCCCGCCTGGCTCACGCCGTAGACCGCCAGTTTGTCGGCGTCTACGTCGTCGCGGCCGACGAGGAAATCGACGACGGGCGTGAGCACCTTCTCCCAGTCGGGCCGGAACGGGACGTCGCGCTCGAAGAGCATCGACTGCTGCCCCGGGCCGTCGAACAGCAGAACGTTGTACCCGCGCTCGAGGCCACCTTCAGCGCACTCGCACCAGCAGCCACTCAGCGAACCGTCGCTGCCGTTGTTCACCACGAGCGTGCGCCGCACAGCCCCCGAGGCGTCGGGGTGGAACAGCCAGCCCGGCATGCTGGCGCCCTCGTAGGGGATGTCGACGCGCTCGACCGGCCAGTGGGTGGTGGCGGCGAAGCCCTCCCAGGCCGCGCAGTGGGCGCGGAACGCCGGCAGCAGGTCATCAGTGCCATCGAGGCCGTCGATCGCGTTGACCGCGACGGACAGGTAGTCGGCCGCCCGCAGATAGGCACGGGCCGCGCTGACGCGGTGGCCCCGCTGGGCGCAGGCCGCGCCGACGGCGGCGATGCGTTCGCCGAGTGCGACCCAGGCCGCTAACCATGCCGCACGGTCTCCGGGCTCGACCGCGGCGATGGTCGCGAGCACTTCCCCGGCGTCGGCGCCCCCACGGGAGGCCTTGCCGAGGAGCGAGCGGACGACGTAGTCCCAGCCGGAGTCGTAGAAGCCGGCGGTGTACACCTCGTGCGAGCGGGTGCCGCAGTGGTCGAGCTCCGCCACCGTGCGGGCCTGTGTCGTGGTCACGACGCGTTCCTCTCCTGCATCGCATGCGCGGTGGCCACGACACGCTTGGTGTAGGCGCCGGCCTGCTGGAACGCGAAGAGCGGCAGCACCCAGTTGACCGCCAGCCGCACCAGCAGCTGTGCGTCCTCGAGGCCGATCAGCGCTCCGACCAGGTGGCAGGCGCCGAGGACGAGGACGGCAAGCCCCCAAGCGGTGCTGATACGCCGGTTAAGGTTCAGGAATCGCCGGTTGTGCCACAACTCGGGTGGCACCTCGCTGCGGGCGAACTGCGCCGTGAACGGCATGGTAGCCGCCGTCGCGACCATGAACAGGCCCAGCAGCAGCCCGGCGAGCCCCGGCCCGTACTTGACGAGGTCGGCGTCGACGAGCCGGTCGCCGGTGAAGCCGACGACCGTCATACTGGCCAGGATCACGGCCTGCGCCACCGGGAGGATCTTGATCCCGCCGCGGGCGGTCGCTGCGACCACGACGATCGCGGCCACGAGCCCGGCGAGAGCCGCCAGCCGACGGGAACCAGGACGGCCAGCAGGGAGAACAGGAGAAACGGGACGAATCCGATGATTACCTTGACGGGGTTCATAGCATCAGCATCAGCGGGGTCGGCCCCCGGCCGACTGGTCGAAGTGAACAGTTCCTCGCAGGGAGGTGCCCCGTGCGGTGGCCCGCCCCGACGATCGAGGTGTTGGACGACGCCGCGGCGGCGGCCCGAGCGGGCACCCCCACCGTGCTAGCGATCGAAGGCAGGGCCGGGTTCGGGAAGAGCGCCCTGCTGCACGCGGCCATAGCGCGGCTCGACGGCTTCCACACCCTGCGCGCGTACGGCGAGCAGAGCGCACAGGACGAGAGGTTCCAGCTCCTGCAGGAATGGCATGCAGAGACAGGGTCAGTACAGCCGCGCAACATGATGCAGGCAATGCGGCTGCTCGGCCAGGTCGTCGACAACCGGCAGCTCACCGGCCCGGTCGCGCTCGTGGTCGACGACCTGCAGTGGATCGACCCCGAGTCGGTCGACACGCTGACCGCGCTCGTGGAGCGCGCCGCGGGCGACCGGCTACTCGTCCTCGTCGCGCACCGTCCGCTCGGCAGACGGCACCCCGCATGGCGCCGGCTCGGTGCACCGACCGTCCATCTCGACGGGCTGGACATCGACGGCTCGACGGCCCTCGTCGCGTCTGTTCATCCCGACGCGCCGGTCCACCTCGCCGAGCAGCTACGCGCGCACACGGGTGGTAGCCCCCTGCACATGCGCGCACTGCTGCAGGAGCACTCGTCGCAGACGCTGGCGGCGCTGGCCGCCCGTGGCGAGCTGCCCGCGCCTGCCGACCTCGCCGCCGCCGTCCACGCCCGCCTTGCCGAACTCGCCCCGGACGCGGCACGGCTGCTGCACGCCCTCGCCGTGCTCGGCGACACCTTCACCGATGTTCCGACCGCGGCCGCGGTCGGCGGGGTGACCGATGCCGACACCGCGGTCGAGGTGCTGGCGGACGAAGACCTGCTTCAGCTTGACCGGACATCGGCCGTCCCCCGGATCCGCATCGTCCACGCAGTGCTCCGGGCCGCCGCCTACGAGACGATCCCCGTCTCGGCGCGGCGCGGCCTGCACCGCGCCGCGGCTGCACGGCTCACCGGCGCCGGCGACCGGTTGCGGCACCGCCTCGCCGCGGCTCCCGGCCCCGACGAAGGTCTCGCCGTTGACCTCGACCGGCACGCCGACGACCGGCACAACCGCGGCCTCTTCCGTGAGGCGGCGCGCTACCGCCGCCTCGCCGCCGGCGCCACCATGGCGGTCGCGGCTCGGGAGCGGCGTCTGCTCGACGCCGAGATCGAGGCGATCATCGCTTGCGACTTCGACGAGGTCTCCGTCACCGAGCTCGACGAGCACGCGAGCGCCCACCGGCGCTTCGTGCACGCGCTGTGGCTCTCCGCCACCCGCCGATGGGTGCGAGCCGGCCGCGTGCTCGACGCCCTCGACCCCGACGACCTCGACCCGATCAACGCCTACCGGGCGCGAGTGATCCACGGCTGGACGACCTTCGCCTCAGGCCGGACGCCGGCGCACGCGCTGGCGCCGCTGCAGGCGGCCGCAGCCGCACCGGTGCAGGACGGCGCCTTCCGCCGGGTGTTCCAGATGACCTACGGCCAGGTCAAACAGGCCGGCGCCGGCCGCGACGACCCGGTGTGGGGGGTCGACGACCTCAAGGGCGTGGACCGCGCCGCGCTCGCCGCCTCACCCGAGGGACTGGCCCGGTTGTCGTGGCGCGGCGCGGTTCTTGCCGTCTCCGGGTCCACCGCAGCGGCGATCGGCGACCTGACCGTCGTCACGCAGCGGCTGGACGAGGGCGCCGCGGACCTCGACGACGGTGTTTTCCACGCCTTCCTGGGATTCGCGCAATGGTGCAGCGGCGAGTGGCGGCGCGCGTCGATCAGCATCGGCCTGGCCCTGGCGGCCGGCCCGCGTCAGGTGCCGCCGCACCCCATTGTGCTCGCGATCGCCCCGCTGGCGGCGGTCGTCACCGGCGACGACCCGCGGCCGAGCCTCGCCCGCAGCCGGGACGCCCGGCTCGCCGGACCGATCCCCGGTGCGATCTACACCGGCGACGTCGCCGAGATCGCCGCACTGGCCTTCACCGGAACCCCGCAGGACCGGCACGACTGGCGGACCCGCCGCACCGCGGACTTCGGCGCCCCCACCCTGCCGACCACCAGGAGAGCCCCCTCGCTCTGGCTCATGGCGATGGGCCTCGGCGCCGCCTGGGCCGGCGACGCCGACGCCACCGACGCCTGGGCCGACGCCCTCGCCGCACAGCAGAAAGGCGAGTGGCAGGCCAACGCCGCGGACTGGCTACGCGCGCGTGCCGGTCGGCTCCGCGGCCACTTCGCGTCGGTCAGCGCCCTAGCCCAGGCCGGTCTGCCCGGCCTCGACTCGTTCGCGGCCCTGGCACGGATCGACGCGGCACGCCAGACGGCCGACGCCGAGGTGCGGAAGCAGGCAGCGCTGGCACTGACCCGACTCGACGCCGGGCGCTACACGACAATCCTCCTGCCGCAGGCGACCGTGCCGGACGACCCGCTCGCTCCCCTGTCGGATCGAGAACGCGAGGTCGCCAAGCTGCTGCTGGAAGGACTCAGCTACGCCCAGATCGCGAAGGAGCTCTTCGTCACCCGCAGCACGGTGAACTTCCACCTGTCGAAGGTGTACGCGAAGACCAATACATCGAGCCGGCACCAGTTCGTACAGCTCCTCCGCCCGGTCCGAGCATGAGTCAGGCGCCGCCCGCGACAATCCAGGCACCACGCGCCTGGGCTGCTACGACACCCAGTCAACCTGAACATGGGAAACGCGGTCGGTCCCTCGGCTCACGAGAGCGCGTACTGACGCTGCGCGCACCCCGCGAAGAAGTCGTGCTGCTCGTCGGCCGCGAAGCCGTCGAGAATGGCGGACATGGTCTGGAGGAGTTCCTCGGCGCTCCACAGGAGCCGGTCCACGGGTAGGTGAGTAGCGAACATGCAGCGCCTCGGCCCGAAGATCTCCAGTGCCCGGCGGACCCACGGCTCGATCGCGGTCCGTGTAGGGCCGAACAACAGCGCGAGGCCCTGCATCTTGAGCGTGACGTTCGGGAACTCGCTCACCGTCTCAAGCCGCTCGGCCCAGCGCCGGAAGCCGTCAGCGGAGTGGTCGAGCGGCCACCCGACGGCTTCGAGCACAACCGGCGTCTGGGGGAACGACCGGAGGAGCTCATGGGCGTCGGGTAGCTGTTCGTCGTAGACGAGCAGATCCCAGACCAGGTTCGTCTCGGCGACCCGCTCGAAGCCGTGCAGCCATCGTGGGTCTGTCAGGAAGTCGGGCCGTGCGCCGAGGCGTTTCCGTGGGTCCGCGGCCCAGTAGAGCGGTTGGCGGACCCCGCGGACCACGGGTCGGTCTTGGTAGTGGGCGAGCGTCTCGCCGAGGGTGTCCGAGGTGAGGTCGACGGCGGCGACGAATCCGTCCGGGCCGGCACCGGAGTCCGCGCAGCGCTGGATCCAGGTCGCCTCGGCCACAGGGTCCGCCGCGCCGAACTCACACGCAACCGTCTGCATCACGCTCAGCCCCACGAGGTCCGAACGATACGCGGCGGGGTCGTAGTCGTGGGCGATGTCGTAGTAGTTGTCCAGGAGCGCCTCGAGGACCGGGCTACGGGTCCGGATCCACGGATATTCGACCTCGCCGAGGGCGAGCAGATGGTGGTGGGCGTCGACCACCTGGATCCTGGCTCCGCTCGCGGTGTCGGTCGCACTCGCCACGAGCACACCGTAGACCGGCAGTCCGGCCGGTCCGGGGACGTGGACCTCGACATCGCGGTGAGGTCGATGACGACGTAGATCCGCTTTGCGCCAGTGATCGTCGCCGACACGGAGACAACCATCATGGGCTCCGCATCCGACGGCTCCGCCGCCTCTACGACCGCTGCTCTCGCGGACCGGACGGCTTCGCCTCGTCGACGGGCGGAGATCATCGTCATGCGCCGGCCGGTAACGAGTCCTCTGTAATAGGCGCTGCACCCGCAGCGAGCGATCGGACAAGGGCGCTATCCGCCCGCGGGACCTTCCTTCGGTTCCCGCGGATCGATGGTCGGCCACCCCCGCTCGGGGTCACTGAGAGAGGCGAGGACAGGCGTGGCGAACAGCGGGCCCGGACCGGGCGATGATCAGCAGGTCTGGGGAGACCACGCGGCGTTGCTGCCCGAGTTGGTGTCGCATCTGCAGACCAACCGCACGTCGCTGCGTGAGCAGTGGGCGAAGCGGATCACCGACGCGCGGCTGCTGTCGGCGATGACCGCACAAGAGGTGTTCACCGAAGTCACCTCGGTCTACGACAACTACGTCGCAGTCCTCGAGACCGGCAGCGTCGAAGAACTCCGCCGCTACGCCCGCGACCTCTCCGAACGCATCATCCCCCGCGGAGTCGAAACCGACGAAGTCGTCGGCATCGTCCTGCTCCTCCGCGACGTCCTCGCCCGATCCCTGTTCGAGAAATACCGCGACGACTTCGACCTGCTCAACCGCGTCCTCGACGCCTACGAACCCGCCGCCAACCGCATCGCCAACACCGTCGCAGTCAGCTTCGTCGAACAACGCGAACGCGTCATCCGCCAACAACAAGACTCCATCCGCGAACTGTCCACCCCCGTACTCCAAGTCCGCGAACGACTCCTCATCCTCCCCATCATCGGAATCCTCGACCGCCCACGCGCCCAACAACTCACCGACCAACTCCTACGCGGCATCCGCACCCACCGCGCCAAAGTCGTCGTCATCGACATCACCGGCGTCCCCGACGTCGACGAAGCCGTCGCCGACCACCTCGTCAAAGCCGTCGACGCCTCCCGACTCATGGGCGCCAACGTCATCATCACCGGACTGTCCTCAGAAATCGCCCAGACACTGGTCACGATCGGGGTGGACCTCACCAAGATGAACACCGTCGGCGACCTGCAAGGCGGCATCGAAGAAGCCGAACGAACGCTCGACATCACAGTGACAGACGACCGGCACTGACTCCGAGGCCCAGTGACCGGTGTCCGCACCCCTTCAACACGACTCTCGAAAGAAGGTGTAGACCATGACGATTTTGGTGACAGTGAGCGTGAATCTGGCAGAGCCGGTTTCTCTGCATGAGCTCAGGAAGTTCTTGGAGACGGTCGAGCAGAACGGTGCAGACGCCGACATGGATCTTCGTGAGTACGACGAGAACAACGACCTGGTCGGCCTCGCCGCCGTCGGCGAGCTGAGTGCGAGCGAGTCGGAGAGCAATGAAAGCGACGAGGGGGAGAGCGCTAAAGTCGAGGAGACGGAGAGCGCTGACGCACAGCCTGACGAAGAATCAGACTGCTGACGGTTCAGTCCCTGTCGACGAATCGCCCCGCCTGCGCGGAGCGCGCGGGGCGCGCCGTCAGTACTCGTAGGAACTTGCCGGATTCGACGACTGCCGACAGGGCAATCCTGGCGGCCAGCACGCTCATTTCAGAAAGCAGCATAAGCGGCGCCGGCGGCAAGGTGTCATTGTCGTCCTGGGCGCGCCTTGGGCCGTCGAGCGGAACCACATCACCCGAGTGATCAGGGGGAACGTCTCCGTCTTCTCGACCCCGAGGCTCCTGAGAGATCTTGCCCGCCGCGGCGCTGAGCTCGATCCAGCGTCGACTCCGCCTCATGGGAAGCTTTTCCCGTTCCGACCCGACGTCACGCTTCATGCCACCTCCAGCCACAGAACTTTTCGCACACCGCAGCGGATCGATCGTACTCGTGTCCGGCGTCGGACATAAGGTGGGCGAGAGCTGAAATGAGCTCATGCAGGCCTTTATCAGTGGCCGTCCTTCAGGGATACTTGGCAGGTGGACCGCCTGGATCAGCTATTTGCCCGGTCTGCACGAGAGATCGAGGCGCACTCGCCGATCCTCGGAGAGACCGAGGCCGGCCAACAACTTCTTCGCGAGTCGGCGTTCCTGCTTGCCGGGCTGCGACTGTGGGCGCAGGATCAGTACAGGTCGGATCGAGCAGTCAGAGATCTACTCGAGAGATGCGACACTCGTGAACTCCACGCGGTCGCTCATGAACTGCGCTCCGGCCACACGCCCGGCGCAGAGGTCGCCGGCCAGTTCATCGTGTCGATCACGGACAAGCCGGCTGCAGAGCTGGCAATTGTTGCGAGCTGCGCCGTGGCGGCACTGTGACCGGATCAGCAGGTCGACCAAGGATCGAAATCGTCGAGGTGTGCTCATCGACCGACGAGGTCGTCGAGCAGTGCAGTCCCTTCTTCGAGATCCAGCGCGGTGTGCGCGGGCTCGAGAGCGAGACCCCACGTCGCCATCGCGATGGCGACCGAGGGCTGGATCCCGACCACGACTGTCTGCGCGCCGCGCAGCCGGGCGGCCGCAGCCAGGCTGCGCAGCGTATGAGAGGCGAAGGAGTCGATGACGTCCAGTGCTGCGACATCGATGATCACTCCGCGCGCTCGATTCCAGCCGATCTGCTCCATGAGGTCGCGCTGGAACCGGACCAGCTGGCTGTCGTCGAGCGCGGTGTGGATGGACGCGACGAGGTAACCCCGTTGCGCAAGGATCGAGACGCGCAGGGGTTCCTGCGTGTCCGTACCCGCGTCAGTGGTGGACATCAAGATTCCTGGTCACTGCGAAGCCGAGCGTTCGTCCGGCTTCTTCGATGCCGCCTTGCAGGTCGCCGACGGTGTTCATCTTGGTGAGGTCCACCCCGATCGTGACCAGTGTCCTGGCGATTTCCGATGACAGTCCGGTGATGATGACATTGGCGCCCATGAGTCGGGAAGCGGCACCGGCTTTGACGGCTTTGACCAGGTGGTCGGCGACAGTGGTCCCCCCAGACCTGCCGACCGCCGCGGCTTCCGAGCCTGCCGTTCATGACGTCTGTCATCGCCTTCCTCACGCGTCGGCGTCCACGGCGTCGCGCCACTTCGTCATGGTCACCGTGGTGCCGACGCCGACCTCCGAGACGATCTCGAACTCGTCCATGAGACGGCGAGTGCCGCCGAGCCCGAGCCCGAGCCCGCGGTACGTGCTGTAACCGTCCTGCAGCGCCCGGGCCGTGTCCGGGATCCCGGGGCCACTGTCCCGGGCGACGATCGTCACCCCGGTCCGGTCGCCTTCGGCGACCAGCGTGATCGTGAGCTCGCCCCGTCGGGCGAACTTCACGATGTTGCGGGCGATCTCCGAGATCGCGGTCGCCAGGAGCGTGAGGTCCGTCGAGGAGAAGCCGGCACGGCCGGCCATCTCACGGCCCTTCTGGCGGGCCGTGACGACGTCCGGGTCGGCAACGATCAGCACCTTCGTCTCGTTGGCGTTGACCGGCGCTGCCCGGCGCTCGAGCAACGGTGTGCTCAACCGAGCACAGAAGTCGCACGAGAGGAGATGCCCGGAGGTGTCCACTTCTCGCTGTCGGCGTCGGTCACCGGCCGAGAGTGCCAGCAGAACGGGCCGGCAGCGATCCGTCGGTGGTTCGGCTCCGCTCTGCGCGAGCAGGTACTCCATACGCAGACGGGCACGGGTCCGATTGAGTTGCGCGGCGATCGCGCCGGGGGTGGAGCGGCGCTGCGCGGCGAGCGATGCGGTGTCGACCCCTTCCACCTCGTGGGCGAGGAGAATCTCCCGCTCCGGCTTGCTCAGGCGCGACAGCGCCGCCCCGACCATCGACGTCTCGTCGTTGCGTAACGTCGCCTCGTCCAGGTCCACCGACTCGTCGTGCTCCACGAGCAGATGGGCCTGACGACGGGCCCGCTCGTCGCGCTGCGCGGCGGTCGCGATGAGATTGCGCGCCGTCACCACGGCGTACGGAGCGAGGGTGTCGCCCTCGACGCGGCTCCGGGCCGCCATCACCCGGGCGAGCGTCTCCTGCACGAGATCTTCGGCCTGATGCGGGTCCTTGACACGGGCGCCCACCACTCGGCGGATGAGCGGAACGAGATCGAGGATCGGGTCTTCGATCTCGGCTTCCGCGCTTTCCACCTGCACCCTCTCCGCCACGTCCGTGGGGCGTCCGCGGGCCGGATCGTAGTCGAGTCCCCGACGACTCGTGCTCACATCAGGCGCCGGCGCCGGAGCGAACCGCGACGACGACGGCCACCACGATCAGCGTCAGCAGGAGCAGCACCAGGACGACCGGCCCGAGGACGAGGGCGAGAACGATCGCGAGGACGACGAGAACCTTCGTCGTGGTGCTCGTCCCCGTGATCATCCCTCGCACCGCACCCCAGATCGGGTTCCGCCCGGCGACGAACGCCGCCAGCCCTCCCCCGGCTGCAGCCGGCAGCAGCCCACCACGGCGTGTCACGTCCTCGAACTTCTCGCTGAGACGGTCCACCCCTGTCAGCGCGGCCCGCAACCCGCGGTCCACCAGTGCGTTCCCCAGCTTCCACAAGCTGGAGGTCAACGGACTACGTCGCGGTGTCGGGACCTCCATCGGGCTTGCAGCCCCGCGACGCCCGACCGGAGAACGCTCTGCCAGAAGCTCATTCATCGGACGCCGTCCGGGCCCGCCTGACCTCCCGGGACTCGCCGACGGGCCGGCGCCGCGGGGGCGCCCGGCGCCGGACGCGGACGACGGGGCGGCTGCGCCTGCCCCGCAGCTGCATCACCGGGGGGACGCGGCCTCTTCCCCGTCTTCCCGCTGTCGACTCCGGGCGGCGTCCGACCGGAGCTCGTGGGCTGCTCGGGCTCCTCCTGCGGGGCCTCCTCGGGCTCCTCCTGCGCGGCCTTACCCCGAACGCGGTGGACGAGGCGGGCGAGCGCATCGAGCAACTGCTGGGCCAACCGCTGGATCAGTTGCAGCAGCACCATCGCGCGGTGGGCGACGAAGCTGAACGACGCACCGACCTTCGCCCGCACCGCGCTGCCCCGCCCAGGACCACCACCCGACCCGGCAGCACCCTTCAGGGGCGTACCGGCGACACGGGCACGCGGCGGTCGCGGCTCCCGCGCCGCGAACTCGTCCAGACGGCCGGCCGTCTGATCGACCTTGCTGACGGCCCGGTCCACCGCGGCCTTGAGGACCTGGTTCCCGGCGGTGGCGAGAATCTGCCGACCGGCGGCACGCGCCGCCTGTGACGCGGCGCCGCGTGGCGCGGCCGTGCCGGTGCGACCGGCAGCACGGCCGGCAACAGTGGAGGTCGAATTCATGGTTCATCCCTTCCTACGGTGTCTCGCCGCCGAGCGTCACTCGGCGGGTGGTGCCAGGAGCCGACCCAACGGCCCGAGATCGACGTTCAGGTCCTCCGGTTCCAGCCCGAAGTGCTGCCGGAGCTCCTCCATCGCCTCTTCCAGGTGCATGAGCCCCAGCCCGAGCCGCTCGACGGTCTCCGCCGGCAGGTCGCCGGCCTCGACCCGGCGCAGCGCCTGCCGCTCCATGAGCTGGCGCAGGAGCTCGACGAGCGTCAGCACGAGCCGGCCCAGATCACGTCCGACCGTGTCCGGCTCGCTCTCGATCCGTTCGGGCAGCGACGTCATGGTTCGACCATCCGGGAGACCGAACTGATGAGGGCCCGCAGAGAGATCTGGATGAGGTCGACTCCGGCGAGCGAGATCGTCACGTCCCCCGAGAGGACCACGCCTCCGGCCAGGAGACGATCAAGAAGGTCGATCAGGTACAGGTCGTCGTCACGCCGGGCGAGAGTCATGATTCCTCCAAGGTGGCGAACGAGTACGGCGCCCAGGGACCGGTCAGCTCGACCTGCAGGTACGGCGACCGCCAATGGTCGACAGCGCTGGTGAAGTTCGACGACGCCGACTGCTCGACGAGGTAGGCCGCATTGAGCGCGAGATCGGGCGGGTGGCCCGACAACCGCGGGTCCTGCAGCACGTAGCGGCGGCTGTGCTCGGCCGACGCCGCGAGCACTCGGTGCAGGTCCTCGACCGCGTCATGCACCTTCCCCCGGAGGCGCGAAGTCCGGTCGCGCGTCTCACGCTTGCGTTGCAGGTACGCCGCCCCGGGGCCGAGCTTCCTGTCGTCGTCGTCCTCGTCCGGTTGGGCCTCGGGGTCCGGCACGGCGAACGCCTTGACGCCCCACTCCTGCCGCCCCCGGACCCGGTCCAGGAGCGCCAGGAACGCGGCCTCGCGGCTGTGGAGCATCGCGCGCACGTTGTCGTCGTCGACGTAGACCGTGGCCAGGCGCAGTGGAGCGACCGGCTCCCGGCGCCACACGGCGTCGACGACGGCGTGGTGGGCGCGAGCCGTCGACGCCAGCCAGGACAGGTCTTCGAGGTTGCGCCGCAACGGTTCCGCCCCGAAACCCAGCGGGTCCACGGAGCTGACGACAGCGGCAAGCCGGTCGGCGACGATGACCCGGACCGGTGCGTCCCCGATCCCCGACAGCCCCGTGGGGAGAACGGTACGAAGGGCGGCTCCGCCGACCGCGTAGAGGTACACGAGCATGTCACTCATCGCTCGCGCTCTCCTGGCTGCGGGTCTTCGAATGCTCGCCGCTGGGCCTGGTCCGCCGCGCCGTGCCCCGTGACTCCAGCGCGCGGACCCGCTCGCGGAGCTGCCGGTTCTCCTCCGCCAGCTCCCGGCCGCCCGAGCTCAGGGTGGGATCGTGCTCCCACCAGTCGATGCCGATCTCCCGTGCCTTATCCACCGAAGCCACGAGCAGCCGGATCTTGATGGTGAGCAGTTCGATGTCCAGGAGGTTCACCCGGATGTCGCCCGCGATCACGATGCCCTTGTCCAGGACCCGCTCCAGGATGTCGGCCAGGCTGCTCGATTGCGGTGTGCTCTCGACGGGCTGCCGGGCGCGTCCGGGCACGGCCATTCCTCCGGAGGTCATCGCCCGCACCTCCGGCTGACGTCACCCCGCACGTAGCGGCCCGTCCTCCGGTACGAGACGAGGTCGCCGTTGGCATCGAGCAGTACCTCGAGAACACCGAGGATGTCCGTCGTATCCGGGATCCGAGCCGTCTCGACGACCTCGACCCCGACCCGCCAACCGCCGTCGGCGGGTTCGATCGAGATCACCCGCTCCGGCCGCCGCCGAACCAGTGCGGCGATCTGTTCCACCGCCCGGCGGGCGATGAACGCCGCCCTCCCCTGCAGACGTCCACCGCCCGCCGCCTCGCGCCCCGCCGAAGCGGCACGGTCCCGGCCCGTTCCAGGGGCGGCTCGGTCGGACATCGGACTCTCCCTCACGCAACTCTGCGGGCGGCTGCGTCAGCCACGCCGGTGCATCAGCCGCTGCAGCAGCTCGTTCTCGATCTCGGTGCACTCCTCCTCGGAGAGCTCACCGCTGCGACGCGCCTCGTCGACCCGATCGAGCTGGGCACGGATGCGGGCCGGGTCGTAGAACTGGTCCTCCGCTTGTTCGAGGACCTGCTCGGCAAGCCACAGGACGCCGCGAACCGGTACCAGCGGCAGCCCGAGCAGCCCGGTCACCAACCCCACCGGTTACTCCTCGTCGACGAAGTCGTACGGAGCGACCGGTCCGAGCAGCCGCAGCCGGATCCGACCGGCCAGGGCCTTCCCGACGCTCTCCACGGCGTCCTCGAACTCCCGCCGGCGCTTCCGCTCGACGAGGAACGCGGTGTTGACCACGTCTTCGGGGGCGGCGAGTGGATTCGAGGCGGTCGTCACCGCGAACGGCCCGAGCCGGTCGACGATCTCTGCGGCCTCGACGTCCCGGCGGTCCTCCAGGGCTTGCACCACCAGCTCGCCCAGCCGCACCCGGTGGTAGTAGGTCGCGTCCTCGGGCAGCGATCGGATCTTCTCCCGCAGCGCGGCGATCTCCGGATCCCCCTCGAGGATCTCGCGCAGCACCGCGTCCTGCTCGTACCGTCCGGTGAGGGTGAACTGGATCCGGTTCTCGAGCCCGTCCAGGAGCGTCAGGAAGCGGTCCTCGTTCGGCGCGAGAAGCTCGTCGACGACGGCATGCTCCTCGACGACGGCCGGGAACCGCATCGGAACGACTGCGGCTCGGCCGGCCACGGCGTCGAGGACCGTCTCGTGGGCGACGAGATCGCCCCGCACCCCGAGAGGACGGCCGACGGGCACGTCGCTGACGATCGCCGCCAGGTGGCCGTGCACGATCGTCGTCACCCGCCCGGAGGGGCCCAGCCCCGCCAGACCCTCGGGAAGGGTGGTGTCGGCTCTCACCAGGCCGTAGACGTAGGTGGGCTTCACCGCGTCGGTCTCCATTATTCCTGACGCTCCCTCGGCCGCTGGCGGACTGGACGCCGGACTTCCTCGCGCTCCTCACGACCGCGGGCCAACATGTCCCCGACGGCGTCGGCAGCAGCCTCGATCACCCCGGTGGTCTTGCCCCTGGCCCCGCCCTCGGTGATCGACTGCACGAGCTCCGGCAGGTCCTTCCCGCCCTTCTCGTACAGGTCGAGCCGGTTGGTCGCCTCGGCGAACCGCAGGTAGGTGTCGACACTGGCAACGACGATCCGGGCGTCGATGGTCAGGATCTCGATCCCGACCAGGGAGACCCGGACGAAGACGTCGATGACCAGGCCCTTGTCGAGGATGAGTGCCACCACGTCGGCGAGGCTGCTCGAGCCCCCGCCTGGGGCGCGTTCGACGGCTCCGTTGCCGGCGCCGCCTCGTTGTGTCGTGACGGACATCGGTCAGCCCCTCGAGCCGGATCGCGCGGGGGCCCGGGCGGCGGTCTCGTCCGGGTAGTCGTCGGCCTCGTCGGCCTCGTCGGCCTCGTCGGCCTCGTCGGCCTCGGCGTCGGGCTCCTCCGCCTCGGAGTACTCCTCGTCGTCGTAGAACTCGTCGTCCTCGGCCGCGGCCGTGTCCTCGTCGTCGAGGTCGTCGACGTCTTCGGTGTCCTCCTCCGTGTCCTCCTCCGCGTCCTCCTCCGTGTCCTCCTCCGCGTCCTCCTCCGCGATGGCGTCGTCGGGTCCGTACGCGTCTTCGTCGGTTTCGTCCTGAGTGGCCGAGTCGTCGCCTTCGGACGTCTCGGTCGCAGCCTGCTCGGCCGCGAGGGCGTCTTCGTGGGTCGTGACGACCTCGCTGTCGCGGATCTCGCCGCGCCAGCCCTCGATCTCCTCCTGGTGCAGGATCGCGCTGGTCATGGCGTGGCGGAGGAAGTGCTTGAACTCCAGACGAGCGCGACGACCCTGCGCGCGCCACAGGTTGCCCGTGTGCTCGAACAAACCCTTCGGCCAGTACTCCATCACCAGCAGCACGCGCGTGCTGTTGGGGCCCAGCGCCGTGAAGGTGACAGCACCGTCCACGTGGCCCTTGGCTCCTGTCGACCGCCACACGATGTGCGAGTCGGCCACCTGCTCGACGGTCGTCGCTTCCCAGGTGCGGCGGGACCAGAAGACCTTCGCCGTCCAGTTGGTCTTCTCGTCGGCTGCCTGCTCGACGGTCTCGACCTTCTTCATGAAGCTGGGGAAGTCCTCGAACTGCGTCCACAGGTTGTAGGTGGTGCGCAGAGGCAGGCCGATGTCGATGCTCTCGACGATGTTGGTCATCTTGAGCTTCTTGGACCCGCCACCACCGCCACCGCCTCCGCCACCGAAGGCGCCCTTCACGCTGCTCCACGCCCTGGCGAAGAAGCCCGGCTTGTCGTCCTGCTCGCCGTCGTTCTCACCGTCGTTCTCAGCGTCCGGGTCGTCGCTCTGCGTCCGGCCACCGGTCATGGCCGCCCGGACGTCACCGCCGCTCGTCGTGACGTCGGTGAGGCGGTCCGCCAGTCCGGAGACCCGCTGAGCCGCCGCGTCCGTGGCTCGCTGGACGAGCAGGCCGAGCAGTTGCTGTCCGGCGACCTTCAGTGCATCGGTCGGCAAGGCGTCGGCCAGCCCGTTCCTGTCGTCGCGCTGCTCAGGCATCGCTGCCCCCCTGGCGTGCCCTCGCCGACCGACCGGAGCGACGTCCGGTGGCCCGGACGGCGGCCGAGCCCGCAGCAGCCGCGCGCGTCCCCGCGGGGTCGCCGGCGCGCCGTGCATTCGCCGCGGTCTTCGAGGCACGTCGACGGACCGGCGGTGGCGCCTCGACCGGGGCCGCGTCCTCCTCCTCGTCGACGGCGTCCTCATCGGTGGGCTCCTCGCCGTCGACGGCGTCCTCGTCGTCGAGCGTGTCTTCGTCCGTGCGCTCCTCGTCGACAGCCGCGTCATCGTCGACAGCCGCGTCGTCGTCGGTGACCGTGTCCTCGTCGACGGCCGTGTCGTCGTCGACGGCCGTGTCCTCATCGACGGCCGTGTCCTCATCGACGGCCGTGTCCTCATCGACGGCCGTGTCCTCATCGACGGCCGTGTCCTCATCGACGGCCGCCTCCTCGTCGATGACCTCGTCCTCGTCGCCGGCAGCGTCGGCACTCACCGTCTCGTCGTCGTACGCGTCGTCGTCCGGGCGCGACCGACCTCTGACCCGTCGGCCGACGTCGCCCACCGACCTACCGACGTCCCCGACCGTGTCCCCCACATCGGTCACCGTCCGGCCGCCGACATCGGTCAGCGATCCGACCCGGCCCACCACCCGCTCGGTGAGGGCCTCGACCTGACGCGTCGCAACCGCCACGGCTGCTGCCTTGCCCGCGTCCAGCAACCGGCCACGGATCTCATCGGTCAGTCGGGTCAACTCGGGAGACTGGCCGAGGAGCTTGGTTCCCTGGGCCAGGAGTTGGCCGGGTCCTCCGGCCTTCTTGCCGGCGGCCATGCCACCGATCATCAGGGCGAGCTTCATCTTCTTGGTTCGGCCCAGGAGATATCCGCCTGCGACTCCCAGGGCCACTCGTACTCCGCACTTCACTGGAACTCCTCCACTCGCTCGGGGGTTCGTCCTGTCGGGTCTTCTCTCTTGTGACTCCGAGTGCGGTCGGACATGACGCGGGACGCGGGAGAAGGTCGCCAACCGGGAGCGGTCAGCAGGTCTACGCTCACGCGTCGAACCGGGACGCGCACCCGAGCCGAGCGGCACGGTTGACGACACCGCAGGGTCGACAGGGGTGGGACGATGACGACGACGAAGCACGCGACCGGCGTGTACCGGGTCGACGACGGCGAGGAGGACGACGGCGTGCCAGCACCGCGTTCGTTGGTCGGCGATGTCGAGCAGTCATCCGAACACGGAGTGCTGCTGCCCGAGCTCGTCGCCCATCTCCAGACGAACCGCACCTCCCTGCGGAAGGCATGGGCGCAGCGGATCACCGACGCGCGGCTGCTGTCGGCGATGACCGCACAAGAGGTGTTCACCGAGGTCACCTCGGTCTACGACAACTACGTCGCAGTCCTCGAGACCGGCAGCGTCGAAGAACTCCGCCGCTACGCCCGCGACCTCTCCGAACGCATCATCCCCCGCGGAGTCGAAACCGACGAAGTCGTCGGCATCGTCCTGCTCCTCCGCGACGTCCTCGCCCGATCCCTGTTCGAGAAATACCGCGACGACTTCGAGCTGCTCAACCGCGTCCTCGACGCCTACGAACCCGCCGCCAACCGCATCGCCAACACCGTCGCAGTCAGCTTCGTCGAACAACGCGAACGCGTCATCCGCCAACAACAAGACTCCATCCGCGAACTGTCCACCCCCGTACTCCAAGTCCGCGAACGACTCCTCATCCTCCCCATCATCGGAATCCTCGACCGCCCACGCGCCCAACAACTCACCGACCAACTCCTACGCGGCATCCGCACCCACCGCGCCAAAGTCGTCGTCATCGACATCACCGGCGTCCCCGACGTCGACGAAGCCGTCGCCGACCACCTCGTCAAAGCCGTCGACGCCTCCCGACTCATGGGCGCCAACGTCATCATCACCGGACTGTCCTCAGAAATCGCCCAGACACTGGTCACGATCGGGGTGGACCTCACCAAGATGAACACCGTCGGCGACCTGCAAGGCGGGATCGAAGAAGCCGAACGTCTGCTCGGACTACAGGCTTCCAAGTCGGACAACGCCAAGTCCTGACGGCGTGGTCACTCCCGTCGCACGCCTGCGACAGAACTACGCCGCTGAGTTCACCCGGTACCTCATCCATCGGGACGAGGCGGCTCGCGAAGCTGCGTACGAGCTCGGGCGGAGCAGCCTGGAAGACGGCGTGCGCCTGCTCGACGTCGTACTGATCCACCACGAGGTCGTCATCGACGCGTTGCCGGGAATGGAAGGTCCGCAAGAGCTGGCCAACGCCGCCGCCGCTTTTCTCATCGAGGTCCTCGCCTCTTTCGAGATGGCCCAGCGCGCCTTCCAGGAACGACGGAACACCGTCGAACCCTGATCGAGAGCCGGCCCCTCCGGCGTGTTCGACCCGTTCTGAGGAACCTCCAAGAACAAGGGGGAAGCGTTCGACCGATGCAGATCGAAACAGTGCGGCGGTGAGCCGGGCTTCGAACGGGCGTGTTCCCGTCGTCCACTACGACGTGCACGGCCTGGTCGCGCTGCGGCTGTACGACGCCCCGCAGCACGTCGTCGAGGACGTCACCCGCGAGCTCGGCGCTCCGCAGACCGTGCCGCCCGCGAGCCGGACCTGGTCGTGCGGTTCGTCGACCGGATGGCTCCTTCGGGCTTCCTGCGGATGCTCGGGCTGCACAATGCAGCCTTCGACGAGGAGCACTTCTATCTTCTCGACGCCCAGCGGCGCCGCGCGCAGGTCGACTTCACGCGGCTCGGCGAGCCGTGCGAGATCGTGTGCGAGCGCGAGATCGCGATGATCCCGCTGCTCATCCCGATGATCGGGCTCTATCTGGCGGCCGCCGGGCACGTGCTGCTGCACGCCGCGTCGTTCGTGCACCGCGGCCACGGCGTGCTCGTCGCGGGCTGGCAGAAGGGGGGCAAGACCGAGATCCTGCTGCCGTTCACCGCCGTGGGCGCGGACTTCGTGGCCGACGAGTGGACCGTCGTCGGGGGCGTCGGCCAAGGCATGTACGGGCTGTCGGAGGTCGCGCGGCTGTGGGCCGCGGCCGTGGTTCTGCTCCGCGACCAGGAACAGGCCGTCACCAACCTGCAGAACGCGACGATCGCGCTGGCCGACGACGTGGACGACCCGCCGCTGGACACCTGGCTGGTCATCCGCGATGCGCGTGGGCAACAGGACTCGACGGGAGGCCTCCCGGCCGGAGCCGACGACCCGGCCGCATTCGCCGCGGCAGTCGTGGGCGGACCACCGACGACGACCGACCGGCAGGTCGACGGCGTCACCTACCGCGTCACCACCGAACGGCGCACGGACGGCTTCGTCGTCCAGGCCGTACTCGACCTGACGCCACGACACGACGACCGCATCCGGATCCTCGCCGCCATGCACGCCGCCGGGGCCGCGGGCCTGGTGCTGGCGGCGGTGGCGGGGACGTGGCTGAGCCGGCGCGCGCTGCAGCTGATGTCGGCTGCGCTGGCGTTGCAGCGCCGGTTCGTCGCCGACGCCGGGCACGAGCTGCGCACCCCCCTGACCCTGCTCGGCACCCGGGCACAGCTGTTGCGGCGACGGCTGCAGCAGGTCGTGGCCGGCGACCCACCCCGGGCGTGGTCCGACTCCCGCCCTCTGACGGTCCCCTCTGCCGCCGCCTGTTCCTCGCCCTCGACCCGCTGGTCTCCGCAACTGACGACTATCGAAGGCAGACTCGTTGCTATGACGAGCAATTCTGAGGTTCTCGACAGGGCAATCGCCACAGCCAACGCCAACGGCTGGAAGGGCAGCGTTGTCTACCCGGGCGTGTACCGATCGCCCGAGCAGCTGATATACAGCCACGACTTCGCCCGCGCGCTGTGGGGCAAAGAAGCACCGAACGACTATTGCAAAAATAGCAGGGGTGGACATGTGGCAGTTCCACCTCCAGCAGATGGTTGTAGCCGACGATCCCATCGCCTACCTCGGCGAGCACATCTAGCAACTTCTGCAACCGTCGCAATTCGTACTATGTTGCCAGTAAGACAACATGGCGTGACTAAACCGAAGTCGAGATTGACGGCAGACCTGCTCGCGGAGCCGTGGGCGCGGGGAGCGTGGTCACGGCGAGCCTGATCGGTAGGAACGCTCGACGGTGGGCTTTCCTTCTGGATTCGGCCCGTACACCGCCAGCATCCGCGCGTACCTGGGAGCCCAGTAGTGGCCGGTCGACCCGGCAGGGACACGGATGACGTCGCCTATGTCCGCGATGACGGTTACGCCCCCTGACTCGACGTGGAGTTCCCCCTCCAGGACGTAGTTCAACTCGTCGTACTCGTGCCGATCTGTCCAGCGCGCGCAGCGCAACTCCCACTCCGACAGCACGGGTTGTTGCCAACGTCCCGACTCGGGCCGGTTGAACCACCGGTGAGCCGGTCCGTCGGCCGACTCCTGAAGGGCCTGCTTCGTCATCAGCTCGGGCTCGCCCATCCCTGCACCTCTCATCCGACCGACGCCGTCGCAACCGTACGGCCACGACTGCGGGGCACGCCGCCTCGGGAAGTAGGTCCAGCAAGGCGCGCTGCGCAATCAGTCGAACCTGGCGCTCGCGGTCGTCGGCCGGGCCCGCAACGCCGCCTGGTCGCCCCCTGCAGGCCCAGGTGTTTAACCGCCGACCTCGCCATCCGCCTGCCACTGTGCCTGGGGGTCGCCACGATGGACGTCGGCGCGGTGGCCGCCCCGCTGGCGCCGTCGTTTCCGGTGCTGGTGGGCGCCCGGGTGCTGCAGGGCGTCGGCGCCGCCGCGGTACCGGTGCGGCGCCTGCTCGTGAAGGAGCAGGAGCTGACCCGCTCCCGGGACGCGCTGGCGCGCAGCGCCGGCGGATGCCGATGGGCGGCACCTGGGCCTACCTCGACCTGACCGCACCCGGGCGGCAGGAGCAGTGGGAGGACTCGCCCGAGGGCTACCCACAGACCCCGGCATACGAGTGGTGGAACTGGCATGACGAGTACGGCGAGACCGCGATGGCCAAGGACTGGAGCGACCAGGTGCAACGCGGCGTGCAGGCGTTCCGCGACAGCTGACGCCGCCGGTCGGGTCGTGGCCATGCCCGGTGACCGGCCGCCACGCCCGCCGGGTGCTCCTGTCCCACACCTCGGAGTTGTGGCACTCTTCGCTGTTTCGGCTGCTGCCCTGGGTGGACGTGTCGGGGAGGTCGGATGACCAGCCGCTGGAGGCCAGGACGCGTCGGCCGGATGGAGCCTTTCGGGCATCCGGTGGAGGTGCTCGCCGTGATCGCCCTGGGCGGTGTCATCGGGGCGGAGGCACGCTATGGACTCGGGTCGGCAGTGCCCCACACCGCCGCTTCCGCGCCGTGGGCGACCCTTGCGGTGAACGCGGTCGGGTCGGTTCTGATCGGCGTGCTGATGGTGGTGATCGTCGAGCTCCGCGAGGCGCATCGGCTGGTGCGTCCGTTCCTCGGCGTCGGGGTGCTGGGCGGGTTCACCACCTTCTCCACGTACGCGGTGGACGCGCTCTTGTTGGCGGATGCGGGACGAGCGGGTGTGGCCGTGGGTTATGTGGTGCTCACACCGCTCGTGGCGGTGCTGGCGTGCGCGGTCGGGGCGATGGTCACCCGGGTCCTCGCCGGGCGCACCATCCGCCGGCCGTCCGAGGTGGACCGTGAGCCCGCCGGCGGCAATGTGGGTCGCACTCGGCGCCGCGGTGGGCGCTCCGCTGCGTTACGTGGTGGACAAGGCGGTCCAGGCGCGCCACGGTCTTCGGTTCCCATTGGGCACCTTCACCGTCAACGTGATCGGCTCGTTCGTGCTCGGGTCCCTCGCCGGAGGGGCCGCAGTTCTTCCGGCGGCGGCGGGACTTGCGGCCGGGGTCGGGTTCTGCGGGGCGTTCACCACCTACAGCACCTTCAGCTACGAGGTGTTCAGCCTGATCGAGACCCGCGGGCGCGGCACCGCCGTGGCGTACGTCGCGGGCAGGGTCGCCGCCGGTTTGGCCGCGGCCGCGCTGGGGTGGTCCGTGGTGCGCGCGATCGTCTCCTGATGGCTGCCGGGAGAGGAGGATGAGATGGTCGAGATGGGCGGCACGGCGCCGACGTTGGTGGTCGGTCACAGCCAGGATCCCTCGAGCGACTTCGCGTTGGCGACGGCGGTCGACCTGGCGCGCAGGCTGGGCGGGCGCCTGCACGTCGTGCACGTCATCGGGATCGAGGACTACCCCGTCGACAGCGATGCCGCCGACTGGGAGCAGCAGGGCGAGGCGGTGATCGCCGAGCAGCGTCGCCGGGTCGAAGCCCGACTCGCGGACGCCGGGGTGCCGTGGAGCTACGAGGACAGGCGTGGTGACCCGGCGAGCGAACTAGCGGAGGTGGCAACGGAGCGCCGCGCACTGATGATCGTTCTGGGGACCCGAGGAGAGGGGGTCCGGCAGGCGCTGTCGCGGCTGATCGAGCGTCGGTCTCCCATGGCGTGATCGCCCGCCAGCACCGACCGGTTCTGGTCGTCCGGGGCCCGGAGTAGCTGTCCCGTCCACCGCCTGGCCCGGGCGCCACACTCACAACTGGCAGAGCACGTCGAACTCGAGCCCGTCCGCCACCGACAGGTACACGGGCTGGTCGAGGTGGTGGTCCCGGATGTGCAACAGCCCGCGGGCACCCTCGTAGGACACGGAATCGGCGACGGCGGACACCTCCGGCAGCGCGGTCGACCCCGCGGCTCGGACGAGTTCGGCGAGCAGCTTGACCCCCTCGTAACACGACTCACCGAGGCTGTTCAGCATCGGTGAGTCGACGCCGAAGCGGTCGGCGTAGCGGCGACCGAAGTCGAGGCCGTAGGCGCTGGGCAGCGACTCGAAGAAGCCCGCCGCGGAGTACAGCCCCCGGCTCGCCCGCGCCCCGGTCGCGAGGAGCATGTTCTCCTCCATCAGCGGGCTGAACCGCGGACAGACCAGATCCAGCTCCTTCGCGGCGAACTGTCGGTTGAAGTGAACGGCATCCTCCCCGACCAGCAGCATGACGACGAGGTCGCAGCGGCAGGACTCGATCCGGCGAAGGGCCGCGGTGAAGTTTTTTGTACCGAGAGGAACGAACGTCTCGAGCGGGACCGTGGCCCCCAACGCGGCCGCGTAGCGGCGGACCGCCTGCGCCGTACGACGCGGCCAGACGTAGTCGTCACCGACGACCGCCCAACTCCGCGTGCCCAGTTCCAGCCGCAGCCAACGCAGCGCGGGCAGCACCTGCCGATCAGGGGTCTCGCCGGTGAGGAAGACCCCCGGCCGATGCTCTCCGCCCTCGTACAGGGGCGTGTACACGTAAGGCACCCGGCCGGAGATGCGCGGCGCGACCTCGTTCCGCACGGCGGAGATGTGCCAGCCGGTGACGGCGTCGACCGCGCCCCGGGCGAGCAACCCGTCGACCTCGTCGGCGACCTCCGTCGGAGGCCTGGCGCCGTCGACGACGACGAACCGCAACTCGCGGGCGAGGACCCCGCCCTCCGCGTTCACCTCCTCGGCCGCCAGCTGAGCGCACAGTTCACAGGACGGACCGAAGACCCCTGCAGGGCCCTGCAGGGGCACGACCAAAGCGACGTCGAAGACCGCCCGACCGCTGGCCGGTCGGTTGGCCCGATCGGATCGAGGGGACACAGCGCGAAGTTGATGCTCCTGTAAAATGTTTCCATGCGCGGGGACCAGACGCTAGCCACCCCGCTGGTCGTGCGCAATGGGTGACGGAAGTCCGGGCCCCGGCCTCCTGCAGCTGCTCAGTCACACCCAGCACCACCTGACCACCCGGGTCGCGGCCACTCTCCGCGAGCAGCGCAGCAGCCTGGAGGAGTGGCGTGTGCTCTCGCTGCTCTCCGATGGCGCCGGGCACTCGATGCGCGAGGTCGCGGAGTTCGCGCTCATGCCCGCGCCCTCGGCGACGAAGCTGATCGACCGGATGGTGTCGGGCAACCTCGTCTACCGTCGCGTCGACGCACACGACCGGCGGCGAGTGCTCGTGTTCCTGTCCGCGCGGGGCCGGGCGGCGCACCGCAGGCTGCGTCCCGTGGTCGAGGCGTCGATCGACAGCGCGGACGAGGGGCCGCTGCGCGACCTCGTGCGCGAGCTCCTGCGCCGGGTGGGACCTGCCACGGCAGGATGAGCCGGCCGTCATCCCGTCGGTCGTCGATCAGAAGGCCAGCGCACCGATCAGGACCGCGAAGCCGAGAGCCCAGGCCGTCAGGATGCCCTCGATGATCGCCAGCCATCCCGCGAGCCGCGCGACCGGCCGGTCCAGCGCCAGCAGCGCCCAGAACACCCCCCATAACAGCGCCCAGGCGAACCAGTTGATCCCGAGCCACACCAGGGCCGGATTCCCGCCCGCGTTCTGCAGCGTGTAGATCCCGGCAGGGACCGCCGTGATCGCGACGAACAGGCAGTACCAGCCGAACGCGTGGCCGCCCGCGTCGAGGAACTGGTTGAACGCGACCCACAGGTAGGTGAACGCGAACAGCAGGATGAACCCCCCGCCGCGCACCGAGGCGAGGTCGCCGCGGATCCCGCCCTGCACCAGCAGGATCACTGCGATCACCACACCGACGAAGCCGGTGAAGATGTTCAGTACCGCGACCTCGCGATTCTGGATCAGCAGCGGTGAGCGTTCCGCGCGCGCCGGTGGGGGCTCGACGCCCCGACCGCCGACCGACGCGGACACCTGCCCGCGGTCCTCGCCCGCGCCTGCGGCGGCCGGCGCGGGCGCGGGCTGTGCCGCCCGCGCCTGCCCGATCAACCAGATGCCGTTCACCGCGAGCACCGCGCCGACGTAGAGCAACACGACGCCCAGCAACATCGAAGGTCACCCCACTTCCGGAGGGTCAGTGCAGCACCCAGGGCGGTGCGGCCACGACCGGCCGCGGCATGGGCCGCCCGCGCTTCTCCGCCACGACCCGGGGCTCGTGTGCGCTGGCCTCCTCGGCCTCCAGCGCCCGCCTCACCCCGGAGGCCAGGGCCGGCAGACTCGGCGGGGTGAAGACCCGCCGAGCCTGGTGCCGGCAGTCCGGACACCGCGCACCCTCCGCCGCCAGCGCCATCGGACGGGTGAGCTCGAAGCGGCCGCAGGCCGGACAGGCGAAGACATAGACCGGCATGACGTGTCCCGACGCTCTGGGTCAGCTCGTCCGGGCGCACGCCCCGCGGTCGGCCGACTGCGGGCCCTCGCTGTTCGGGCGGATGTCGAAGTCGAAGATCGCCGTCGGCAGGTACAGCGAGCAGCACGCGTTCGGGATGTCCACCACGCCGGAGACGCGGCCCTCGATTGGCGCCGAACCGAGCAGCAGGTAGGCCTGCTCGCCCGAGTAGCCGAACTTCTTCAGGTACTCGACCGCGTTCAGGCACGCCCGCCGGTACGCCACCGTGGCGTCGAGGTAGTAGTTCTCCCCCGAGCTCTCGTCGACCGAGACCCCGATGAACGTCAGGAAGTCGCTGTAGCGCGGCTCGACCCGGCCCGGGATGAGCACCGGGTTCGACGTGATGCCGTACTTCTCCATCCCGCCCTTGATCAGGTCCACCCCGAAGTCGATGAAGCCGCCCATCTCGATGGCGCCGCAGAAGGTGATCTCGCCGTCGCCCTGCGAGAAGTGGAGATCTCCGCCGGAGAGCTTGGCCCCGGACACGTGCACCGGGTAGTAGACGCGGCTGCCCCGAGTGAAGTTCTTGATGTCGTGGTTGCCGCCGTTCTCCCGCGCGGGCACCGTCCGCGCCCCCTCCCTGCCGACCCGCTCGAGCTCCGAGCCGCTGAGCGTCCCCGCGAGGACGCCGTCCTCCAGCGGCGGCAGGGCCAGCGGCGGCACCCGGTCCGGGTTGCTGTCGATGAGCGCCTGCTCCCGCCGGTTCCACTCGGCCAGCAGCTCGGCCGACGGCGCCGTGCCGAACAGGCCGGGGTGGGTGATCCCCGTGTAGCGAACCCCGGGGATGTGCCGGGATGTCGCGTCCTGGCCGTGGAAATCCCAGATCGCCTTGTACGCGTCCGGGAAGTGGTCGGTAAGGAAGCCACCACCGTTGGCCTTTGCGAAGATCCCGGTGTAGCCCCAGCCCTGCCCCGGGGCGTCCCCGTACTCCTGCGGAGGCTGGCACGGCCCCAGGTCGAGGATGTCGACCACGAGCAGGTCGCCCGGCTCAGCACCTTGGATCTCGATCGGGCCGCTGAGCATGTGCGCCACGTTCAGGTTCACATCCCGCACATCGTTCGACGAGTCGTTGTTGCCCAACTGGGCGTCGGTCCACTCCCGGCACTCCACCCGGAACTCCGACCCCGGACGCACCGACGCCGCGGGCGGGATGTCCGGGTGCCAACGGTTGTGTCCCGGCACCGCCTGATCGCGCATGGACGTGGACTGGTCGACGCTGAACACCACCTCGGGCACCGCTGCTCCTCCCGCCGAACTCGCGCAGATGCTTCCTGCAGAAAATATTCCCTCCTGGGGGCCGTGTCAACGAGCCGGACGGCTGGTCAACGGGCTGCGCGGGCGGCTGCCGAACGCCCCATGACCCCCACAGCTCCGACCATCGGCCCGCGCACCCTCTGACGGGGCCACCCGTGATGCACGCTGCAGGGGTGCTGGCGAAGCCCGATACCTTGAGCGAGTTCGGGCTCCGCCGTGTCCTGGTCGTCCTGTGTGTCAGCGAGATCGTCAGTTGGGGTGTGCTGTATTACGCCTTGCCAGTCCTGGCCCCGGCCATCGCCGACAGCACCGGGTGGTCGATCGCCGGGGTGACCGCCGCGTTCTCCACGGGGCTGGTCGTGTCGGCGCTGGTCGGGATCCCGGTCGGGCGGTGGCTCGATCGCATCGGCCCGCGCCTGGTGATGACGACCGGCTCGGTGCTCGCGGTTCCCGCGGTGGTCGGGATCGCCCTCGCACCGACGCTGCCGTGGTTCGTCGCCGCCTGGGTGCTGGCCGGCGTGGCCATGGCCGGCACGTTGTACCCGCCCGCGTTCGCCGCCCTGACCCGTTGGTGGGGCCCCCGCCGTCTGGCCGCGCTGACCGCGCTGACCCTGCTCGCCGGACTCTCCAGCACGATCTTCGCGCCGCTGACCGCCACCCTCCTTGCTCACGGGGGGTGGCGACACACTTATCTCACCCTCGCCGCCGTCCTGGGGTCGATCACGATCCCCGGGCACCTGTGGGGGCTGCGCGGCCGCTGGCCCGAACCCGATCCCGCCGAGACCGTTCGCCAGGAGCACGTCCCGGACGCGATCATCCGCAGCCGCGCCTTCCTGCTCCTGGTCGCCGCGGTGGCGCTGGGCACGTTCACCGCCTTCGCGGTGGTGGTCAACCAGGTGCCGCTGCTGATCGAACGGGGCATGTCCACCACCAGCGCGGCCTGGGCGCTGGGCCTGGGTGGGCTCGGCCAGGTCCTCGGCCGCCTCGGCTACCGCCACCTCGTCGCCGCCACGACCGTCCGCGTCCGCGGTGTGGTCGTCCTCGCGCTCACCGCGGCGACCACCGGCCTTCTCGCGGTCCTGCCCGGCCCGGCGACTCTGCTGATCGCTGCCGCAATGCTCGCCGGCGCCGCCCGCGGCGTGTTCACCCTGCTGCAGGCCACCGCGATCAGCGACCGCTGGGGCGCGGCCCACTACGGTCGCCTCAACGGGCTGCTGTCCGCGCCCGCCCTGCTCGCCACCGCGTTGGCGCCGTGGGCCGGCTCGGCCCTCGCGCAGACCCTCGACGGCTACCCCGCCGTGTTCGCCCTGCTCGCCGCCCTCGGCGCGCTTGCCGCAGTCCTCGCCGCCGGTACGGTGCCGACAGGGCAGCGACACCCCACTTGACCGTAGCCGCTCAGCTGAGCCGGCAATCGACTCGATGAATGGGTCGTGTTCGTCTGCACCCGCAACTCCCTGCCGATCGTCGGCCACAACGGCGCCGGGGTCGGCCCGCTCAAGCCCGCCGGCCACGCCGGCGACCCGGCCGTCGGACGGCCTGGCGCTCCGAACCCGCATGCGGGGTCAGCGCCCCCGCGCGTCGCTCGTCGTGACCGTCCAATGCGACCGGAGCGGCGGCTCTCTGCCGACCTCGGCTGAGCATTTCGACCAGCCTGCGGCCCATGCGTTGTCGCGAGGTCTGTGAAGAACGCGTCGAGCTGCGGCACGGTGCCTCCCGCAGCTGCCACTGCCCGATCGCCGGAAGGACGACCGACCGGAGGCGCTGCCGGTACGTGTCCGCGGTCGTCGCCGCCCGCGTCCCCTCGCCCACCTGGGCATCGAAGGTGGCCAGGTGGGCCTCGGCCGCCCGCGCGAAGGTGTGGTGCGGACGCAGCGGCGCGGCCGGCGTCCCGACGCGACTCCGGAGCTCGTCCTGCAGAGCTGCCATCGCCGCGGCTATCGACCGTCCGGCGCGCTCCAGCGAACGTGTGACGCCGTCGAAGTCCCGGAACCGACACCGGGCGACGTAGGTCGCGCTGCCCGGCTGCTTCGTCACCGACATGCTGCCGTGCGCGACCATGGCCGGTGGTGGTCGCGCCACCCGCCTCGACATCCACCGATTGCGTTCCCGTGGGGTTTCCCTGGGAATTGATCGTGGTTGGTACCGTGAGCGGACGATAGACCGGCTTGAGCTGCTGCGATGTGGGGCGGGTGGGGCTCGAACCCACGACCTGACGGATTATGAGAGAACACATCGCCACCGCAATCCGCCTCTACCAGCAACAACAGTCGCACGCCCAACACCATCAGACGCCTCTGACCCCACTGGTAGCCGCGATTTCGCACCACGAACGGCACCACGGCGATCAGCAAAGCAATCCGGCTGAAGCGCTCGTCACCCCACAGCCGAAACCGGCCAGACTTCGCCGGTGGCGCTGTCGATCAACGCGATGCGATCGAGCCGAGCCTCGAGCGGCAACACGTCGTAGATGGCGGCAGCAAGTACCGGCAGTTGAGCCAACGAGGCCCGCGGAGCCACCGAGCAATGCGGCAACCACCTGCCAGGGCGGTAGTGCTTGTGTAGTTCGGCGCCGGTCTCGGTGATCGCTTCGACCACCCGCTCCTGTCTCGTGACGAACTCGGCTGCGGCGCCGGCCAGCAGCCAAGCCCGACCTCGTCGGAACAGCCCGACACCGTCGAATGTCAGCTCTACCGGGGCCATAGGGCCAAGCCCCGCCACGGCCGCGGAGACCGCAGCCAGGTCCCAGGTCCGCAGGACCGCGTACGAAACGTGCGGCATGTGCTGGCCGTGGGTGTGCGAGCGCAGGCTCGGAACGCCAGCTCGCTCGAGCCGATCCCACAGCGCGCGCACGGCCCGCTCCGAGCGCTGATCAAACAGAAGGCAAACCGCCAAAGCCACCCTGCCGACGCTAACGTGGCGCTACGCGACGACGCGTGGTAAACGGCCACTGATCGGGCCCGGAGCCAGCGATGGCCCTTCCCCCCCGATCCGGGCTGTCGACCGGCCGACCTCCACCGGGGCCGAGGCGGAGGTCCGGCGACGAGCAGGCGGCACCGCTCGATGTCCCTGAACTCCAGGCCGTGCACGTCCGCCAACTCGCGGAGTAGCAGGGATCAAACCCGCCGGCCCGCGCGAAACACCGCCCGCACGTCCAGGAGTGCCCGCACATCGGTGGTCGGGTCACCGGCCACGGCCAGGATGTCGGCGTCGAAGCTGGGGGCCAGCCTGCCCTTCCTGCTGCCGACCCCGCAGGCCCGCGCCGCCACACTGGTCACGGCGGCCAACGCCTCCATGGTGCTGAATCCGAGGCTGGCGAACAGCACGACTCCGTGCGGCAGCACGTCGTGCGGCTTGCGCGAACCGACCCCGGCGTCCGAGCTGCACACCACGCGGACCCCGGCCCGCTGCATCCGAACGACGTTGGCCCGGCACTGCTCGAGTCGGACCGCATCGGCGGGCGGCAGCGGCGGCCCCCCGGGCAGCCAGGCCTCGGTGGCACCGACGAATACGCCCGCCGCCGCGAGTCGATCCACCGTTCCCGCGTTGAACTCGACCCCGTCCGGGGTGAGGAAGGTGGCGTGTTCCACCCCGTCCACCCCCGCCGCGAACGATTCGGCGATACCCCGTGGGCCGTGCGCGTGCGCGGTGACCGCCAGCCCGCAGTCATGGGCGGCCTCACACGCGGCCCGCAGCTCGACCGGCCCGTACTGCGACTCGTGCACGCCAAATCCTGGCGTCATCAACCCACCGGTCGCCATGATCTTGATGACGTCCACCCCGGCAGCGACTCGCTGCGCCACCGCCGCGCGGACACCATCCACCCCGTCCGCCTCGCCGCCAAGGAACCAGCAATGCCCGCCCGTGCGGGTGATCGGCGGCCCGGACATCAACAGCTCCGGACCCCCCGCCCAGGCACTACGCAAGCGACCGGTCAGGTAGCGGGCGTCGCCCAGGTCGCGCATCGTCGTGATCCCCGCGGCGAGGGCTTGCGCGGCATTGGCCCGCATCCGCGACAGCAGAACGTCGTCATCCACCTCGAGCACGTCAACCAGAGGGTGCCCCATGGGGTCGAACGCCAGGTGCACGTGCGCATCCACCAGCCCCGGCAACAGGGTGGCATCGGTCAACTCGACAACCTCGGCGTGCGGCGGCGGTGCCGCACCGGACCGGTCCACCGCCACAATCCGATCGCCCTCAACCAGCACCATCACCCGGCCACGCGTCACCGCCACCCCATCGAACAGACCCTGCGCCCCCAACGCGAGCAACCGCACTCCTCAACGCACTCCTCGTGGTGACCGACCTGGTCGAATACTCCTCCGCCGCCGATTTGTGGTCACTGCCGCCAGCGTGGCCTTACCCGTCGGGCACAAGTCCCTTCGGCGCTGCGGCAACGAGGACGATCACGGGCCGCGGGGGTGGTCGTGGCCGTCGCCACCGAGACGATCGTGCCTGCGCGGCGGGCGCCGTCATGCGGTACCCGACGACTCCTGCGCGATCGCGTGGGTTTGACCGGCGGCCGCGCCAGGGGCCGACCTCGGGCAACTGTCGAGGCAGCGATCAGCCGCCCGCGTTCTGGATGTGCCGCAGCACCTCCTGGAGCTGAGCCGTAGGAGAAAAGTCCACGTACGCGCAGTCCTCCAAGGCTTCCGGGGCATGCCCGGGGGCCCAGTAGAACGCCTGGCCGGCCTCATAGGTGTGGTCCCCCGACGGGGTGCGCATCAGCAGCGTGCCCTCAAGCATGTAGCCCCAGTGCGGGCACTGGCACATGTCGCCCGGCAGCCCCGCCAACGCGGGACCCAGGTCGGTTCCCTTGGCGAAGCGGAAATACCCGACAGTCATCTCGCCGACCTCGGATAGCCGGACCTCGACATTGTCGTCCTTGAGTGCGATAGGGACATCGGCCGCCCTGATTGATCGCATAACGCATACCCCTTCCCCCGTGGAGGTCGAGCAGCGCGCCCCGTACCGCGAGCAGGTGCTATCTCCCGGCCTACCTCGGTCCCGTCGACCTCGTGCGTCTCGGCCTCGGCGATCATGCTCTTCCGTAAGCCGCCGGTAAAGACCTCGATCCCGGCGAGGGTCGACGATCAGGCCCTCCGGCCGTGATGATGCTGACGTACAACCCGTCCCGGTCCCGGTCAGCTGTGATGGTGCCGCGGCGCCCGGGCGTGCTGGCCGGGCGAGCGGCGGTGGCGCAGCCAGGGGTGAGCGCTCGGTGCGGCAGATCGAAACCAGGTATAGCCCGGTACGGCCCAGCGCCGTCGTGGCTGAGGAGTTCAACGTCAAGAGGAGTGCGCCCATAACACGTGCACAGTTGCCTCTGGCGCCTCGCTGATCGTCGGAGGACCATGACTGACCCTGGTAGCCGGGAGAAGGGGTGACAGCGATGCCGTATGGGCGATGTGTGGTTTACAGCTTCCGGGGCGACAAGGATGAGATGATCGAGAAGGCTCGAGCCGGCATTCTGCCGATCTTCAAGCAGCAGTCGGGGTTCATCGCCTACGGCGTCATCCCGGTCGGTGACAAGCTCGTTTCAATGAGCGCCTGGAACTCCGAGAGCGACGCGAAGGGCGCGGACGAGGCCGCCAAGGATTGGGTGTCGAAGAACGTCGACATGACCGTGGAGCAGAGCTACATGGGTGACTACTCGTGGTTGGAGTTCGCCTCGCGATAAGGGCTCGTGGATCAAGGCGGGTGTCTGCCGACTGACCAAGCAGCACCCGGCATATGGGTGCCGAGAACACTGACACGGCTGACGAGGGGCGCAACGAGCCGGGGACGAACCCGAGCTCGGCGAGGACAGCAGCTTTGCCCGGGCGGAGTGCCGGTGGGGACCCACCCGTCGATCGTTGTAGGACGGCTCCGCTCGTGCTGGAGGGAAGTACCCGGTCGGTGGGGTGCTCCCGGCGCGGGCAGGCCGACGACCAGTCGGAGAAACATCGGTCTCGCGTTCGGTCAGCCGCCGCCCTAAGTTGGTCAAGGCCAGTTGGTGAGCACCTCAGCCCCTGGCCAGCGTGACGACTCGCTCGAGGTCGGGCTCGGCTAACTCTTCCGGCAGCGTGCGACGGCCCGGCGCCGGTTCGCCGAGCTCTTGACCGGCTCGGCCGAGCAGAGATCGCCCGTCTCGCACGGCGAGGGACAGGTGCGGCCGAGCGGCGACGTTAGGCGGGAATTCGGCGGACGGCACCACCCGGCGTGGGCGAGAGGATCGAACTCGACCACTGCTGATCGGGGAGGTCAGTTGCGCGGACGCTCGAAGGTCACCAGGACCCCCTCGACGCCACCCGGCCCGATCCGTCCCTTGACCTCGACCGCGGTGATCGCCTTGACCTGCCAACCACTGCTCGCGTGATCGTTCAGGATCCTCTCGAGCTTGTCCCCCGACATCTTGCCGCCGATCATGCCTTCGCGAACCTAAACCACCTTGTACTCGTACTTCAATGAGGTCGGCCGGGCAGGGCTGTGGTCGGGGCGGGCATCACCCGAGACGTCACTGCGGAGCGGATCTTCTAGCAATCATTGATAATTCAAGACTTAACCGATACGACTATGTGAATACTTGTCCCGCACGTAGTGGCTGAAGTAGCGCCCGTGGCTTCCAGCACCCATCAGGCCTCCGAAAATGTGCGCGGGTACGCCATGATAACGATAGATCCCACTGCTGCGGAACTCTATGTCAAGCCATCAATTGATCGACTCGTAGCCAATTGCAAACAATGTTGCCCGAGACGACTGGCGTCCTGATCAAGATTCTCCTCACAGCGGAGCGGACGGTGTCGGCTCGGCGGATGGCCGAGATCCTCCTAAGTGCGCCGCAGAGCTTGCTGTCCTGCTGAGCGAAGCACGGTCTCCTGCGTCAGGCGGTTTTGACCCGCCACGAGCACCGCCACCGCGGCGAGGCCTGACAGCGACCGCTGCCGCGTCGACTGCGTACCGGTGAGCGCCGCCCAAGCACGACGCTTGACTGCGATGGCGACTGCCGGGGAGCCGCTCGCCACTGTCCTGTCCGAGTGCGTCGCCGTGACGGACTTGATCCCCTCGCAGCTGACGTTGATCGTCGCATGAGACTGGAGGTCGGCTTCCACCACCAGTCGCAGGCGCCACAACGGCATGAAGGTGACCCAAGCTCCGCTCAAGCTGCTCATAGACGCGGCTGCGACCTTGTCTGCCCGAACTGTGGGAGTAGAGTGGGAGTCGATCTTCTCGGCACATGCGGATGGCCACATATCCGCTGGTAGAAGCTCCTCCGACTGGACTCGAACCAGTAACCCTGCGATATGCAGGTATTGCTTTGCATCGTTATGCATCACTGCGCGTCCTCCCGCCCGAGCAGCGAAGACGCCGCGGACCAGTGTGCATCGGTTTGCCTTGGTTGTCCTCGTTTTATGGGGGTAAAATGGGGGTCATGGCCCGCCCGCCACTCCCCCTCGGGACAAACGGCCGCATCCGGGTGTACCGCCACGGTGACAGCTGGCGAGCCCGAACCCTGTACCGCGATTGGGACGGCACAACACGTCACGTCGAGAAGTACGCACGAACCCAGGCCGCCGCCGAGCGGGCACTGATCGAGTCACTACGGGATCGCCACCGCTCCGACGCCGGCGCTCTCATCACCCCCGACACCCGAGTCGACGTGCTCGCCCAAGCGTGGTGGAACGAGATCGAGCAGGGCAGCCACTCCCCCGGCACCCGCCGCAACTACCGCGACCGGTTAGACCGACAGGTGATCCCGACCCTCGGGCGGCTTCGGGTGCGCGAACTCACCACCGGCGCCATCGACCGTCACCTCCGCGTCGTGCGGGACAAGCACGGCGCCGGGACAGCGAAGCTCACCCGCACCGTACTCAGCGGCATGTGCGGGCTCGCCGCCCGCTACGACGCCCTTGATCGCAACCCCGTGCGCGAAGCCAGCGCGATCACCCGCACCACCCCGCGCACGGCCCCCCAGGCGTTGACCGCCGCGCAAGCCACCCAACTCCGAGCCGCCCTGACCTACGACGAGAAAGCGATCAAGCGCGATCTGCCCGACTTCGTCTCGATGATGTTGGCGACCGGCCTGCGGATCGGCGAAGTGTGCGCGATCACCTGGGACTGCATCGACTTCGACGCCGCCACCATCCGCACCGGCGGCATCGTCGTCCGCGTCCCCGGCAAGGGGCTGCAAAACAAGACGACGGAGTCGAGCAAGGTCACACCGCGGCTCCTTCGGCTGCCGTCATGGGCCGTCGAGATGCTGCGCATCCGGGCCAGCCACTCCGTGCTGTCTCACGATCCGTTGTCGCACGATCCGGTGTTCCCGGCGCCACTGGGCAACCTGCGCGACCCGTCCAACACCCAAGCCGACCTCCGAGACGCGTTCGCGGCCGCTGACTTCACGTGGGTGACAAGCCATGTACTGCGGAAGACCGTCGCGACACTCATGGACCAGGCCGGGCTCTCCGCCCGGGCAGCCGCCGACCAGCTCGGCCACGCCAAGCCCTCGATGACCAGCGACAGATACTTTGGGCGAGGCGTCACCGACACCGGCGCTGCCGACGTACTCGAAGCTCTCGCCTGACGGTGCATCCGCGAAAGGCGGCGACGAACTCGGTGGTGACCCGGTGAGTTTGCTGTCGTTGCTGTACTTCACTGCTGTACAGCAGCCCGACCCCTACTTCTCGCCGAGGCCTTGAGCTGGCACGGGTTGTGCGTGAAGGACGTCCCACAGCGTGCGGGACGTGTGGTCCCCGCCCGGGCCCCTACTCCCCGGCGCTCGCGAGGACCGCTGCCGCGGACCTGAGTTGGAAAGCTGCCGCGCGCCACCGGATCCCCCCGGCACCGGTTCGGCGCACCGACACCACCTGGCGGCAGTTCCTGCGCACGCAGGCCACCAGCACGCTGACTGTCGATTTCTTCCACGTCGACTGCGCGGTGTGAGGTTCCCCCGCTTTGCCGGAGTCCCGGTTATCTGTGGTGGTCGCGCTCGGCGCGATGGTAGGTCTCCTCGTACTCGTCGGGGGACAGCCCGCCGAGGCCGGCCTGGATGCGGCGCGGGTTGTACCAGCCGTCGATGTAGCGGAGCAGGGTGTGCTCGGCCTCGGTGCGGGTGGCGAACGTCGTGCCCGGCCAGTACATGAGCTCGACCTTGATGGTTGCCCACAGGTTCTCGGCCAGGGCGTTGTCGAAGCTGTCCCCGGTGCTGCCGGTCGAGGGTGCGACCCCGGCGTCGACGAGGCGCTGGGTGAACCGCAGCGCGGTGTACTGGCAGCGAGCTCGACCTCGAGCGGACCAAGCACCTTGAACAGCACGGCGATCCTCCGCACCAACGGGGCCTCGACCTGACGGGGTCCCGATGCTGGCACGTTGGAACTGTCAGGGAAACGTCACGGAACGGTCAGCGACGCGTCCGATCCTTCTCCTCGCACGGTCCCACACGACGAGGAGACAACATGACCACCGTCCTTACCACCACCACCGGCGACGTACGGAAGGCCCTGCCCACAGACGCCGCGGCGGTCGCGTCGGCGCTCGCCGCCGCGTTCACCGACGATCCGGTATTCCGCTGGATCCTTCCCGATGCCAGGACCCGTCCAGCGGCCACGCAGACCTTCTTCGACCTGGTCGTCGAGATCCTGGCCCCGCACGACGACGCGTGGACCACCACCGCCGGTGTCACCGGCACGGCGCTGTGGGTGCCTGCCGGGCGGGCACCGATGTCCGACGAGCGCGCTGAGCGGTTCGCCAGCGAGATCACCGAGCTGTGCGCGCCCCACGGCGACCGGGTGCTGGAGCTGGTCAGCCTGATGGACGAGCAGCACCCGCACGAGCCGCATGAATACCTGTGGTTTCTTGGCGTCATCCCGACCGCCCAGGGCCACGGGCTGGGCTCCGCGCTGATGGCACCCGTGCTCCAGCGCGCTGACCGGGCCGGCCACCCGGCATACCTCGAGGCCACGAGCCCGCGAAGCAAGGCGCTCTACGAGCGGCACGGATTCCGCGCCGCGACACCCTTCGCCGTCGCGGGCGGCCCGCCACTGTGGCCGATGTGGCGCGACCCAGCCTGACACAGCCCCACCCAGCAAGACGGGCGCCGCCAGCCGGTGTCGGCGCCCCATCGTTCCCCGCCCCAAAGAAGGGAATCCCGACATGACGCGCACCGGCCTCGTGCGCGGCCCGCCGGGCCGCCGGCACGCTTGCAGTGGCGACGGTCCTCGGCTCGGCGCCGACATCGATCGCGGGGTCGAGCCCGGCGCATTCAACGGCCTCATGGAGAACCATTGCCCGGACCCTCGCCTATTCCGCGGTCACGCGCTCCTCGGTGAACGACGTATGAGCGTGGTGCCGCAGGTCGGGAAGGTTCGCGAACTCGGGGAGAACCTGGCCGCCAGATCGCGCAGGGATGCGCGATCTGGCGATTCCCGGTCCGGTCGTGCTGGTGTGCACCCGCACCGAGGAGTGCCGCGAGGCGTTCGACCCCGGGTCGTGCGGACCGACGACCCGGTGCAGGCCGGCGATCACTTCCGGGTCGGGTCGAGCACCAAGACATTGATCTCGCTGGTCGACCCGGCCAGGCTGCCCGCACGTCGAGTGCGGGAGGTGGATGTGGCTCGTCGACCGAGTGTGTTCGTGCGGAGGGAGCCGCCCGGCAAGAGACACACGGAGGGGTAACGAAATCATTAGGCCTAGCGAGTTCTGATTCGTCCCCGGAGTACGTCGGGTTGGCCTGACCCGAACGTAGATCGCCCTCCCGCTGGAAGGCCGTTGTCGCGCAAGCTGGAGGGCTGTTGAACCTGAAATACAACAACCCCGTTCTCTGGATGTTCCTCGAGCATTGGCCGCTGCTGATCCTCACACCAGCGGTCCTGCTGCTCATCGCCGTGCTCGCGTTCATCACTCGGCGGTGGGACCAGCGGGATGAGATCGTAGCGCGCGAGAGGGCTCGTCGAGCCGACAACCGAGTCGAGCCACGCGAGGCTAATCGTGGCGAGCATCCGGTCAACGCGTGATGACACGACGGCGAATCCTCTCGCTTGGCCCTCTATCCCTCTGGAGGGCCTACGGTCCCACATGCGGCTACCACACCGGGACGCTCTCGCATGAACCGGGCCCTGCCGGGGACCGCACCGCTTGCCTCGCGACTCCGTCTGTCGTGGGCCGACCGTGACCCCCACCCGAGCGCTCGGGTGGGACCCCGACTGTGACTCCGTGAGGATGCATCGGTGGATCTTCAACCTAGCGACGTCATAGCTCGGCCTCGTGTCCGGGGCAGCGACCTAATCCCTCACTTAACGGAATCTGCGACTCTTGCCGATCGCCCCGACGACCGAACGCCGTGGGAACAGGCCGCAAAGGCGATCATTCCGACTCTGGAGTACACCCAGTCCTTGGAGGCGACCCCGATCTACTCGATCACAAGGTGGATTCCGCCGGCCGGCCTCCGGCTCGCCACAGTGATCGTCCTCAAAGTGGCGGGCGAGACGGACGTGGAGATCATTTACGGGGACGGTTGACGAGGATGTCCCGAGTTACGTGGAACTTCGGTGGCGGCCCGTAATCATCAGGCCGCGTTGACGGCCTCATCATGGACGGGGGCACCGACGGTTTCGGTGACCTTGTCCAGCGTGTCGCGCAGCGATCGTAGGTGGAGGTGGCCGTTCACCCGGCGGAACTGCTTGCCGGCCTCGACCATCCCGGCGGCGCACCAGCGCAGCGCCATCTGCCCATCACGCCAGCGCTTGACGTTCGCGCTGTGCGCACGACAGATGCTGATCGTGCTCTCGATGGCATTCGTGGACCGCAGCGTGCGCGCGAGTGTGGGCGGTACGCCCAGACGCAGTACGGTGAGCGTCTCGGCCATGCCCTCGCGCAGGCTCGCCGCGGCGCCGGGATGAGTCTTGTCCAGCTCGGCGGCCAGCGCGGTCAGCTCGGCCTCGGCGGCCAGCGCGGACTCGGCGTGGTAGGCCCGCCGCATCCGGGCCGCCACCACCGAGCGCAGCTTGTCCGGCAGCCGATCCTGCGCGTTTCGGATCTTGTGGAGTTGGCAGCGGCCGATCACCGGGCGGTCGAACACGTCCACCACGGCGCGGCGCAGCGCCTTGGACCCGTCGAGCACCGCCAGGGTCGGGCGGGTGACATCCAGGCCGCGCTCGCGCAGCCCGACGATCAGCTCGGTGACCAGGGTGGCATTCTCCGTCGAGCCCTCCACCACAGACAGGGGGTGTTTCGCGCCGTCGATATCGATGCCCAGGGCGACCACGCAGGTGTGCTCGCCAAGTGCACCCGGTCGACCATCATCGCCGACCATCATCGCCACCAGGTCCAGCCCGGACAGGTCCGCGGCCAGCAGCTGGGCCAGCGCGGTCTCGGTGGCCGCGACGAACCGCCGCGACACCGCCGAGCGCGAGGTTGGCGTCGCGGTCTGCTCGGTACGGGTGCCGACCGGCTCGAGCCCGATCGGGTAACGCCGCGTCGACAAGTCTGCGAGCATCCGCTCCAGGGCTATCCGGCCCAGCACCTCGGTCGAGGAGAACAGCTCATAAGAGGGCACCGGCAGCTCGCCGGAGCCGTCGACGGCGCGTCCGCGGCCGCTCGATCGGCACTCGCCGCCTGCCCAGGGCCATCGACCCGCACCGTGCCCGTGTCGGGTCACGGCACGCTGCGGATCGTGCTTGCCCCGCGGGCCGGACGCCGCGCTGACGTCGGCTTCCATCATCGCGCCCGCACCTGCAACCCGGCGCCCCGACCGCCGGCGCCAGCAACCCCTCGCGCAGCTCGCCGGCCAGCTCGGCCAGGGCCACGCTCACCGGCTCCGGCACGCTCCGGCACGGCCGGGTGGCTCGTTTCGCTCTCCTGGTTCTGGTAGTTCTTGCCCACGGCGGTCCCCCTTCCTCGTGGTGTTCCTGGCGGTTCACCCGGTGCCTACCGCGAGGCGGGCTTCAGGTGGGGACCGCCACCTCAAGTTCCATGAGTTCCGGGACGACCTCGCTGCGTCGGCACTGTGCGACAGCTCAACTCGGTCCGGTGACGGCAGCCGGCGTCGCAGCTCGGCCAGCGCGGGTGTAGGTGGTGCGCCCGCCCCCGTAGGCGTGCGGCGGTAGTCGATCGAACCCGGTATACATGATCAGGTGCCCACGCTGAGGCAGACGCTCTTGCCCTGCTCGACGATCACCGGGCCGTTGATGCAAAGGCGCGAGATAGTCACCAGAAATCCTGACCCTCTTCGTCCGCACCGTCACCCAACGTCCGCTTCATATTGTCAAGGAAACCCATGATAGTCCTCGCCTGCTCGCGCAAGTATGCCGCACCCGCGACCGTTGCGTCCGGCCTGCCGGAATACTCTTCAAGCAGTTCCTCTATCTGCTTGCGGGCGGTCTCGATCATGTTACCCGGTCGTGCTTCACGCTCGTCCACTACTCCGCCAACAGGCCGCCCGTGAACGCCCGCAGCTCCTCGTTCACACAGCTCCACTGCGCCTCAAGAACTTCCTCGGGCGTCTTCCGCAGCTCGAACACTGCGCACACTGCCCACCCGGTCAGCCTCTGAGCGACGTGGGGCGGAACGGTCAGCTTGTGCCTGGCGGCCTCGTCAGTTCGTAGCATAAGTGGCTAGTAGCGCGGCCACCGCCTAGACGGAGATACTCTCTTCGGCCCCTGCCCTGCCTATGAAAGTGATCGACATTCCCAGCCGCGGTCGCATTCGTCGAATAGAACGCCAGCGTCCCAACCAGCCTCGACATGCCGTGCCGCGTGCCCGTCCACTTCTTCGCATCCCTTGCCGACCAGCGGGCTGCTGCCCGATCATCACTGCCTGCACGCCATGCATCAATTGTGACAACACCCGAGGGCGTCGGTCGCCGGGCGAGAAGTGGTTCGTCCACAAAGCGGCCTTCTTCTTAGCAATCCCGCCCACGTGATTGTCAATGTGCCTTTCGCCCTTTCACGGTTGACGACTGTCCAAGGTCGCCACCGGCCCTATCGTCAATCTCCTATACGGGCGAGACGTCGGTGTCCGTATAGGAGTCGCTCATGTACTGCCCAGCTTTCGCCATCGCGGCCTATAGTAAAGCGCTCGCTTCGCGCCTACCCCCATCACGAGAAGACCCGGATCGTGCTGCGCACCCGACCCGACACCACCAAAGAGACCGAGATCCTGGTCCTCCCGCGGGGCCTACGAGTTCGCCTTGAAATGAGCTTAAGACGTTACCGATGGCGGGATGTCCCCGATCATCAATCACCAGGCCGTCGGCTACCTCCTGGCCGAGGTCGCCGCCAGGATCGAGGCCTACCGGTACATGTGCTGGACGGCTGCCGAGATCTTCATCGTCGCTATGATCGCCCTATCCGCTGTCGTCGCCGGGTACGAGTCGATCCGCCCCCTGCTCGCCCCGCAGCCGATCGCCTGGGCACCAACACCCCCGTCCGCGGTCACCGTGATCTTCGGTCGAGCCGTTGTGGGCACCTCGAAAGTGTCTCGATCAGGTTCGACGTGGTCCTCAGCAAACTCAGTTTTCCCTACTCCAGGGGCATTTTCGTCTTCCAGGCATTGACACGCCGACAGGCTCGCGAGAGCCAAGGCTAGCCTGGAAGCAGTAGTTTGTGATGTATTGCATCCTGTCTGTAACGCGACCGCTGTCGGTTTCGAGTGCCTGATACAAGGCCCGGAGCCCCGATCCTCGTTAGGACAGACGGGCGTGTCTAGTGAAGGAGCGATAACATGCCCGGTCGGCAGGATGACCACATGCGGTGCGGGTTATCACGGGAACAGACCTCCCCGAGGGGCGGGTCTGATCGATGATGATGACCAGGGCGATCGTGGTTTCCGGAGCGACGCACGGACTCGGTGTGGTACGCAGCCTGGGCCGGCAGGGCGTACCGGTGACCGTCGTGAGTTACGACCGACGCGACATCGCCCAGAGGTCGAAGTACGTCGGAGACGTGATCCGGGTGCCGCACCCGGACAAGGACGAGGCGCAGTTCGTCAAGGTGCTGCTCGAGGCTGCCCACCGCTGCCCGGGCTCGCTGCTGATCCCCGCCTCGGACGCCGCGCTGGGCACGGTGGCCCGGCACAAGACGAGCCTGGAGGACGCCGGGCTGATCGTGGCGAGCGACGGTGCAGAGGTGACCGAGACTCTGCTGAACAAGGCGACGACCCTCGCGCTCGCCCGCTCCGCCGGAGTCCCCAGCCCGGCGACCTTCCCGGTGTCCGACGAGGACGACGTGCGCCGGTTCTGCGCGACCGCGGAGTTCCCGGCGGTGCTCAAGCCCGAGCTCAGCCACATCTACAAGCAGCTGGTCGGCGTCAAGTGGACGCGGGTCGACAGCACCAAGGAGGCCCTGCGCGCCTACACGGTGGCACGGTCGCACTCGCTCGAGGTGGTGCTCCAGGAGCTCATCCCCGGCGACGAGCAGTGCGGAGCGGTGTACAACTCTTATTTCTGGGACGGCGAGCCGCTCGTCGAGTTCACCTCCCGGAAGATTCGGAACTCGCCGCCCGAGACGGGGTCGCCGTCGGTCGTGGTGAGCGAGTGGATGCCGGAGGTCGCCGAGCAGGGCCGCCGTCTGCTGGGCACGGCGAGGTTCTCGGGCTACTCGTGCACCGAGTTCAAGCGAGACCCGCGCGACGGCCAGTACAAGGTGATGGAGGTCAACGCCCGGCACAACCTGTCGTCGCTGCTCGCCACCCGGTGCGGCGTGAACTTCCCGTGGCTGCAGTACCAGCACCTCGTCGACGGCGTCGTGCCGGTACAGCGTGACTACGAACAGGGCATCTACTGGGTCGACATCACGCGCGACCTGCAGCACCTTCGCCACTACCTGCGGCGACCCGGATACTCCCTGGGCGAGCTCCTTCAGCCCTACCGACGCCCGCACGTCTGCGCGGTGCTCGATCGCGACGACCTGGGGCCGGCGGTCACTCGTGGTGTTGACACGGTCCGGGTCGCCGCCGGACGGCTCCGGAGCAGGTTCAGCCGCCCCACAGCATCGCCAGGCCTGAGCCCTCCCCTCCGGCTTCCGCTGCAGCGGGAGCGGGAGGACACGCCGCCCGCGCGGGAAGGGCGCCCACCGCTCGGTTCCGGTCGCTGGACCGAAAGGACCGACCACTCACCTAATGAGGCTCCGCCTCGGACCGCCGAGGTGGGTGGCTGGTCGGGCGGGTGAGCTGCGGTCACGCTGTCAGCCATGGCGACGGTGACGGTCAACGATGTGCTCGAGGGGCATGTGGCGCTGGATCT
>NZ_JAVREJ010000028.1:0-60534 GCF_031845345.1 Pseudonocardia charpentierae | reverse complement strand
ATCCCGAACCCGGAAGCTAAGCCCTCCAGCGCCGATGGTACTGCACTCGCCAGGGTGTGGGAGAGTAGGTCGCCGCCGACATCAAACGTAAGAGAATGCCCCGCCGGGTGACCGGCGGGGCATTCTGTGTTTTAAGGCCGGTTATTCGCCGCCCCCGATCGAGCGCCGGATCTGTTCGAGACGCTCCCGTGCCGCCGCCTCCCGGTCGGCCTCCTGCTCCGCGACGGCCCGGCCCGCCTCGCTCTCCTCGGCCAGTTCCGTGCCGCCCTGCGCGGTGGCGTACCGGCCTTCGATCTTGTCGCGGACGTGCTCGAACGTCGGCACACCGGCCTCGTCGTAGTCGCCCGCCGGCGTCGGCCCCGGGGCGTCCCCCGGCCGGGGCTCCGGTGAATACGGAGAATGACTCATCAACTCGCCCTTTCCGGTCAACGACAATCTATTGCGACGCCGGTGACGAAGATTGATCCCCCGATCGCCGCAGTGACGTCACGGGGTTCCCCTCGTTGCACCTCAAGGAACGCGGTGCGGGTCCCTCCGGACCGGTGCCGAAAGACCAGGAGGACGGATGGCGGCGGGATCGATGACACAGGAGGCAGCGGGCAACGGCGGACGCGACGTGTGGCGGGTTGCGGCGTCGGGTGACCCCGTCGAGCTCACGCTGCCCTCGATGCTCGGCGACTTCCGCTGGTACGGCAACACCCGCTTCACCGGTCCGCAGCTCGCACGGCAGTTCTTCCTCGCGCCGGCGGGCGAGCACCGGGCGATCCCGGACAAGATCCTGCCCGGCGGCCGGCAGATGCGGAAGGCGATGCGCGGCTACGACGCCGTGGTGTTCGAGGCCTCAGACCGTTCGGACTCGGCGCTCGTCCTCGCCGGCCCGTACCACGAGGCCACCACCTGGTTCGGCGGCCCGGCGCCGACGGCTGCGGGTATCGAGCGTCTGCTGCGGTCGTTCCGCTTCACCGACTCCGCCAACGGCGCCACCCTCGTCCCGGCCTCGGACATGCTCGTGCAACAGCCCGACGTCTCGCTCATCGGGCGCAGCGCCCACTCCGTTCTCGTCGTCCGGCGGGCGGCGGAGATGCTGCCGATGCTCCCCGAGTGGGCCGGGCTCACCCTGCCGGGCGGCGAGCTGTGGCGCGCCGACCGCGTCCTGGACCGCGTGACGGCCGGACTGGTCGCCGGAGGTCCGCACCAGTGGCGCTACGTCCTCGCGGGCCCGACGCTCGGCATGGACCTCGTGCTGCTCGGGCCCGAGTCCGGACGTGCCCCGTTGCCGGTGCCCGAGACGCAGGTCGTCGACGCGCTGTCGGTGCTCACCGGACGTTGGGCGGTCTGAGATGGGTACCGGGATGTCGGTCGCGATGGCCGTGGCTCTCCTCGCGCTGCTCGTCGCGGCGTTCACGCTCGTCGCCCTGATCGGGGTGTACGCCCGGGTGCGTGGCCTCGAGGCGGCCTCCGGCGACACCGGCCTGTCCGGGTACGCGACGCTCGTGGGTCGCCCCGCACCGGCGTCGGTGCGACCCGGGCCCGGCGAGGGGTGCAGCCTCGTCGCCGTCCTCGACGGCGACTGCACGCTCTGCGCCACCGTCTTCCAGGCTCTGATCGCGGTGAATGCCGCAGACGACGTCCGCGTCGTCGCGCTGACCGACCGCATCCACGATCCCGCGGCGGGACCGGGCACCGGGATCCTCCGCGTCGACGTCGCGGCACGTGCCGACCTGTACGAGGGATACGCGCCCACGGTCCTCGCCGTCGACGCCGGCGGCACGGTCGTCGCCCGCCGCTTCGTCTACGCCGACACCGACCTGCCGGAACTGCTGCGCGAGCTCGTCGCCCGCGCCCGAACCCCCCAGAACGAGGTGAGCCGGGCATGAACGGCATCACGGAGATCCCCACCACCTCCGCACCACCCGAACGAGCCCGGCCCAGCGCCGTCGTGGCGCACCTGCGCGGGTACCGGCCCAGCCGGCGAACCGTTCTGCGTGCCCTGGTCCTCGGGGTCGCGGCCAGCACACTCGTGCCGCTCGACTGGTACCTCACGCGGCGGCAGGCCGCGGCGGCACCGTCGAACCGGTCCGAGTACGGCACCTGCAAGCCCGCCGCCTACGACCAGGAGGCCAACAACTGGCAGGAGGGCGGCGAGGCCACCTGCTACGGCGGATGGAAGCGCGGTTCCTACCCGTGCGAGGGCGGCTACCACCGCGAGGGCACCTTCACCGACCGCGGGGTGGAGTTCGACTCGACGCGGCTGACCACCAACTGCCACGGTCGCAACGCCTGGCGGTGGAAGGGCGTCCGCTGTTCCGACGCCATCACCACGGCGACGTACGACGACGGCACCGAGTACACCGGCATCACCATCGCGGCCTGCGCCCTCACCCAGCAGGAGTTGGCCAACCCTATTCCCGAGGAGCCGGACGACGAGGTCGAGGACGACGACAGCGGCGACGAGACCCACGACGCGTCGGCGCTGCTGCCCGCCCTGAGGTGAGGGGGCCGAAGCTGAGGGGCGCAGCCCGCCGGGCACTGCATCCGCTCACCCCTGCGCTCGCGCTGCTCGGCGTCGTGGGCGCCGGTGCGGCGCTCGCCGTGCCGGGTACCGCCCCATCCGGTCCGCTGCTCGCGGTCGCGGCCGGGTGTGCGGCCGGGTTCGCCAACTCCGGCTCCACTTGAAGCCACAACTCGGCGTTCCTGCTGAGCGCGTCGGTCTGGCGCGGCAAACCCGTTCTCCGCTGGTTCGGCGGCGGCCTCCTGCTGGGGGCCATGCTCGTGGCGTGCGTCGCCGCAGTGCTCGGCGCGTTGCCGCAGGCCCTGGTTCCGCTGCCGATGCGTGCGGCGCTGTTCGGCGCGGCGGCACTCGTGGTGCTGGGCCGGGAGATCGGCTTCTGGCGCTTCCGGGTGCCGGAGAACGCCCGCCTGGTGCCCGAGGAGGTCCAGCACCGCGCCGAGTGGGGTGCACTGCAGTTCGGGTTCGAGATGGGTACCGGCATGCGGACCTACTCGCCGTCGGCCCTGCCGCATCTCGCCCTCGCCGCGGTCGTGCTCGTGGTGCCGCTGCCCGTGGCCCCGGCGGTGGCGGCCGGGTTCGCTGCGGGCCGGCTCGCGATGCCCGTGATGTCGAACGGCTGGAGCGACGACGGCTCGTGGACCGAGGTCTGGTCGGCCGCCGAGCGCGTGGTGCGTCCGATGCTGGCGTTCGCCTGTGTCGGTGCGCTGATCGCCGGAACGGTGACCGCATGGCACTGAGCGCGGCCCACATCCGGGAGGTCCTCGTCGTGCACGACGCGGCCTGCGGGCTCTGCGCCGGTGTCGCCCACGCGATCCCCGGGCTGCTCCGCGTCCCCGTCCGCCTGCGCTCGTGCCGCGACCCGGAGTTCGCCGAGACGCATCCGGGGCTGCCGGCGTCCACGCGGGCCTGCCGCGCGCCTGCTGTCGGCACCGTCGCCGCCGACGGTTCCGTGCGCTGGCGGCCCGGCCTGCGCGCCGCACCGGCGCTGCTCGGTCTCGTGCGTCCTCGGGCGCTGCCCCGGGCCGTCGCCGTGTTCGCGACCGCCGGCGTCGCGACCGCCCGGCGCCGCACGTGGCGCACCCGCCGTGAGGACCATTAGCGTTCGGGTCGTGATCGATCTACGGGCCCGGGAGCCGGACGCCGTCACCGCGCCCTTCGGCTCGTGGACCACCCCGGTGACGTCCGAGGTCGTCGTGGGGGCTGCCGTCCGTCTCGGCGAGGTAGTGGTGGACGGCGGCGACGTCGTATGGGCCGAGAGCCGCCCGTCGGAGGGCGGGCGGACGCAGCTGGTCCGGCGCCGTCCCTACGGAACCACGGACGAGCTGCTCCCCGAGGGACGCAACGCGCGGACGGCCGTGCACGAGTACGGCGGTGCCGCCTGGTGGGTGCGCGACGGCGTGCTGTGGTTCACCGACTGGGCCGACCAGCGCCTGTACCACCTCGAGCCCGAGGGCACGCCCGAGCCGCTCACCCCCGAGCCGGCCCGGCCGCGGGGCGACCGCTACGCAGACGGGGAGCTCAGCGCAGACGGCACGCGGATCGTCTGTGTCCGCGAGCGGCACCTCGGTGACCGTGCGATCGACGTCGTCAACGAGGTCGTCGTGCTCGATGCCCGGGTTCCGGGCGAGCCGGAGGTCCTCGTCAGCGGACCCGACTTCGTGGCGGCGCCGCGGGTGTCGCCGGACGGCACCACACTCGCGTGGCTGCAGTGGAACCACCCGGCGATGCCGTGGGACGCCGCCGAGCTGGTCGTCCGCGATCTCGCCTCCGGGGAGGAGACCGTCGTCGCGGGTGGTCCGGTCGAGTCGGTCACCGAGCCGCGGTGGCGGCCCGACGGCTCGCTGTGGTTCCTCTCCGACCGCACCGACTGGTGGAACCTCTACCGCTGGCAGTTCGGCCACGACATCGAGGCCGTGGTGCGCACCGACGCCGACATCGGCGTGCCGGCATGGGTGTTCGGCACCTCCCGCTACGCCGTGCTCGACGACGGACGGGTGGTGGTGGCGCGGTGGCGCGACGGGTTCGACGGCCTGGCCGTGCGTGGCCTCGACGGCATCCTGACCGACCTCGACCTGCCGTTCACCGCCGTCGGGTCGGTGGTCGCCGCCGGTCCGGACGCCGTCGTCGTGGTGGCCGGTAGCCCGGTCGCGGAGCCCGGGGTGCACCGCATCGACCTGTCGGGCGCGCCGCCGCGCGTGGAGACCCTGCGCGCCCCTCGCGACCTGGGGCTGGGCACAGACCAGATCTCCGTCCCGGAGGCGGTGCGGTTCCCGTCGGTCGACGGCGCCGGCGAGTCGCGCACCGGTCGCGCGCTGTTCTACCCGCCGGTCAATCCGCGCTTCCAGGGTCCGGAGGGGGAGCGGCCGCCGCTGCTCGTGGTGATCCACGGCGGCCCCACGTCGAAGGCGTCGCCGGTGCTGGCCGTCGGCGTGCAGTACTGGACCAGCCGCGGCTTCGCGGTGGTCGACGTCGATTACGGCGGTTCGTCGGGCTACGGCCGCCCCTACCGCGAGCTGCTGCGTGGCCAGTGGGGCGTCGTCGACGTCGCCGACTGCCTCGCCGCAGCCCGGGCGCTCGCGGACCGCGGCCGGGCCGATCCGGGCCGGCTCTGCATCCGCGGCGGCTCGGCCGGCGGCTACACCACCCTGGCGGCGCTGGCCCGCGCCGACACCCCGTTCGCGGCCGGAGCCGACCACTTCGGCGTCGCCGACCTCGAAGCCCTCGCCCGCGACACGCACAAGTTCGAGAGCCGCTACCTCGACGGCCTGGTCGGGCCCTATCCCGAGGCGCGCGACGTCTACGTGGAGCGTTCCCCGATCACGCACGTCGAGCGGTTCACCCGTCCGCTGATCGTGCTGCAGGGCGCGGAGGACGCCATCGTGCCGCCCGCGCAGTCGGAGGCGATCGTCGGCGCGCTGCGCGGCACGGGGGTGCCGGTCGCGTACCTGCTCTTCGAGGGCGAGCAGCACGGCTTCCGGCGCGCCGAGAACGTCCGCCGAGCGCTCGACGCCGAGCTGTCGTTCTACGCGCAGGTGCTCGGGTTCCCGCTCGATGAGGCCATCACCCCGGTCGAGGTGGAGAACTTGTAGCAAACGGTGGCACTCTCGGAGCATGACGAACGAGCGGCCACCGATCCGGATCGGGACCGCGGAGCGCGACGCGGCGATGAAGGCGCTCGGCGAGCACCTCGAGGCGGGCAGGCTGGAGGTCGACGAGTACGGCGAGCGCTCCGCCCGTGCCTCGGTCGCGACCACCGCTCCCGAGCTCGCCGCCCTCTTCGACGACCTGCCCGCGCCGCATCCGCTGCTGCCCGGGATCGACGATCCCATCGCGGTCCACGTGAGGCCGCCGCTGCCGGCCTCCGTGCGCGCGTCGGCACCGCCCGTGCGGAACGAGCGGTCGGCCATGGAGGTGTGGGGCCCGCGGCTGATGGCGCTGAGCCCGTTCATCGCCCTGGGGCTGTTCCTGCTGACCAGGACCTGGGTGGTGTTCCTGCTCATCCCGGTCATGGGGGTGCTGCTGAGCAACCAGCACCGCCACCGCTGACCCGCCAGGGCGGTCCGCTCGGGCGAAGGGGTGTTGCGGACGGGCCGGACACCGCAGACTCAGCGGGCATGGAGACCTGGATCACCGAGCTGACGCCGCTGTCGTTCCTCGAGCGCTCCGCGGACGTGCACCCCGACAAGGTCGCGGTCGTGTACGGGCCGGACCGGTGGACGTATCGCGAGTTCGCGGAGCGTGTGCAGCAGGTGGCCACGGCCCTGCGTTCCGCCGGTGTCGGTCCCGGTGACCGGGTCGCCTACCTGCTGCCGAACGTGCCGGAGATGCTGGTCGCGCAGTTCGCGGTCCCGCTGGCCGGTGCGGTGCTCGTCGCGGTCAACACCCGGCTCTCGGCCGAGGAGGTCCGCTACATCTGCGACCACTCCGGATCCGTCGTCCTGGTGGTGGACGCGGCGTTCGCGTCCACCGTCGCCCCCGTGGCGGGCGCGCTGGAGACGGTGCGCACCGTCGTCACGGTCGTCGACCCGCACGGACCCGCACCGTCCCAGGAGATCCCAGGGGCGATCGCCTACGCCGACCTCCTGGCCGGCGCTGCGTCGAACGGCCTGGCTGACGAGGTCCTGCCCTGGACCGTCGACGACGAGCGCGCCACCATCTCGATCAACTACACCTCCGGCACCACCGGACGGCCCAAGGGCGTCATGTACACCTACCGCGGGGCGTACATCAACGCGCTGGGCGAGGTGCTGCACTCGGCCTTCACCCACGACAGCGTCTACCTGTGGACGCTGCCCATGTTCCACTGCAACGGCTGGTGCACGGGCTGGTCGGTGGTCGCGGTCGGCGGCACCCAGGTGTGCCTGCGCGACGTCCGCGGCGACGCGATCTGGCAGCAGATCGACACCGAGGGCGTCACCCACCTCAACGGCGCGCCCACGGTCGTCGCGATGGTCCTGGACTCGCCGCGGGCCCACACGCTGGACCACCCGGTCGTCATCACCACCGCCGCCGCCCCGCCCAGCCCGAGGGCGCTGGCGCGTGCCGAGCGGATGGGCTTCCTGATCGTGCACGTCTACGGGCTCACCGAGACCTACGGCCCGTACTCGGTCTGCGACTGGCACCGCGAGTGGGACGAGCTCGACCAGGAGCAACGGGCGCGGCTGCGCGCCCGGCAGGGCGTCGGCATGATCCAGGCCGAGCGGATGCGGGTGGTCGAGGCGGAGCTGCGCGACGGGCAGCTGGTCGACGTGCCGGCCGACGGCACAGCGATGGGCGAGATCGTCATGCGCGGCAACAACGTGATGAAGGGCTACTACCGCGACCCCGAGGCCACCGCCAAGGCGTTCGCGGGCGGCTGGTTCCACTCCGGCGACCTCGGTGTGATGCACCCCGACGGCTACGTCGAGCTGCGCGACCGGGCCAAGGACGTCGTCATCTCGGGCGGGGAGAACATCTCGACGGTCGAGGTCGAGCAGGCGCTGCTCGCCCACGACGCCGTGCTCGACACCGCGGTGATCGGTGTCCCCGACGAGAAGTGGGGCGAGCGGCCCAAGGCGTTCGTCGTGCTGAAGCCGGGCTCGACGACGACCCAGGACGAGCTGCTCGACCACGTGCGTGGCCGCATCGCCCGCTACAAGGCCCCGCGGGAGGTCGAGTTCGTCGACGCGCTGCCGAAGACGTCGACGGGCAAGACCCAGAAGTTCACGCTGCGGGAGAAGGAGTGGGCGGGTCAGACCTCCCGGATCAAGGGCTGAGCACGGTCACGGGGTGGCGGCCCGGATCTGCTCGATCTCGCCCGCGGTGTCGTCGGCGGGTGCCGCCGGGTCCGCCCGCCGGGTCCGCCGCGTCCGGCGCTCGAGGTAGTTCGCCAGCTGGGCCAGCAGCAGGCACATCGTGATGTAGATGACCGCGACGACCAGTGCGACCTGCAGGATCGGCGACCCCAGCTGGCCCTGGCTGCCCAGGAAGCGGGCCTGGTAGAGCAGCTCGGGGTACAGGATCAGGAAGCCCAGGGCGGTGTCCTTGAGCACCACCACGAGCTGGCTGATGATCGTGGGCAGCATGAGGCGCAGCGCCTGCGGCAGCAGCACGTTCGTCATCACCTGGGTCTTGCGCATACCCAGCGCGAACGCGGCCTCCCGCTGACCCCGGGGCAGCGACACGACGCCCGCCCGGAAGATCTCGGCCAGCACCGAGCCGTTGTAGAGCATCAGGCCCAGGACCAGCGCGGAGAACGCGGTGATGTCGATCCCGATGCCACGGGACACCCCGAAGTACAGGATGAAGATCAGGATCAGGAGCGGCACGGCGCGGAAGAACTCCACCACCGTGGTGGCGGGGCGACTGATCCAGCGGTGGTCGGACAGCCGTCCCGCGGCGAACACGGCGCCGAACACCAGGGACAGCACGGCGGCGAGAGCGAAGGCCCGCAGGGTGTTGAGCAGGCCGTCGAGCAGGAGCAGCTGGATGTTGGTGTAGAGGATCCACTCCCACATCCGGGCCTCGAACTGGCCGGTGCCGACGAACCGGTAGACCACGAAGCCGACCAGGGCGACCAGCAGGGCGGTGCCGACGACCGCGAAGAGCCGGTTGCGCTGCCGGGCCTTGGGCCCCGGCGCGTCGTACAGGACTGCGGTCACCGCACTCCCTCGCTTCGCTCGGTCGACGATGACCGCCGGCGCGGTGACATTGGTTCGCTCGCAAGCTCGCTCACCGGGCCACGCTCCAGCGCCGCTCGAGGTTGCGCTGCAGCAGATTCAGCGGGACGACGAGGATGAGGAAGCCCACCGCCACCCACAGGAGCCCGGTCAGCACGTTGTAGCCCCTCTCCGAGAGGTTCTGGTAGATCCCGCCGGCCTCGAACACCGAGAAGCCCGCCGCGATCGTCGTGTTCTTGAGCAGCGCGATCTCGATGTTGGTCAGCGGCGGGACGACCGCGCGCAGCGCCTGGGGCAGCACGACGGCGCCCAGCGTCTGGCCGAAGGTGAAGCCGAGTGCCCGCGACGCCTCGGCCTGGCCGACCGGCACGGTGTTGATCCCCGACCGGACCACCTCGCACACGAACGCGGCGGTGTAGACGATCAGTGCGGTGCACGCGCGGGCGAAGAACGACAGGTCGGCGATCTCCAGCCGCGGGTAGGCGAAGGCGAAGAAGAAGAAGACCAGCGTGAGCGGGGTGTTGCGGACGATCTGGACGTAGCCCGCGCCGAACGTCCGCAGGATCGGCACCGGGCTGACCCGCATCGCCGCCAGGAGCACACCGAGTACCAGCGAGCCGACGGCGGCGACCAGGAACAGCCGGACGGTGCCGGCGAACGCCGACCCGTACAGGCCGAGGTTGTCGAGCAGGACGTTCACGCTGCTCCTTCCCGGTTCGTGAACGAGGGCGGGGTGGGTCACCCGGAGGTGGCCCACCCCGCATCGGGTGTCAGTACCGCTGCAGCGGCGGTGGGTCGGCCGGGGAGCCGGACTTGCCGAGCGTGGCGTCGTAGATCTGCTTCCAGGTGCCGTCGGTCTCGGCGGCCTCCAGAATGTCGTTGATCTTGTTCCGGAGTGCGGTGTCGTCCTTCTTCAGCCCGATGCCGTAGGGCTCGGTGGAGAACACCTCACCGACGACCTTGAGCTTGTCGGGCTGCTGGGCGGCGAAGCCCTTGAGGATGGCGTCGTCGGTGGTGACCACGTCGACCTGGTTGTTGAGCAGCTGGTCGACGCACTGGCTGTAGGTCTGGAACTCGACGATGTTCTCCGGCTCGGTCAGCTGCTGATCCTTGACCCGCTGGATCGGCGTCGAGCCGGTCACCGAGCAGACCTTCTTCCCCTTGAGGGTGTCCTTGCTGGTGATCGCGGTGTCGTCGGAGCGGACGAGCAGGCTCTGCCCGGCCACGTAGTAGGGCCCGGCGAACGACACGCGCTGCTTGCGGTTGTCGTTGATCGTGTACGTGCCGACCATGTAGTCGATCTCGCCGCGCTCGATGGTGTCCTCGCGGGCGGCCGACGGCACGACCTTGTAGTCGATCTTGTCGGCACCGAAGCCGAGCTGGGCCGCCACCAGGCGGGCGATCTCGACGTCGAAGCCGGAGTACTGGCCCGTGGTCGCGTCCTGGAAGCCGAGGCCGGGCTGGTCGTTGCGCACGCCCATCACGACCCGGCCGCGCTGCTGCATGGCCGCGAAGGTGGGGGAGCCCTCGACGGTGACGCCGGCCGCCGCGGTCTGCGTCGGGCCCGCGCTCTCGGCGCCGGGAGCGCCCTCCCGGCCACAGGCGGTGAGGGCGAGGGTGCCGACGAGCAGCCCTGCCGCCAGATGACGCAGTTTCATGATGAGAATCTCCTCCTGAGGGGAACGAGCGCTGATCAGTGCGTGAGGATCTTGCCGAGGAAGTCCTTGGCCCGCTCGCTGCGCGGGGCGGTGAAGAACTGGTCCGGCGCCGCGTCCTCCACGACCTCGCCGGCGTCCATGAAGATCACGCGGTTGGCCGCGCGGCGGGCGAAGCCCATCTCGTGGGTGACCACGAGCATCGTCATGCCCTCGCGGGCCAGGGTGGTCATGACGTCCAGCACCTCCTGGACCATCTCCGGGTCCAGCGCCGAGGTCGGCTCGTCGAACAGCATCACCTTCGGCTTCATGGCCAGCGCCCGGGCGATCGCCGCGCGCTGCTGCTGGCCGCCGGAGAGCTGGGCCGGGTACTTGTCGCGCTGGTTCGCGATCCCCACCCGTTCCAGCAGTTCGAGGCCCCGCTTCTGCGCCTCGGCCTTGTTGACCTTGCGGACCTTGAGCGGGGCGAGGGTGACGTTGTCGAGGATCGACTTGTGGGCGAAGAGGTTGAAGCTCTGGAACACCATGCCCACGTCGGCCCGGAGCGCCGCCAGCGCCTTCCCCTCGGCGGGGAGGATCTTCCCGTCGACCTCGATCGTGCCGTTGTCGATGGGCTCGAGCCGGTTGATCGTCCGGCACAGGGTGGACTTGCCGGAGCCGGACGGCCCGAGCACGACCACCACCTGGCCGGCGTCCACCTCGAGGTTGATGTCCTTCAGCACGTGGAGCGGACCGAAATGCTTGTCGACGGCCTGCATCCGGATCATCGGCGGGGTCGCAGCGGTCATCGAGAGCCTCCGGGCATGGCGGGACGCTAGGGCGGATCGGACAGCACAGTCCAGCACCTTGAGCGATTGATGAGGTTTCCGTCCGATAACACTCCTCGCCGCCGGAGACGCCGGACCCGCGATCGGACACACTTCACGAGTGCACATCCTGTTGGTCGAGGACGACGACAGGGTGGCCGCCGCGCTGCGCCCGGCCCTGCACCGGCACGGGATGACCACCACCCGGCTCTCCCGCGGCCGCGGTGTCACCCAGCACCTCGACGGTGTCGACGTCGTCCTGCTCGACCTGGGCCTCCCGGATGTCGACGGCGTCGACGTGTGCCGCGAGATCCGGGCCGCGGGCGACGTGCCGGTGATCGTCGTGTCGGCCCGCGGTGAGGTGGACGACCGCATCCAGAGCCTGCACTGCGGGGCGGACGACTACCTGGTCAAGCCGTTCGACACCGGCGAGCTGCTGGCCCGGATGCACGCGGTGCTGCGCCGTCGCGCCCCGGCCCTGGCGCCGGGCGATCCGGGCGAGGTCGTCACGGTGGCGGACGTGCGGATGGACCTGCGCCGGCACGAGGTCGCGGTGGCGGGCCACCCCGTGGCGCTCACGCGTAAGGAGTTCCAGATCCTGGCCCTGCTCGCCACCGCGGGCGGCACGGTCTGCACCCGCGGCCGGATCGTCGGCGAGGTGTGGGGCCGCAGCTGGCCGGGGGCGAACCGGACGTTGGACGTGCACGTGGCGACGCTGCGCACGAAGCTCGGCCGCCCGGAGCTGGTGACCACGGTGCGCGGGGTCGGCTACCGGCTGGGTGTCCCCGACGCGAGCCCCGCGCCCGCGGAGTAGGCGTGCGCGCACGGCTGCTGGTGATCGTCCTGGTCGTCGTCGGCCTCGTCGCGGTCGGGCTCGGCGGGCTGCTCGCCTACACCACGGCCCAGGCCGCGCAGGAGAACTTCTTCACGCGCCGCCTCACCGACACCGTCTACGTCGCCTCTCTGGTGCAGCGGCCGCTCACCGAGGCCACGGGCGCCGATCTCGACGCCCTGCTGGACCGCTACCGGCAGGTCTACGGCGTGTCGGTGCACGTCGTCACCGCGGACGGGACGCCGTTCGCGCCGTCGAACCCGCTCGACCCCCTCGACGCCACAGGGCGGGAGCGGCTCGACGCGGCGCTCGCCGGGCGCCGTTCGCAGTCGCCCATGCTGCAGATGCCCTGGGACGAGCGGCCGCTGGTGATCGCCGAGCCGGTGCTGGTCGACGGGGAGGTGCGAGGCGCCGTCGTCACGGTGTCGCCGACCGCGGCGCTCCACGAACGCCAGCTGGAGACGTGGGCGCTGATCGCGGCCGCGGTGCTGCTGGCGCTCGCGCTGGGCGTGCTCGTCTCCCTGCCCGTCGTGCGCTGGATCCTGCACCCGGTGCGCCGGCTCGACGAGGGCACAGGCCGGGTCGCGTCGGCCGTCCTCGCAGGTGGCGCGGCCGAGCCCGTGGCCGACGACAGCGGCCCCCCTGAGCTGCGCCGGCTCTCCGTGTCGTTCGACCGCATGGCCGAGACCGTGACGGGCGCGCTGGCCGCGCAGCGGGCGTTCGTGGCCGACGCGAGCCACCAGCTACGCAACCCGCTGACCGCACTGCGACTGCGCCTGTCGAACCTGCAGGGGCACGTCGACGAGGCTGCGACCGACGACCACGGCGCGGCGCTGGAGGAGGCAGAGCGGCTCTCCACGCTCCTCGACCAGCTGCTCGCGCTGGCCCGGACCGAGCGCAGTGCGCCGCTCGCCGACGTGGACGTCGACGCCGCGGTGAGCGACCGGATGGAGGCCTGGCGGCCGCTGGCCGAGCACACCGGCCTGCGGCTCGAGCGCGATGGGCAGCCGGGCCTGAAGGTCGCGGCGCCGGTCGGGGCGGTCGAGACCGTGCTGGACGCCGTGCTGGACAACGCGGTGAAGTGCTCCTCGCCGGGCGACACGATCACGGTGCACACCGTGCGCAGCGACGACCGGGTGGAGATCGCCGTGCGCGACACGGGCCCGGGTCTGGGGCCCGACGAGCTGGAGCGGGCCACGGACCGCTTCTGGCGCAGCCCGTCGCAGAGCAACGTCGACGGGTCGGGGCTGGGTCTGGCGATCGCCGCGCGCACCGTCGAGCTGGCCGGCGGATCGCTCCGCCTGGAGACTCCGGACGGCGGTGGGCTGCGGGTGGTGGCGCGGCTGACGGCGGCAGGTCAGGACGGCACGGCGGCGCCGGACCGCTGACGGACCGCTCGCGCCACGAGGTGGGCCAGGAGCCCGAGCGGGCCGAGCAGGATCGTCAGCACGAGCACCGGCGCGGTGACCAGGTGGGGGATCCCGCGCTCGCGGGCGTCGAGGAAGATCCAGCGGCCCACGAACAGGTCGAACCCGATGAAGTGCGCCCATCCCGCCGCAGCGCCGAGCGGGCTGCCCAGGAGGCCGGCGACGCCCACGAGCGTCGGCGACGCCACGGCCGGGAGCACGTCGGACAGCGCCGGCAGCACGGCCACGGCGTAGACGAGCAGTGCCGGCACCACGATCAGCGGCGACCCGATCACGCGGCGGGTGACCGACCAGCCCGGGGCCACGATCATCAGCGCCCAGAACGGTGCCGCGAGCGGGAAGCCCAGCGCGAAGAGCAGTTGCGGGTCCATCGGTACCTCACGCGGCCGACGGGACGGAGGAGCGGGCCGCGGCCAGCATGCCGACCGTCGCGGCCACGGTGACCGCGACCAGCGCGGCGAGCGCCGCCAATGTCAGTGCGTCCGGGGTGAGCAGCGGCTGCGCCCGGAGTGCCTGCCAGGTCAGCAGCACCACCAGGCCGGTCCACGCCGCCGCGGCGACCTGCACGAGCCGGACGCGGGTGACCTCGTCGAAACGATGTCCGACGGAGAGCGCGGCGCCGAACAGGGGGAGGCCCTGGAGGGCGTGCATGCCGATGAAGTGCGCGATGCGCAGGTCGCCGCCGACGGTGCTCCAGCCGAGCAGGGGGAGCCCCGGTCCGCCGTCCGGCGCGCCGACCGTGTGCGTGGCCGCTGTGGCCATCAGGAAGCCCTCGGCCAGCCCGATCAGCGCGACGACGAGGCCCAGCCGGATGGCGGTGGTCGCGGCGCGGTCGGAGACCGTAATCGGAGGGACGACTCCGGGGGACTCTGCGGGACCGTCCAGTTGGCTGTCTGGCCCCGGATTCGTCCCCCCGCCGCGGAGGAACCGCAGCGCGACGGCGAGCGTGGCCAGCCAGAGCACCACGATCGTCACGCCCATCACGCTCCACAGGGCGGCGCTGAGCGGCGTGTCCATGTTGTAGTGGCTGCGGTTCCCGACCGCCGCCTGGCCGACGATGACCGCCATCTCGATCGCGGCTGCGGCCGTCACGATCCAGCCTGTGCGCTGCAGGGTGCGCTCGCGCAGCTGCCCGAGCATCCAGGCGAGCGTGGCGGCGTAGAGGGCGAGCGAGATCGCGAACTTGAGCGGCTTGAACCACAGCGGCGCACCCAGCAGCACCCGGTCGTCGACCACGGCCAGCACGGCGAGGACGGGAGTCAGCACGGACATGGCGACGGCGAAGGCGAACAGGCCTCGGTGCCCGCGGCGGGCGACGGCGAGTACGGCGGCCATCGGATTCTCCTCACACTGTTAGGCTGAGCGAGCCGTGTCAGTCTGCGTCGTTTGCCTAACAGTGTCAAGGGAGTAGAGCAGTGTCAGTTTCCTCGGTTCGCGACCGTCGGCGCGCGGAGACCGTCGCGGAGATCAAGGAGGCGGCGCTGCGGGAGCTCCTCGACGCCGGGCCCGGCGGGTTCTCCCTGCGGGGTGTGGCCCGTGCCGTCGGGATGACGGTGCAGTCGCTCTACCACTACTTCGCCAACCGCGACGCGCTGCTCACCGCGCTCGTGGTCGACGCGCACCACTCCGCGGCCGACGCCGTGCAGGCCGCCGCGGACACCACTCGCGGGCGGCACCCGCACGAACGGCGGTTGGCGGCGTGCCAGGCGTTCCGGGAGTGGGCGCTGGCCAACCGGCCGGCGTTCCTGCTGCTCTACGGCACGCCGGTCCCGGGTTTCACCCCGCTGGCCGAGAGCGACGTCGGGCAGGCGGCGTGGCGGCTCGGGCAGTCGTTCGCCGAGGTCGTCTTCGACGGGTGGACGCCCGCGCAGCTCGCCGCCGTCCCGGCGGCACCGGGTCTCATCGAGGCCGACCTGGGCAAGATGGCACTGCCCCTCGGGGCCGCGGCCCTGTTCATCGAACTGCGGGCGCGGATGCACGGTCTGGTGGCGCTGGAGATCGTCGGCCACCTGCACCCGTTCAACGAGCACGGGGCGGCGTTCTTCGAGGCCGCGATCAACCGGATGTCCGCGGACGTCGACGCCGTGCAGCGCGACACCGGCCGCTGATCAGGCCATCGCGTCGTCGGAGAACCAGCGCAGAGCGCCGTCGTGCAGGGGGACGGGTTGGGTGAGGACGGCCGAGCGCGCGTCGACGGTGCGGGCAGCCTGGATCGCGTCGGCCAGGCGCTGCTGGTCGGCGAACAGCGCGCCGGTCATCGCCTCCACCAGGTCGGCGTCGAGTCCGGCGTCGACCAGCAGGACGTTGCGGACCAGCAGCGTCGCGACCGGGTCCGCGATCCGGTAGGTGCCGGCGAGGACGGTGCCCGGGGCGTACACCGGGTATCGGGTGCGCAGGTCGTCAAGCAGGGGCTCGAGGTCGAGCAGGCGCACCGGCATGGCGGCGGCGAGATCGGTGACGGTGGTGGTCGGCAGCGCACCCACCCAGAAGAACGCGTCGAGATCGCCCGCACGCAGGGCGGCCACCGAACCGGCCAGGTCGAGCCGCGAGGGCCGGATGTCGTCGTCCGCGAGGTCCACCGCGGCGAGCACGCGCTGGGCCACGTAGGTGACTCCGGAGTTCTCCGGGCCCAGCGACACTCGCGCGCCCCGCAGGTCGGCCACCGCACGGATCGGCGAACCCGCCGGGACGACGATCTGCAGGGCGTCGTTGTAGACCGCGGCCAACGCGCGCAGCGACGAGCTGCCCGCCATCCGGTCCGCGGCGACGTCGAGCTGGCTGACCGCGACGTCCGCGGCTCCGGTGGCCAGCAGGCTCACGTTCGCCGGTGAGCCACTGGTGGGCAGCACGGCGGGCTGGTCCGTCAACCCCAGGCGTTCCTGCCACACCTGCGCGAGAGCCCGGCCGAGCCGAAAGTATTCGCCTGCCGTGCCGCCGGTCGCGATGCGCAGCCGTACCCCGGCGAACTGCGATGCGCACCCGGGCAGGGCTGCGACGAGCCCGGCGGCGCCGAAGGCCCGCAGCGCCTGTCGCCGGGTGAGCTCCACGGCTGCATGGTGGCGGGTCAGGCCGCCGTGGTCGAGGGCGTCTACCCTCGAACCGTGGGTCGCAGCTACACCCTCCGCACGTACGGGTGCCAGATGAACGTGCATGACTCCGAGCGGATGGCCGGGCTGCTGGAGGCGGCGGGCTACGCGCGCGCGGACGATCCGGCGACCGCGGACGTCGTCGTGTTCAACACGTGTGCCGTGCGCGAGAACGCCGACAACAAGCTCTACGGCAACCTCGGGCACCTGCGGCCGCGCAAGATCGCGGACCCCGGCATGCAGATCGCCGTCGGCGGGTGCCTCGCGCAGAAGGACCGCGAGACGATCGTGCGCCGCGCGCCGTGGGTGGACGTCGTGTTCGGCACGCACAACGTCGGGGCGCTGCCGGTGCTGCTCGAGCGGGCCCGGCACAACGCCGCGGCGCAGGTGGAGATCATCGAGTCGCTGGAGGCGTTCCCGTCCACGCTCCCGGCGCGGCGGGAGTCGGCCTACGCGGGCTGGGTGTCGATCTCTGTCGGCTGCAACAACACCTGCACCTTCTGCATCGTCCCCTCGCTGCGCGGCACCGAGCGCGACCGGCGCCCGGGCGACGTGCTGGCCGAGGTCCAGGCGCTCGCCGCCGACGGCGTGCTGGAGGTGACGCTGCTCGGGCAGAACGTCAACTCCTACGGCGTGGAGTTCGGCGACCGCGGCGCTTTCGCGAAGCTGCTGCGCGCCTGCGGTGAGGTCGACGGCCTCGAGCGCGTCCGCTTCACCTCCCCGCACCCGCGCGACTTCACCTCCGACGTGATCGCGGCGATGGCGCAGACCCCCAACGTGTGCCCGCAGCTGCACATGCCGCTGCAGTCGGGGTCGGATCGGGTTCTCAAGGCGATGCGCCGCTCGTACCGGTCGGCGCGGTTCCTCGCGATCCTCGACGAGGTGCGCGCGTCGATCCCCGATGCGGCGATCTCGACGGACATCATCGTCGGGTTCCCTGGCGAGACCGACGACGACTTCGCGGCCACCCTGGACGTCGTCGAGAAGGCCCGGTTCGCCTCGGCGTTCACCTTCCAGTACTCGCCGCGCCCGGGTACGCCCGCGGCTGCGCTGCCGGACCAGCTGCCGAAGGCCGTCGTCCAGGAACGGTACGAGCGGCTCGTCGCGCTGCAGGAGCAGATCTCCTGGGAGCAGAACCGGGCGCTGCAGGGGCGCACGGTGGAGGTGCTCGTCGCGACGGGGGAGGGCCGCAAGGACGCCGAGACCCGGCGGCTGTCGGGCCGGGCCCGCGACGGCCGGCTCGTGCACTTCAGCCCCGGCGAGCGGGCGGTGCGGCCCGGCGACGTCGTGACCGTCGGCGTGACCTACGGCGCCCCGCACCACCTCGTCGCGGACGGCCCGCTACTCGACCACCGGCGCACCCGCGCCGGCGACGCACACGAGGCGGGCACCCGTCCGGGGGGAGCCCCGACTGGTCTGGGCCTGCCGGGCTTCGGCACGCCGGCGCCGCTGCCTGCCGCCGCCGCTGGTTGTGGGAGCACACGATGAACGAGAGCTCGCCGGACGACCTCGCCGCGCTGGAGGCCGAGCTGGCTGAGGCCGAGCGGAGCGTCGTACGCCGCGTCGATCCGGGATCCACGGCGATGCCGGTAGCCGTCGCGGTGCTGGGCGTGCTGATCGCGTTGATGCTGCCGTGGACCGGCGACGTGGCCGGCTGGGAGATCCTGGCCGGAACAGCGAACTTCGGCCTGCTGCCGCGCCTGTTCACGGTGACGGCGGTGCTGTTCGGGGTGCTCGGCTCCGCGGTGGCCCTGGCCGGGCGGCACTGGGCCGCGGCGTGGACCTGTGCCGTGGGCTGCGGCTTCTCCGTGGTCAACGGGGTGTGGGCGATCTGGTCGCGGCAGGTCAACGTGCCCCAGGGCGGCACGGGCCCGGGCATCGGCCTGGTGCTGGCGGTGATCGCGATGGTGGTGCTGGCGGCGAGCTGGGTGAAGATCTCGACCCGCCGCGGCTGACGCCCGCTACTGGACGAACGGCCCACTCGTCGGAACCTATCGGACGACTGGGCCGGTCGTCCGGAATCGGCATTTCGCTCCTGCGATTGTCCACATCGCGGTCTCGCCATCCACAGGTTCGCCGATCGGCCCCGGTCACGGGGGTGCCGGGTGGACGCTTCAGTGCGTGCCACGACGATCCCACTCTCTGAGCCCGGAGCAGTACGCCGCGCTGTGCCACTCGACGGTGGTTCGGGTCCGCGACCTGCAGGAACTGGGCCTGCACCGATCCACGATCGCACACCGGTGCCGGCCCGGCGGCCCCTGGCGGTCGCTGCTCCCCGGGGTCGTGCTGCTGAACAACGGCGCTCCGACGCGCGACGACCGGCGTTCGGCGGGCCTGCTCCACTGCGGGCCGGGCGCGGTGATCACCGGCCTCGATGCACTGCAGCTGCACGGCATGCAGCGGGTTCCGGCGCCGAGCGGACCGGTCCACGTGCTCGTGCCGTCGGACCGGCGTCGGACCGGCCACGGTGTGGTGCTGGTGGAGCGCACCGAACGCCTGCCGACGCCGGAAATCGGACGGTGGCCCCTTGCATCGCTACCCCGCGCCGTTCTCGATTTCGCCAGGCGATGCCGGGACCGCGACCAGGTCAGGTCGGGCCTGGCCGAGGTCGTGCAGCGCCACAGGTACATCCCTGCCGCTCTGGCCGAGGAGCTCGCCACCGGCAGCAGCCGAGGCAGCGCGCTCCCGCGGGAGGTCCTGACCGAGGTCGGCGACGGGATCCGGTCGGTCGCCGAGGCGAAGGCGCGGGAGCGTCTCCTCGCCAGCAACCTGCCACGACCTCTGTGGAACCCGACACTGCGCGATGCGGCGACGAATCGGTTCATCGCCGTACCCGACGGATGGTTCGACGAGGTGGGCCTGGCCTGGGAGATGGACTCGCACGAGTGGCACCTCGACCCGGAGGACCACGCTCGAACTCTGAAGCGGCGGGTGGCCATGACCGCCGAAGGGATCATCGTCGTGCCGCACACGCCGGGCCGGATCATGAACGACTGGCCTGCGGTGTTCGACGAGTTGTGGCGCAGTATCGAGCAAGCCGCCCGCCGGCCGCGGCCCGCGGTGATCGCGATTCCGGCGTCTCCGTCGATCTAGTGCCCAGCAGGCGACTCGAACGAGCGGCCCGTTCGTCGCATAGGTTTCGACGAAAGGGCCGCTCGTCCAAGAAATCAGCGGTGCTGGACGGCCTGCTCCGCGGTCGCCAGCCACTCGCGCCACTGCTCGGCCTGCGCGTCGGCCTGCTGGGCGCGGCGGGCGTCGCCCGCGGCGCGGGCCTTCGCCGCCTGCGCCTCGAACTGGGCCACGCGCTCGCGGAACTGGGCCACCCGCGCCTCGGCCTCGGGGTCCGTGCGCCGCCACTGGCGGTCGACGGCCTCGCGGACCTTCTCCTCGACGGCGCGCATCCGGGCCTCGAGCGGGCGGATGTCGTCGCGCGGCACCTTGCCGATCGCCTCCCAGCGCTCCTGAACGTTGCGGAGCGCCGCCCGGGCGGCGTCGGGATCACCGGTGTCGATCTTCTCGGCCTCGTCGAGCAGCGACCGCTTGGCGGCGGCGTTCGCGTCGAACTCCGCGTCGCGCTCGGCGAAGTTCTGCGAGCGGCGGGCGAAGAAGGCGTCCTGCGCGGTGCGGAAGCGCTGCCACAGGGTGTCGTCGGCGTCCTTCTGGGCGCGCCCGGCGGCCTTCCACTCGGTCATGAGGTCGCGGAAGCGGGCCGCGGTGGGGCCCCAGTCGTCGGAGTCGGCGAGCTTCTCCGCCTCGAGTGCCAGCTCCTCCTTGCGCGCCCGGGCGCCCGACCGCTGGCGGTCCAGGTCCGCGAAGTGCGAGCCCCGGCGGCGGTTGAAGGCCTCACGTGCCTTGGAGAAGCGCTTCCACAGCGCCTCGTCGGTCTTGCGGTCGATGCCGCGGATGGTGCGCCACTCGTCGAGGATCGCCTTGAACCGGTCGCCCGCCTGCTTCCACTGCGTCGCCTCGACCGACAGCGTCTCGGCCTCGGCGGCCAGGGTCTCCTTGCGCGCCACCGCCGCGTTCCGCGCGGCGTCGCGCTCGGCGCGCTGCGTGCCCACGGCCTGCTCGGCCTGCGCCACCACGCCGTCGAGCAGCGCGGACAGCCCCACGAGGTCGCCGACGACGTGCGCCTCCGTCAGGCTCTCGCGCAGGGTGCGCGCGCTGGACAGCGTGTGCTTGGGGTCGGCGCCACCCGCCGACAACCTGGTGGCCAGCAGCTCGGCCTCGGTGAGCACGTCGTCGAAGCGGCGGGCGAAGTGCGCGAGGCCCTCGGCGGGCTCGCCGGCCTGCCAGGAGCCGACCGACCGCTCGCCGTCCGCGGTGTTCACGTAGACGGTGCCGTCGGGGTCGACGCGTCCCCACCGCTCGGGGTGCGGGCTCGCCGGCGCCACGGCGTGCCCGGAAGCCGCAGGCGGCGGCGCGGGGACAGGATGGGCCGGCTCGTGGGCCGGCTCGTGCGGGTGCGTCGGCGAGGGGCCCGCGGCGACGGCGTCGAGCTCGTCTTCGCTGCCCGGCTCGACACCCGGTCCGCCGTGCAGCGCCGGGGGCCGCGGACGGTGCGGTTCCGCGACGACCGGTCCGGGCGAGGGGGAAGGGGGCTGCGGTCGAGGCTGGTCGGTGCCGTCGAGCTGTGTGCCGTCCGGCTCTGCCGCCGTGTGGGCTCCCTGGTGCTGCTCCGACACGGTCGTCTCCCTCCTCCAGCCCGCCGAGACGGCGGGCGCCCCGCTGTAGCGGGGCCACGTTCCGCGGGCCGTCGCCGGTCGATGAGGACGGTGGCCACCCAGGATTCAAACAGCTCCAGGGCCGGACCGAAACCGCCTGGACCCGCGCGTCGCCCTGAACGGTGGTTCCACCGCGACGAGCCGACCGCCCCGCTACCCTCGCCGCCGTGATCTCACCGGCGGGTGCACCGCCGCCGCTGGTCGCTGTCGTCGGGCCCACCGCGACGGGCAAGTCCGGCCTCGGCGTCGCGCTCGCGTCGCTGTTGGGGGGCGAGGTCGTCAACGCGGACGCGATGGCCCTCTACCGCGGGATGGACGTCGGCACGGCCAAGCTCGCCCCCGGCGAGCGCGGCGATGTCGCCCACCACCTGCTCGACGTCCTCGACGTCACCGAGACCGCTTCGGTCGCCGCCTACCAACGGGCTGCGCGCGCGGTGATCGAGGACCTGCGGGCCGCGGGTCGCACGCCCGTGCTGGTCGGCGGCTCCGGGCTCTACGTGCAGGCCGTGGTGGACGAGCTGGAGTTCCCCGGCACCGACGCGACACTGCGCGCGGAGCTGGAGGCCGAGCTCGCCGCCGTCGGACCGGGCGTGCTGCACACCCGGCTGGCCACCGTCGATCCCGCCGCCGCGGCCGTGGTGCTGCCGAGCAACGGCCGCCGGATCGTGCGCGCCCTGGAGGTGGTGGCGCTGACGGGCCGCCCGTTCCCCGCCCGGCTCGAGACCGGGGGGCCGCCGCGCTACGACGCCGTGCTGCTCGGCGTCGACCGCCCGACGGGTGAGCTGGACGAGCGGCTGGCCCGCCGCGTCGCGCGGATGTTCGCCGCCGGGCTGGTCGCCGAGACCCGCACGCTGCTCGACCACGGCCTGCGCGAGGGCCGCACGGCGTCCCGGGCCCTGGGCTACCAGCAGGTCGTGGCCGCGCTCGACGGGCACGGTGATCTCGGCACCGCGGCGGCCGACACGGTGCGCGCGACGCGGCGGTTCGTCCGCAGGCAGCGCTCCTGGTTCCGCCGCGACCGGCGGATCGTCTGGCTCGGCCCGGGCCCGGATCTGCTGGAGCGGGCGCTTCGTACGCTGAAGGCATGACCGGCATCGCGTTCGCCAAGGGCCACGGCACGGAGAACGACTTCGTCGTCCTGCCCGACCCGGACGGAACGCTCGACCTGACCGCCGCCCGGGTCGCCGCGCTCTGCGACCGCCGGCGCGGGCTCGGCGCGGACGGTGTGCTGCGGGTGATCCGGTGGGCCGCGCTCAAGGACGGTGACGATTCCACTGACTTCCCCGCCGAGCCCGGCGTGGAGTGGTTCATGGACTACCGCAACGCCGACGGCAGCGCGGCGGAGATGTGCGGCAACGGCGTGCGGGTCTACGCGCACTGGCTCGACCGCGCCGGCTGGCTCCCCGACGGCGAGACGCTGCGGCTGGGCACCCGGGCAGGGGTGCGCGAGGTGTGGTTCACCGGCGACGAGGTGTCGGTCGACATGGGCCCGGCGCGCGTCGGTCCGGCGTCGACCGCCCGGGTCGGCACGCGCACGTTCACGGGCACGGCCGTGGACGTCGGCAACCCGCACCTCGCCTGCGTCGGCGACGTCGAGCTGGACGCCCTGGACCTCGCCGTCGAGCCCGACCACGACCGCGCCCTGTTCCCGCACGGGGTGAACGTCGAGTTCGTGACGCCGGTGCACGACGGGCGGGTGGCGATGCGGGTGCACGAGCGCGGCGTGGGGGAGACCCGCTCCTGCGGAACCGGAACGGTCGCCGCCGTCGTCGCCGCGCTGCGTGCAGCGGGTCGGGCGACCGGCGAGGTCGAGGTGCGCACGCCCGGGGGACGGTTGCGCGTCACCGTCACCGACGAGACGACCGTGTTGCACGGTCCGGCCGTCCTCGTCGCGTCCGGCGAGCTCGATTCCACGTGGTGGGACGGAATCCGCACGACGCCGTGAGCGTTCAGGTGGGAGTATGCCTCTCACGATGACTGAACTTTCCCCATACCCGGTCGGCCCCGCGGACCGCAACCCGTCGGCCGGCGAGCTCGACCTCGAGGATCGCGGCTCACTGCGCCGCGTCCGGGGTCTCTCCACCGAGCTCGCCGACGTCACCGAGGTCGAGTACCGGCAGCTGCGCCTCGAGCGCGTCGTCCTCGTCGGTGTCTGGACCGAGGGCAGCGCCGAACAGGCGCAGGCGTCGCTGACCGAGCTGGCCCGCCTCGCCGAGACCGCCGGCTCGGAGGTGCTCGACGGACTGATCCAGCGCCGCAGCCGACCCGATCCCGCCACCTTCATCGGCTCGGGCAAGGTCACCGAGCTCGGCGACGCCGTGCGCGCCGCCGACGCGGACACCGTGATCTGCGACGGTGAGCTCTCGCCCGGCCAGCTGCGCCAGCTCGAGGACAAGCTCAAGGTCAAGGTGATCGACCGGACAGCCCTGATCCTCGACATCTTCGCGCAGCACGCCCGCTCGCGGGACGGCAAGGCGCAGGTCGAGCTCGCCCAGCTGTCGTACCTGCTCCCGCGCCTGCGCGGATGGGGCGAGGCCCTGTCGCGGCAGGTCGGCGGCCGCGCGGCCGGCGGCGTCGGGATCGGGGGTCGCGGCCCCGGTGAGACGAAGATCGAGCTGGACCGGCGGCGCATCCGCAACCGCATGTCCAAGCTGCGCCGCGACATCAAGGCGATGCGCCAGGTCCGCGAGACCCAGCGGGGCGAGCGCCGCCGCCACGACGTGCCGAGTGTCGCGATCGTCGGCTACACCAACGCCGGCAAGTCGAGCCTGCTGAACGCGCTCACGGGAGCCGGGGTCCTCGTCGAGGACGCACTGTTCGCGACCCTCGACCCGACGACCCGTCGCTCCGTCACCCCGGACGGGCGGGCGTACACGCTCACCGACACCGTCGGATTCGTGCGGCACCTGCCCCACCAGCTCGTCGAGGCGTTCCGCTCGACGCTGGAGGAGACGGCGGGCGCGGACCTGCTCGTGCACGTCGTCGACGCCTCGGACGCGCTCCCGGAGGACCAGATCAAGGCCGTCCGGCAGGTGCTCGTCGAGGTCGGCGAGGAGCACGGCGGCCGGATGCCGCAGGAGCTGCTGGTGGTCAACAAGTGCGACGCCGCGGGCGACCTCGCCCTCGCGCGTCTGCGCCACCTGCTGCCGGACGCCGTGTTCGTCTCCGCGCGCCGCGGCGACGGTGTCGAGCGCCTGCGCGCCCGCATCGCCGAGCTGCTGCCGCGGCCGGACCAGGACGTCGAGCTGCTGCTGCCCTACACCGAGGGCGCGCTGACGGCACGGGTGTACGCGGAGGGGCAGGTGCTCGCCGAGGAGCACACCCCGGACGGCACGCGGCTGCACGCCAGGGTCGGTGCCGAGCTGGCTGCGGCGGTGCTGCCGTACGCCTGCGTCGGCGACGCGGGCCGCAACGGGTCGGGCCCGGAGGGCTCGGGCAGCTGAGTCTTCCCGCCGCTCTCGTCGCGCTCGCGGTCGCGCTCGCTCCGGTGGCGGCGGTGCCTGCCGCTGCGTCCACCTCTGCGACGCGCTGCACCGTCGACGATCCGCGTCTGGTCGAGCTGTCCGGGCTGGCGGTGGTCGGCGACGGCATCTGGGCGATGGCGGACGGGGGCCGCCGGGTCGAGCTGCACCGGTTCGACCCCGGAACCTGCACGGTCGTCGAGAGCCGGACGGCGAAGGTCGACCCGTACGACGCCGAGGACCTCGCCGCGGGTCCCGACGGGTCGCTGTGGGTGGGCGACACCGGCGACAACGAGCAGCGCCGCAGCACGGTGGCCCTGATCGTCGTTCCGGCGCGGGGCGAGCCGGAGCTGCACCGTCTCACCTACCCCGACGGCCCGCACGACGCCGAGGCGCTGCTGGTCGACGCGCGCGGCGTGCCCACCGTGGTCACCAAGAGCGTCGGTACCGCCGGTATCTACCAGCCGGAGGGGCCGCTGGACGGTGTGGGCCCGACTCCGCTCGTGCACGTGGGCGACCTGGCGCTGCCGAGCTCCACCACGACGGGCGGCCCGATCGGCGGACTCGGCTCCCGGACGGTCACCGGTGGCGCGATGACGGCCGACGGCCGGGTCGTCGCGCTGCGGACGTACACCGACGCCTGGCTGTTCGCCGTCCCGGACGGCGGCACCGTCGCCGACGCGCTCCGCACCGCCCCGGTGCAGGTGCCGCTGCCCGACGAGCCGCAGGGCGAGGCGCTGGCATTCACCGCCGACGGCACGCTGCTGTCGGGTTCGGAGGCGCGCGGCGGCGTCGACGGGCAACTCCGGGCGGTGCCCGGGGCCGCCGCACTGACCGGAGCCGCGGCCGGGCGGAAGCCTGCGGCGGAACCCGCCGCGGCAGGATCTCCGGACGACGTTGCGGAGCCCGTGCCGGCATGGCGGACGGCGGCGATCGGCGCCGGTGCGCTGGTGGTGATCCTCGCCCTGCTCGCGCTGGTGATGGCCCGACACGGGGCCCGGCGGCGTTAAGGTTTCCGGGGAGGTGCCGTTGCCGATCGTCACGGGATACGAGGACACGCCGGCCGGCCACGACGCGCTGGTTCTCGGCGCCCAGCTGGCCCGGCTGACGGGTGTGCGCGCCGTCGTCGCCAGCGTGTACCCGGAGGACGGACGCGGCATCACCGCGGTGGCCCGCGACCCCCGATGGCGGGAGCGGACCGAGACGGTGGCGCGCGAACGGTTCGCCCGGGCGCGGGCCAAGATCGATGCTCACGGCTACGGCGAGGTCGAGCCCGAGTTCCGCTGGCTGGGCCCGGCGAACGCGCACACGGCGCTGGCCGACCACGCCGACAAGGTCGGGGCGGAGTTCCTCGTGGTCGGCTCGACGGGACACGGTCTCGCCGGCCGGTTGGCCCCCGGCGGTACGGTGCAGCGGCTGCTCCCGACCGCCACCTGTCCCGTCGCCGTGGCTCCGCGCGGTCACCGGCACTTCGCGACGGCGCGGATGACCGCGGTGTCCGTGGCCTACGACGGCTCGCCCGAAGCCGAGCGGGCAGCCGCGGTGGCCACCCGGCTCGCCCGCCGCAGCGGGGCCGCGCTGCGCTTCGTCGCCGTCGCCGAGACCCCCGAGCAACGCCCCGCAGCACAGACGGCGGCGCTGCGCGGCCTCGCCTGTGCCCCGGTGGACATCGACGCGCTCGCGGACGTGGTCGACGGGCCGATCGTGTCGACCCTGGCCAACCTGCCCGAGCGCACCGACCTCCTGGTGATCGGTGCACGCGGCTACCGCTTCATGCGCCGGATCCTGCTGGGCGGAGTGATCGGCGCGCTGGTCCGCGCGGCGCACTACCCGGTGGTGGTCGTACCGGGCTGACGGGGCCCAGAGTCGGCTCCGCTACAGCCGCCTCAGCACCGCCACCACCCGCCCGAGCACCGTGGCGTCGTCGCCCGGGATCGGGTCGTATGCGGAGTTCGCGGGCATCAGCCACGCGTGCCCGTCGCGGCGGCGCAGGGTCTTGACCGTCGCCTCACCGTCGATCATTGCGGCGACGATCTCGCCGTTCTCCGCGACCGGCTGCTGGCGCACCACCACCCAGTCGCCGTCGCGGATCGCGGCCTCGACCATCGAGTCGCCCCGGACGTTCAGCAGGAACAGCGTGCCCTCGCCGACGATCTCGCGGGGCAGCGGGAACACGCTCTGCACGGCCTGCTCGGCCAGGATCGGGCCGCCGGCGGCGATGTCGCCGAGCAGGGGCACGAAGGCCGGCTCCGGCCGCCGGGCGAGCGGGCCCGCCGCGCTGTCCACACCGACGTCGACGGCCACGCCGCTCGGAGTGCCGGCCTCGTCCGCGGCCGGGTCGTCCGGGCTGCGGACATCCACGGCGCGGGTGCGGTGCGGGTCGCGCCGCAGGTACCCCTTGCGCTCCAGCGTGCGCAGCTGATGGTGCACCGAGGAGGTGGACGTCAGGCCCACAGCGTCGCCGATCTCGCGCACGCTCGGCGGGTAGCCGAAGCGCTCCACCCAGTCGCGGATGACCTCCAGGACCTTGCGCTGCCGCGGTGTCAGGTTCACCGGGTCCGTGGGGGGATCCGGGAAGGCGCTGACCGTGCTGCCGCCACCACGCTCGCCGTCGCCGCGCCCGCCCGCCGGGGGGCTCTCGACGTCGGATCCTCCGACACCCCCGCCGCCCTCGTCGCGTGCCATCTACTCGCTCCTTCTGGTACCGCCGGTGCCCGTGCGTGTGCCGCAGGGCCATCGGCACTCGCGGAAACGGTAGCCGTGATCACCGACAGTTCCAAACACATGTTCGAACGACACGCGGACTTCTCTCGGTTTTGTCGGTGCCTGGTGGTACACACTTCGACAGCGCCTCTCGAACATCTGTTCTAGTAGGCGTACGCGAGCGGAGCGTGAGCAGCGGAGGCGACATGCGCGAGCGGGTGGAGCACGGAGAGGTCGGTCGAACGGGATCCGGGCAGGCGGCGGGGCGGCGGCCGGGCCGGTGGGCCGATCAGTGGGTGCGCAGGTGGGACGGCAGGCGGCCCGCTCCGGGGCCGCGGCCGGTGCGTCCGGCGGGGGCGCTGGTGCTGGTCCGTCCGCTCGAGGCCCCGCGGCCGGTCCGGGAGGCGGCTCCGGGTGCCGGGGTGGATCTCCGGCGCGCGAGGGCGTGGAGCGACGGCGTCCCGGGCGGCGCGTCCGGGCCGCGGCTGCTGGTCCGCCGGGCCCACCCGTCGGTCCGGGTGGGTGCGCGCTCGGTGTGGCGTCGTGCCGTCGCCGGGGTCGTCATGGTCGCGGCGTCGGCGGCGGTCGTCGTCGCGCTCGGCCTGCTCGCCCGGGTCGCCGAGCCCGCTCCGGCTCCTGCCGCCGTCCCTGTCGCCGTGCCCGCCCCGGTCGTCGTGACCGTGGAGCCCGGTGAGACGGTGTGGGACGTCGCCGCACGGGTCGCTCCCGGACGTCCGGGAGCGGAGGTGGCAGCCGTCGCCGAGCGGATCGTGGCCGACAACGCACTCCACTCGGTGCGTCCGGAGCCCGGTCAGGTGCTCCGGGTGGCCGGCGGCTGACGCTGTGCGCACGCCCACCACGAAGGGCGTGCCGCTCGTCCCACGATCCGGTCGATACGCCGATTGATGGCCGATCCGGCTTGGCCTACCCCTACATGTTGTGGTTACATCGCTGTTGTTCACCCAGTACTTGGGGATGCTCAAGCAGCAAGGGGTCGTCATGCGTTGCCCGTTCTGCCGGCACGGCGACAGCCGGGTCATCGACTCCCGCGAGGTGGACGACGGTCAGGCCATCCGCCGGAGGCGATCGTGCGCCGCCTGCGGACGCCGGTTCACCACCGTCGAAGAGGCGGTTCTGGCGGTCGTCAAGCGCAGCGGCGTCACCGAGCCGTTCAGCCGCGACAAGGTCGTCAGCGGGGTCCGGCGAGCCTGCCAGGGTCGCCCGGTCGACGAAGACGCGCTCGCGCAGCTCGCCCACCGGGTGGAGGAGGCCGTCCGCGCCGGTGGCGCGGCCGAGATCCCCAGCCACGAGGTGGGGCTGGCCATCCTCGGCCCGCTCCGCGAACTGGACGAAGTGGCCTACATGCGCTTCGCCAGCGTCTACCGCTCGTTCTCCTCCATCGAGGACTTCGAGAAGGAGATCGCCGATCTGCGACGGGCGGCCGCCCCGGCCGACGTCGCCACACCGGGCTGACGACACCGATCCCCGCTGCCTCGCCCGCACGTATTTCGCCGAGCCATACACCGACCGCGGCCCGCCGCCCCAGGGTGGAGCCGCAGGAGAGGGAGAGCATGACCGAGACCGCCGGGCCCCCCGCCGCCGCCCCGGGCCGCGGAAGGAAGACCGGTCGCACGGAGCGCAGGGGGCTGACCGTCGAGCGCGTGCACACCACTGCCGGGGTGCACCCGTACGACGAGGTCACCTGGCAGCGCCGCGACGTCGTGATGACGAACTGGCGCGACGGCACGGTGAACTTCGAGCAGCGCGGCGTCGAGTTCCCGGACTTCTGGTCGATCAACGCCACGAACATCGTCACCAGCAAGTACTTCCGCGGTGCCGTCGGCTCGCCGAAGCGCGAGTCCAGCCTCCGCCAGCTCATCGACCGCGTGGTGGCCGTCTACCACCGCTCGGGCCTCGAGCACGGCTACTTCGCCACCGACGACGACGCCGAGATCTTCGCCCACGAGCTGACGTGGATGCTGCTGCACCAGGTGTTCAGCTTCAACTCGCCCGTGTGGTTCAACGTCGGCACGACCTCGCCGCAGCAGGTCTCGGCCTGCTTCATCCTGTCGGTCGACGACACGATGGAGTCGATCCTCAACTGGTACCGGGAAGAGGGCCTGATCTTCAAGGGCGGTTCCGGCGCGGGGCTGAACCTCTCCCGGATCCGCTCCTCCAAGGAGCTCCTGTCCTCCGGTGGCACCGCCTCCGGCCCGGTGTCGTTCATGCGCGGTGCCGACGCCAGCGCCGGCACCATCAAGTCCGGTGGCGCCACGCGGCGGGCGGCCAAGATGGTCGTCCTCGACGTCGACCACCCGGACATCGAGGAGTTCGTGCAGACCAAGGCCAAGGAAGAGGCCAAGATCCGGGTGCTGCGCGACGCCGGGTTCGACATGGACCTCGGCGGCTCGGACATCGCCTCGGTGCAGTACCAGAACGCGAACAACTCGGTGCGCGTCACCGACGAGTTCATGCGTGCGGTCGAGTCGGGAAGCGAGTTCGGGCTGCGGGCCCGCATGACCGGTGAGGTCATCGACACGGTCGACGCCACGAAGCTGTTCCGGGGAATCGCCAAGGCGGCCTGGGAGTGTGCAGACCCGGGGATCCAGTACGACGGCACGATCAACGACTGGCACACGTGCCCGGAGTCGGGACGCATTTCCGCGTCCAATCCCTGCAGCGAGTACATGCACCTCGACAATTCGAGCTGCAACCTCGCGTCGCTCAACCTGCTCACGTTCCTCGGCGGCGACGGCCGGTTCGACGCGGCCCGGTTCCAGAAGTCCGTCGAGCTGATCATCACGGCGATGGACATCTCCATCTGCTTCGCCGACTTCCCGACGGAGCCGATCGCCGACACCACCCGCCGGTTCCGCCAGCTGGGCATCGGCTACGCCAACCTCGGCGCCCTGCTGATGGCCACCGGTCACGCCTACGACTCCGAGGGCGGCCGCTCCCTGGCCGCGGCGATCACCTCGCTGATGACCGGCGCGGCGTACAAGCGCTCCGCCGAGCTCGCCGGGGTCGTCGGGCCGTACGACGGCTACGCCCGCAACGCCGAGCCGCACCAACGGGTGATGCGCAAGCACTCCGCCGCGAACGACGACGTGCGCACGTTGCCGGCGAGCGCCGACATCCACCGCCAAGCCACGGTCGCCTGGCGCGAGGCGCTCGCCGTCGGTGCCGTCAACGGCTGGCGGAACGCCCAAGCCTCGGTCCTCGCCCCGACCGGCACCATCGGCCTGATGATGGACTGCGACACCACCGGGATCGAGCCGGACCTCGCGCTGGTCAAGTTCAAGAAGCTCGTCGGCGGCGGATCCATGCAGATCGTCAACCAGACGGTGCCGCGGGCGCTCGACAAGCTCGGCTACCAGGGCGAGCAGATCGAGGCGATCGTCGAGTTCGTCGGTGAGCACGGCCACGTCGTCGACGCGCCCGGGCTGCGTCGCGAGCACTACGAGGTGTTCGACTGCGCGATGGGGCAGCGGGTCATCGCCGCCATGGGCCACGTGCGGATGATGGCCGCAGTGCAGCCGTTCCTGTCGGGCGCGATCTCCAAGACCGTGAACATGCCGGAGACGGCCACGGTCGAGGACGTCGAGAAGATCTACCTCGAGGGCTGGCGGCTCGGGCTCAAGGCGCTCGCGATCTACCGCGACAACTGCAAGGTCGGCCAGCCGCTCTCGGCGGGCAAGACGGCCAAGCCCGGCACCGACACGGCCGAGACCGCGAAGGCGGCCGTCGAGTACCGCCCGGTCCGCAAGCGCCTGCCGAAGAAGCGGCCGAGCCAGACGGTGTCGTTCACGGTGGGTGGCGCCGAGGGGTACCTGACCTCGGGCTCCTACCCGGACGACGGGCTGGGGGAGATCTTCGTCAAGCTCGGCAAGCAGGGCTCGACGCTGGCCGGCGTGATGGACGCCTTCTCGATGTCGATCTCGGTCGGTCTCCAGTACGGCATCCCGCTGGAGTTCTACGTCTCGAAGTTCTCGAACCTGCGGTTCGAGCCGGCGGGCATGACGGACGACCCGGACGTGCGGATCGCCACGAGCGTCATGGACTACCTCTTCCGTCGCCTCGCGCTCGACTACCTGCCGTACGAGAAGCGCGAGCAGCTGGGCGTCTTCTCCGCGGAGGAGCGCACGGCGCAGGTCGCCGAGAGCTACGGGTCGGCCGAGGTGGACCTGGAGGAGCTGCGCTCGGGTGTCGGGCACGACACGGCGCCCGCGACGCCGGTGGGCGTCACGCCCGCCCCGGTGGAGGTCCACAGCTCGACGGAGCTGCTGGAGCTGCACCTGGGCAAGGCCGCCGACGCGCCGCTGTGCATGACCTGCGGCACGAAGATGCGCCCGGCGGGGTCGTGCTACCTGTGCGAGGGCTGCGGGTCCACCAGCGGCTGCAGCTGAGTGTTCGCTGCCCCGCCGCACCCTCGGGTGCGGCGGGGCACGAGCATCGGGACGTGGCAATCTCGACGCCATGACCGGGGCGACCGAACCGACGGCGGTGTTCGCGGCCCAGCGGCCCCGGCTGTTCGGCTTGGCCTACCGGATGCTCGGCTCCGCCCACGACGCCGACGACGTGCTGCAGGACGCGTGGCTGCGCTGGTCCGGAGCCGACACGGCGGCCGTGACGAACCCGGCCGCGTGGCTCACCACCACCGTCACGCGGCTCTGCCTGAGCCGGTTGACGTCGGCCGCCGCCCGCCACGAGACGTATCCCGGGCCGTGGCTGCCCGAGCCCGTACTCACTGCGGATCGCGCGCTGAGCCCGGACGACACCGCCGCGCAGCGCGACTCGGTGTCGTTGGCGTTGCTGCTCACGCTCGAGCGGCTCACCCCGGCCGAGCGGGCCGTCTACGTCCTGCGGGAGGCGTTCGCCTACCCGCATCGGGAGATCGCGCAGATCGTCGGTGTCAGCGAGGCGAACGCCCGTCAGCTGCACACGCGGGCCCGTAAGCGGCTCGCGGAGGGCGGTGATCCCGCGCCCGCCGGACCGGCGGGAGCCGGGCGAGCCGGGTGGCTGCGTCTCGTGGAGAGCTTCCTCGCCGCCGCGCGGCACGGTGACCTGCCGGCGCTCGAGGCGCTGCTCGCCGCCGACGTCGTCGCGTGGGCCGACGGCGGCGGCCGGGTCACGGCCGCGCGCCTGCCCGTGCGGGGGCGCGGACGCGTCGCGACCTATCTGGCCCGCACGCTCGGCGGTGCGCGCCGGGTCGGGCACGCGGTGATCGCGGAGGTCAACGGTGCTCCGGCCGTTCTCGGCTTCGCCGGCGACGCCCTGGTCGGCGTCCTCGAGGTGGAGGTGGACGGGGGCGTCGTCAGCGGCCTGCGCCTGCACGTGAATCCGGACAAGCTCGCCCATCTGGCGCACCAGCTGTCACAACGCGCGGGGCTGCGCGGTCGACTCTCCGACGGATCCGCCTGACGGCGGAGATGAGCGGACGGAGGAGTGAGATGGAGATCCTGGTGACCGGCGGGACCGGCACCCTGGGCCGGGTCGTGGTCGAACGGCTACAGGAGCGGGGCCACGTGGCCCGCGTGCTCAGCCGCCGCGACGGCCCTGGCCGGGTGGTCGGCGATCTCGAGACCGGCGCGGGAATAGCGGAGGCCGTCCGTGGGGTCGACGCGGTGGTGCACGCGGCGAGCCGTCCGGGCCACGACGTCGCCCAGGCCCGCGCACTGCTGGATGCCATGCGCCGTGCGGAGGTCCCGCACCTGGTGTTCGTCTCGATCGTGGGCGTGGACCGGGTGCCGCTGCGCTACTACCGCGACAAGGTCGAGATCGAGGGCCTCGTCGCGGCGTCCGGCGTGCCGTGGACGGTCCTGCGCGCCTCCCAGTTCCACGACCTGCTGCTGACGCTGCTGCAGACCCTCGGCCGGTCCCCGGTGCTGCCGGTGCTCGCCGGGGCGTCGTTCCAGCCGGTCGACGTGCGCGACGTGGCGGAACGGCTCGCCGACCTCGCCACCGGCGCGCCGGTGGGCCGCGCGCCCGACCTGGCCGGCCCGCAGGTCAGGTCGATGGCCGACCTCGCCCGAGCGTGGCTGACCGCGACGGGCCGACGTCGCGCGGTGCTGCCGGTGCGGCTGCCCGGTGCGCTGGCCCGGGCGGTGCGCGGCGGCGGCCTGGTCGCGCCCGACCACGCCGACGGTCGCATCACCTTCGAGGAGTTCCTGTCCGGTCGCCGGGTGGGAGCGCGGCCGTGACGGGCGCGGCAGGGGAGCGACGCGTCTCCGTGCTCCGGGCCGGCCTGCTCGTCCTCGCCGCGCCGCAGGTGGTGATCGGGGTGTGGGCCCTGTTCGCGCCGCGCGCGTTCTACGACGGCTTCCCTGCGGCCGGCCACGCCTGGGTCGCGCTGCTGCCCCCGTACAACGAGCACCTCGTCCGGGACGTCGGCGCGCTGAACCTGGCGGTGTGCGTGGTCCTCGTCGCCGCCGCGGTGGCGCCGCACCGTCTGCTCGTGACGGTGGCGCTGGTGTGTCAGCTCGTCTACACGGTCCCGCACGCCGTGTTCCACGTGACCCACCTCGACGGGTTCCCCGCCGCCGACGCCGTCGCGCAGACCGCCGGGTTCGCCGTCCAGGTGGTGCTGCCACTGGCGCTGCTCGCGCTCGCACGACGCCTCACCGCAGCTCCACCACCGTCGCCGGGTCGTCGTTCGGCAGTTCGTCCACCGTCGCGGTGACCTCCATCTCCGTGAGCGTGACGCTGCCGCAGTGGGTGGTCATGAACGCGGTGTCCGTCGCGTCGCGGCCGGTGGAGATCCGCAGCATCGAGGCTCGGGGCGCCAGGCCGGTGGCGTCCACCAGCCGCCACGCGCCGTCCACCCAGGCCTCGACCACGGCGTGGAAGTCCATGGGGTCGAGCCCCGGGGCGTAGACGGCGGCGAGCCGGGCGGGGACGTCGCGGGCCCGCAGGAGCGAGAGCACGAGGTGCGCGTAGTCGCGGCAGACGCCCGCACCGAGCAGCAGCGTGTCGACGGCGTCGTCGGTGGGGCCGCTGGACCCGCTGGTGTAGACGAGCCGGTTGTGCACCCACGTCCGCACGGCCGCGACGAGCTCGGCGTCGTCGTCGATCCCGCCGAACTCGCTGGCGGCCGTCGCGAGCAGCTTGTCCGACGGGCAGTAGCGGCTCGGGCGGCGGTACTCCAGCAGGTCGGACTCGCCGCCGTGCGGCACCGCGCGGGAGCCGTGGACGGTGGCGATGTAGTCGATCACGAGACGTCCGGAGGGGATGTCGAGCGCATGGACCCGGCCGCCGTGGCCGCCGTCGATCTCACGGACGGCGACGGGCTCGCCGTCGCTGGTGACGACGAGCTCTTCCGTCGCCGACGGACCGGCCACGGCGATCTGCAGCGCGAGCAGCGCGGGATCGTCGACGTCGGCGGCGAGATGGGCGGTGACCGTGCGGCGCATGGGCGCATCCTTGTCTCGCCGAATTGTCGGTGGCGGGTCGTACCGTGGTCCAGTGAGTAACATCGCCGCGGAGCCGGCCGTGCAGGTGTGTCAGGGGCGGCCCGACGCGGGCCCCGTACGGGAGCTCCTGCCCGCGCGGGCGGTGCCGCTCGGCGAGAGCACGGTGGTGCGGCGCCTGCTCCCGACGATGGGCCGGCGGATGGTCGGGGCCTGGTGCTTCGTCGACCACTACGGCCCGGACGAGATCGCCTGCGAGCCGGGGATGCAGGTCCCGCCGCACCCGCACACCGGGCTGCAGACGGTGAGCTGGCTGCTCGACGGCGAGGTCCACCACCGCGACAGCCTGGGCAGCGACGCGCTGATCCGTCCGGGCGAGCTCGGGCTGATGACGGCCGGCGGTGGCATCGCGCACTCCGAGCAGTCGCCGGACCCGCACTCCCCGATGCTGCACGGCGCGCAGCTGTGGGTGGCGCTTCCCGAGGCGGAGCGCGAGCGGGTGCCGTCCTTCGAGCACCATCGCGACCTGCCGGTCCTGCGCGAGCCGGGTGCGGCGGCGACGGTGCTGCTCGGGGAGCTCGCCGGGGCCCGCTCGCCGGGGCAGGTGCACACCGCACTCATCGGTGTCGACGTCACGCTGGAGCGCGGTGCGGACGCCGTGCTGCCACTGGAGGGCGACTTCGAGCACGCCGTGCTCACCGTCTCCGGCGCCCCGGAGGTCGACGGCGGCGAGCTGGAGCCCGGCTCCCTGTGCTACCTCGGCACGGGCCGGTCGACGCTGCGGTTGCGTGCGGACGCCCCGAGCCGGTTGCTGCTTCTCGGCGGGATCCCGTTCACCGAGAAGATCGTGATGTGGTGGAACTTCATCGCCCGCACGGGGGAGGAGATCACCGCGGCCCGCGACCGCTGGCAGGCGGAACTGGCGGAGGAGCCGGCTGCGATGTCCGCCGCGAGCGCCGGACCGTTCCGGCCCGGTCCGTTCGGCGTCGTTCCCGGCTTCGAGGGCCCCGCGCTGGCAGCTCCGCCGCTGCCGTCGACGCCGTTGCGCGCGCGTGGCCGCACCCGCTGAGAGAGGCGGAACGGCTGCGATAAGCGGCGTTCACCGATCGGTGAACGGTGATCGCCGATTACTCACCTGATCACTCTTGACAGCACCCACCCGTGTGCACCTGGATACGACACGCCCACCGCGCGCGCCGCGCCGACGCAAGTTGGCGGGGAGGGGGAGTGGCGGGCAGACTGATCAACGGTAACCGACCTCGATGATGCGGCCGGTTGCGAGCTCGAGCGGTCCACCGTGACGCGAGGACGTAGGGGAAGACGTTTCCTCGTCGACAGCGGAGGTCTGCAGTGAGCACACGCGGCGTGATCTTCGTCCACTCGTCGCCGACTGCGGTGTGTCCGCACGTCGAGTGGGCGATATCCGGCGTGCTCGGGACCCGAGTATCGCTGGAGTGGACGGCGCAGCCGGCAGCCCCGGGCCTGCTGCGTACGGAATGCACATGGTCCGGGCCGGCCGGCAGTGCGGGCGCGCTCGCGGGCGCGCTCCGTGCATGGCCGATGCTGAGGTTCGAGGTCACCGAGGAGCCGAGCCACGGGGTGGATGGCGAGCGCTTCTGTTACGCGCCCTCGCTCGGGCTCTGGCGTGGGCGGACGAGCGCCAACGGCGACATCGTCGTGGGCGAAGACCAGCTGCGCGGCCTGATGGTCGACACTCCGGCGACCCAGGTCGCCGGTCGCCTGCAGGATCTGCTCGGCTCGGCGTGGGACACGGCGCTGGAGCCGTTCCGGCTCGCCGGCGACGGCGCACCGGTCACCTGGCTGCACCAGGTCGGCTGATCGAGAACTTGCCGAAACGAACGAGCGGCCCTTTCGTCGGAAAGGTTCCGAGGAAAGGGCCGCTCGTCCAATATCTTGCTCGGGCGACTACGCCGCGGTGAACACCAGTGCGACGTTGTGGCCGCCGAAGCCGAAGGCGTCGTTCACCGCCGCGGTGAGGTCGACCTTGCGGGCCTCACCCGCCGCCACGTCGAGCTGCACACCGTCGTCGATGCGCTCCAGGTTCAGAGTCGGGGGGATGATCCCCTCGCGCACTGACAGCATCGCGGCGATGCTCTCCACCGCCCCGGCCGCTCCCAGCAGATGCCCCATCGCCGACTTCGGCGCGGTGAGCACCGGGTGGTCGCCGATCGCGGCCCGGATCGCCGCCGCCTCCGCCACGTCGCCCACCGGGGTGGACGTGGCGTGGCAGTTGACGTGTCCGACGTCGGTCGGATCGATGCCCGCCGTCCGCAGCGCGGCCCCGATGGCCCGCGCCGCGCCGCTGCCCTGCGGGTCGGGTGCGGTGATGTGGTAGCCGTCGGACGAGGTGCCGATGCCGGCGAGCCGGCCGTACACCGAGGCACCCCGGGCCCGGGCGAACTCCTCCCGCTCGAGAACCATGATCCCCGAGCCCTCGCCGAGCACGAAGCCGTCGCGGTCGACGTCGAACGGCCGCGAGGCCCGCTCGGGTTCGTCGTTGCGCGTGCTCATCGCGCGCATCTGCGAGAACCCGGCGATCGGGATGCTCGTGATGCAGGCCTCGGCGCCGCCGGCGACGACGACGTCCGCCTCTCCCGACTTGATCATCCGCCAGCCCCACGCGAGCGCCTCGGCGCCCGATGCGCACGCCGACACCGGGGCGTGCACCCCGGCCTTCGCCCCCAGCTCCAGGCCGACATAGGCGGCCGGACCGTTGGGCATGAGCATCGGAATGGTCAGCGGCGAGACCTTGCGCAGCCCCTGGGTCTCCAGGATGTCGTCCTGGCCGAGCAACGACAGGGCGCCGCCGATGCCGGTTCCGACGATCACGGCCAGGCGCAGCGGGTCGACCGTCGGCTCGTCGCCGGCGTGGCCCGCGTGCGCCCAGGCCTCGCGGGCGGCGATGATCGCCACCTGCTCGCTCCGGTCCCACCGCCGGGCCTCGACACGCTTGAGTACCTCGGCGGGCTCCACCGCCAGCTGCGCGGCGATCCTGACCGGCAGGTCGAACCGCTCGACCCAGTCGGTTTCCAGCCGCGACACTCCCGACCGTCCGGCGAGCAGGGCGTCCCAGGTCGACGCGGCGTCCCCGCCCAGCGGGGTCGTCGCGCCGTACCCGGTGACGACGACGTTCGTAGTGGTCACGGTGCCGCCTGAGGTCACTGGTTCTTCGCGATGTAGTCCACGGCGTCGCTGACGTTCTTCAGCTGCGCCAGCTGGTCGTCCGGGATCTTCACACCGAACCTGTCCTCGGCCTGCACCGCGATCTCGACCATCGACAGCGAGTCGATGTCGAGGTCGTCGACGAAGGACTTCTCGGGGGTCACCTCGGCGGCGTCGATGCCGGCGACCTCCTCGACGATCTCCGCCAGTCCGGTCTGGATCTCGGCGATGTCGGCCATGCTGTTCTCCTCCATTGGGGGACGTGGAAAGTCAGGGTGGACTGGATCCAGCGGTCGGGCTCAGGGGCAGACGACGACCTGCGCCGCGTACGAGAGCCCCGCCCCGAAGCCTACGAGCAGCATCGTGTCACCGGACCGCAGGCGGCCCTGAGCCCGCATGTGGTCCAGCGCCAGCGGGATCGAGGCGGACGAGGTGTTGCCCGAGTGGATGATGTCGTCGGCGACGCGCAGGTCGTCGCGTGCGCCCTTGGCATGGAGCCGCTTGGCGACCGCCTCGACGATGCGCAGGTTCGCCTGGTGCGGCACGAGCACGTCGATGTCGGCGGGGGTCAGGCCGGCCAGCTCGACCGCCCGCAGCGCGACCGGCGCCACCCGCGTGGTGGCCCAGCGGAACACCGCCTGGCCCTCCTGGTGCAGGGCGCGGGTGTCGGGATTGATCCGGATCGTCTGGGACTGGTCGCCCGCACTGCCCCAGGCCACGGGCCCGACTCCCACCGACTCCGCGTCGGGTGCCGGGCCGACGACCGCGGCGCCCGCGCCGTCGGCGAAGATGATGCAGGTCGCGCGGTCGTCCCAGTCCATCCAGTCGGACAGCTTCTCGGCGCCGATCACCAGCACGTGCCGGACCGTCCCGCCCCGCACGAGGTCCGCGGCGACCGCGAGCCCGTAGGCGAAGCCGGAGCACGCGGTGTTGAGGTCGAACGCGGCGGGCGTCGGGATCCCGATCCGGTGCGCGACCTGGGCCGCGGCGTTCGGGATGTTGTCGATCATCGTGCAGGTGGCGACGATGACCGCGCCGATGTCGGACGGCTCGAGTCCGGAGTCCTTGACCGCGAGGGCGCCTGCGTCGGACGCCATGTCGACCAGCATCGTGTCCTTGTCCGCGATGCGCCGGCTCTCGATGCCGACCCGGGAACGGATCCACTCGTCGTTGGTGTCGACCCGTGCGGCCAGCTCGTCGTTGGTGACGACCCGGTCCGGCTGGAAGCTGCCCAGCCCGAGCAACCGGGCTCCCGGCACGCTCTCGGCCAGCCTCAGGACGACGCTCATCGGGTGCTCCCTGCGAGGTCGCCCGCTACCAGTTCCGCGGCGGCATCGAGGTCGTCGGGTGTCTTCAACGCCAAGGTCCGCACCCCCTTGAGTTCCCGGCGGGCCAGACCGACCAGCGTCCCCGCCGGCGGCAGCTCGATCAGTGCGCCGACGCCCAGCTCGCGCATCGTCGCCTGGCAGGCGTCCCACCGCACGGGCAGGGTCACCTGGGCGACGAGCCGGCGCAGCGCCTCCGCGCCGCCGGTCACCACCGAGCCGTCTGCGTTGGACAGCAGCGTCGTGGTCGGCTCGTCGGGCGTCACCGACGTGGCGTGCTCGCCGAGCGCCTTCTCCGCGGGAGCCATGAACCGGGTGTGGAACGCGCCGGCGACCGCGAGCGGCACGACCCGGGCCCGCGCAGGCGGGTTCTCGGCCAGCGCGGCCAGCGCGTCGCGCGGGCCGGCGGCCACGACCTGGCCTGCGCCGTTGCGGTTGGCGGCGTCCAGCCCCAGCTCCTCGATGCGGGCGAGCACCTCGTCCGGGTTCCCGCCCAGCAGGGCGCTCATGCCCGTCGGCTCCAACGCGCACGCGGCTGCCATCTCCCGCCCGCGCACCGCAGCCAGCGCCACCGCGGCATCCGGCGTGAGCACGCCCGCGACGGCGGCCGCGGCCAGCTCGCCGACCGAGTGGCCTGCGGCGACCAGGGACACGGGCAGCTCGACCCGGCCGGCGAGCAGGCCGTGGGCGAGCAGCGCGGTGGCCACCACGAGGGGCTGGGTCACCGCGGTGTCCTTGATCTCGTCGGCGTCCGCGGTGGTGCCCAGGCGCTCCAGATCCAGGCCCGTGAGGTCCGACCAACGGGCCACATCGGCCCGCGAGCCGTCGTCGATCAGCCACGGAGCGAGCATGCCGGGCGTCTGCGCGCCCTGACCGGGCGCGAGCAGGGCGATCACGGAGCAAGCTTCACCGGCGCCGCGGTCGTACGGCATGTCGCTTTCCACCAAACTCACCCGCCGTCCTTTAGAGGTTTGCTCCAACCCTGCAGGCGGGAGGCGACGAGCGCGGTCCGCAGCACGAACGAATCACGCGGATGGGTGGGGGAGTAGCCGGTGATCTCGCCGATCCGGCGCAGCCGATACCGGACGGTATTGGGGTGGACGTAGAGGGTGCGCGCGCAGGCTTCGAGCGCCCCGCCGCCCTCGACGTAGACGGCCAGTGTGTGCAGCAGTTCGCCGCCCGCCGCGGCGAGCGGGGCGACGACGGAGTCGACCAGCCGTCGGTGCGCGGCCGGGTCGCCGCCCAGGGCGCGCTCGGGCAGCAGATCGTCGGCGGCGACGGGGTACGGGGCGTCGGGGCGACCTGGAGCGGCCCGCAGGCCGGCGAGGGCCTCGCGGGCGCTCGCGTGGGCGCCGGTCAGGCCCGTGGCCAGCGGCCCGATGACGACCGGTCCCGGTCCGAAGGCGTCGAGGACGGCGGCGCCGTCGAGCGGATCCCGGTCGATGCCCGGCTCCGCCTGCACGACGACCAGACGCCCGCCCTGCACCGCGACCAGCACCGGGCGGTGGGTCCGCACGCCCAGGCGGCGCAGCTCGCCCAGATGCTCGGCCGACGACCGCGGGTCCGGAGCCGGCCCGACGACCACGCGCACCGGCGACGCCGGGTCCCAGCCCAGGGCCGCGGCGCGGGAGACGAGTGCGTCGTCGTCGCCCGCCGCGTTCCCCGTGTGATCCACATCGGGCAGCGGGCCGCGGACGACCGCGTCGACGACCAGCGCCTCCAGGCGGGCGTCCCAGGTCCCGCGGGCCTCCGCCGCAGCCGCGTAGGCGGTCGCGGCGGCGAACGCCACGCCGCGCCCGAAGCGCAGCACGCCCTCGACGAGCACCCGGTGCTCGTCGTCGTCCGCCGCCAGCGGCGGGAGGCGCTCCTCGAAGACGTCGGTCGCGATGCGGACGAGCTCGACGGTCCGGCGCAGCGACAGGCGCCGTGCGAGGTCGCGCGGCGCGATGCGGAACGCCTCGGCCGTCAGCCGGATGGTCTCGGCAGGCTCGTCCAGCCACGCGACGAAGTTGGCGACCCCCCGCTGGGTCACGAGCAGCACGGCGGCACGCTGGTCCGCGGTGAGCCGGCCGAACCAGGGCTGGCGGTCCATCGCCGCCAGACAGGCCGAAGCCAGGTCACCCGCCGCCAGCTCGAGACGACGCCGCGTGGCGGCGGAGACCGCCCCGCTGTGCCCGACCGGGCCGCGGCCAGTGCGGGTCACGGCGCCGGGTGGGGCGTTCGGGGACGCACCGCCCGGCACCGCGCTGTCGGACCGCCGTCGGTGCCGGCGGTGCGGGTGGAGAGTGCGGTGCCGTGCGTGGTCAGCCGAGTGGCGTGACCTTGGTGGCCTGCGGACCCTTCTGACCCTGCTCGATGTCGAAGGACACGCGCTGGCCCTCGTCGAGGCTCTTGTATCCGTTGGTCTGGATCGCGGAGTAGTGCACGAACACGTCCGCGCCGCCACCGTCGGGAGCGAGGAAGCCGTAGCCCTTCTCGCTGTTGAACCACTTGACGGTGCCCTCTGCCATTCTTGCTCTCCTCGTACTGGGCGCCGAGGCACTGGCCCCCGGCATCGCGCCGCCTGGCCGCTACGGTCCGCGCCCGGGTCGGGACACCGTACGCAGTCTCGCGGCCGGCGTCGGCGGGGAGCGTACCGTGCGAGAACGCTCTTGCCGAGGGGCAATGACCAGTGTTTTTCTGGCCGTGACCCGCGACCGGGCTACCGGCGGAGCGACCGATCGCACTTCGTCCGCTCCGCCGGTAGGACCCCCTCAGGCGACGCCCGGGTCACTCGTCTGCGGACCGGCCGCCTGCGGATCGTGGATGTGGTACTTCGCAGCGGCCTCGACCGCCACCGACCGGTCCAGCTCGCCCTCCGCGGCGAGCGTCGCGAGAGCCGCTGCGGTGATCGACTCGGCGTCGACGGCGAAGTGGCGGCGCGTCGCCGGCCGGGTGTCGGACAGGCCGAACCCGTCGGTGCCCAGCGTGGTGAACCGGGCCGGGATCCACTGGCGGATCTGGTCGGGCACCGCCCGCATCCAGTCCGACACGGCCACGACCGGAGCGTCGCCCTGCAGCGCCGAGTGCACGTAGGGCACCTTCGGCTCCGCGTCGGGGTGCACGAGGTTGTGGTGCTCGGCCTCGACGCCGTCGCGACGCAGCTCGTTCCACGAGGTCACCGACCACACCTCGGCGCCCACGCCCCACTGCTCGGCGAGCATCTGCCGCGCCCGCACGGCCCAGGGCAGCGCCACGCCGGAGGCGAGCAGGCGCACCTGCGGGCCGTCGTCGTGGCCGCTGGCCTGGTACCGGTAGATGCCGCGGAGCAGGCCGTCGACGTCGAGGTCGTCCGGCTCGCCCGGCTGGACGTAGGGCTCGTTGTAGACGGTCAGGTAGTAGATGACGTTCTCGCCCTCGAGGACGTCGTCGCCCTGCTCGTCTCCTTCTTGGCTGCCGTACATCCGCCGCAGCCCGTCCTTGACGATGTGCGCGACCTCGTAGGAGAACCCGGGGTCGTACGCGACGACGGCGGGGTTCGTCGCGGCGAGCAGCTGCGAGTGCCCGTCGTTGTGCTGCAGGCCCTCGCCCGTCAGCGTGGTCCGTCCGGCCGTCGCACCGATGAGGAAGCCGCGCGCCATCTGGTCGCCCGCCGCCCAGATCGAGTCGCCGGTGCGCTGGAAGCCGAACATCGAGTAGAAGACGTACACCGGGATGATCGGCTCGCCGTGCGTGGCGTACGAGCTGCCCGCCGCGATGAACGAGCCCATCGACCCGGCCTCGTCGATCCCCTCGTGCAGCAGCTGCCCGGTCTCGCTCTCCTTGTAGGCGAGCATGAGGTTGGCGTCGACCGAGGTGTAGAGCTGCCCGTGCGGGTTGTAGATCTTCTGCGTCGGGAACATCGAGTCCATCCCGAACGTCCGCGCCTCGTCGGGGATGATCGGCGCGAAGCGCGCCCCCATCTCCTTGTCCTTCACCAGCTCGCGCAGCAGCCGGACGAAGGCCATCGTCGTGGCCACCTCCTGCTTGCCCGAGCCCTTGCGGATCACCTCGTAGACCTTGTCGCCGGGCAGCACGAGGGGCTTGGCCGTGACCCGGCGCTCCGGCACCGCCCCGCCGAGGCGGGCCCGCCGGTCGCGCATGTAGCGGATCTCCGGCGCGTGCTCACCCGGGTGGTAGTACGGCGGCAGGTACGGGTTCTCCTCGAGCTGCTTGTCCGGGATCGGGATGCGCTGGGAGTCGCGGAACTCCTTGAGATCGTCCAGCGTCAGCTTCTTCATCTGGTGGGTCGCGTTGCGGCCCGCGAAGTGCGCCCCCAGCCCGTAGCCCTTGATCGTCTTAGCCAGGATGACGGTGGGCTGGCCGTGGTGCGCCGTCGCCGCGGCGTAGGCCGCGTAGACCTTGCGGTAGTCGTGCCCGCCGCGCTTGAGGTTCCAGATCTCGGCGTCGCTCATCGGCTCGACCAGCGCCTTCGTCCGCGGGTCGCGGCCGAAGAAGTGCTCGCGGACGAACGTGCCGTCGTTGGCCTTGTAGGTCTGGTAGTCGCCGTCGAGCGTGGTGTTCATGAGGTTGACCAGCGCACCGTCGCGGTCGCGGGCCAGCAGGCCGTCCCACTCACGGCCCCAGATGACCTTGATGACGTTCCAGCCCGCGCCGAGGAAGAACGACTCCAGCTCCTGGATGATCTTGCCGTTGCCCCGTACCGGGCCGTCGAGCCGCTGCAGGTTGCAGTTGACGACGAAGGTCAGGTTGTCCAGGCCCTCGCCCGCGGCGATGTGGATCAAACCGCGCGACTCGGGCTCGTCCATCTCGCCGTCGCCCAGGAAGGCCCACACGTGCTGGTCGCTCGTGTCGGTGAACCCGCGCGCGCCCAGGTACCGGTTGAACCGCGCCTGCATGATGGCGTTCATCGGGCCGAGGCCCATGGAGACGGTGGGGAACTCCCAGAAGTCGGGCATGAGCCGCGGGTGCGGGTAGGACGGCAGGCCGTGACCGGGGCCGCCGTGCGAGAGCTCCTGGCGGAAGCCGTCGAGCCGGTCTTCGTCCAGCCGGCCCTCGAGGTAGGCGCGGGCGTAGATGCCGGGGGAGGCGTGGCCCTGGATGAAGACCTGGTCGCCGCCACCCGGGTGGTCCTTGCCCCGGAAGAAGTGGTTGAAGCCGACCTCGTAGAGCGTCGCCGACGAGGCGTAGGACGAGATGTGGCCGCCGACGCCGATCCCCGGCCGCTGCGCGCGGTGCACGGTGATCGCGGCGTTCCACCGGATCCAACGGCGATAGGCGCGCTCGGCCTCCTCGTCGCCGGGGAACCACGGCTCGCGGTCGGTCGGGATCGTGTTGACGTAGTCCGTGCTGGTCAGCGAAGGGACGCCGACGTGGCGCTCGCGTGCGCGCTGCAGCATCCGCAGCATCAGGTAGCGGGCGCGCTGCTGCCCGGCAGCGTCGACGACGGCGTCGAACGACTCCAGCCATTCGGTGGTCTCGTCGGGGTCGATGTCGGGCAGGTGAGCGGCCAGCCCCTCCCGGATGATCGGGATGCGTACCCGCTCGCCCTCGCTCTTGCCGTCCTTGCCCTGCGCGGTCACGGGGTCTCCCTGGCTCGTGCTGACTGGGATCGTGCTCGCCCGCGGGCCCGCACCCGTCGATGTGGGTGTTCCGGCGCCGCGCTGCTGCCCCTATCGTGCCCCTCGATGTGTGATCGGCGGAACGGCGGTTGCGCGCTCACGAGTCGACGTGTTCGGATGCCGCATCCGGAACGGCCCCGACTGGCCGTAACTGATCGGAGACGAGGAAAAGGGGTGCAGGGCGTGGCTGCCGCGGAAGATGCCGGACGGGGGTCCGACATCGCGGGCAAGCTCGGCGTGGAGCCGGGAACCGTCGTCCAGGAGCTCGGGTGGGACGACGACGTCGACGAGGCGGTGCGCGACGCCGTCGAAGAGCGGTGCGGCGACGATCTGCTCGACGAGGACGCGGACGATGTCGTCGAAGTGGTCCTGCTCTGGTGGCGGGAGGGCGACGGCGATCTCGCGGACGCCCTGATCGGTGCGATCGGCCCGCTCGCCGAGAACGGCGTGATCTGGGTGCTGACCCCGAAGACGGGGCGCGGCGGGCACGTCGAGCCGAGCGAGATCGCCGAGGCCGCACTCACAGCGGGCCTGTCGCAGACGTCGAACGTCAGCGTGGGCGACAGCTGGGCGGGTGCGCGGCTGGTGTCGGGTCGGGTGGCGCGGTCACGGCGGTAGCTCTCCCCACGGCGCCTCTCCCCGCGCCGCTCACCAGCGACGGCGCAGGCGGTCCTTGACCGAACGGCCGTCCGGGTCGTACACGAGCCGGTACGCCGGCACGGCCCACAGCCGTGTCCACAACGGCAGCTTCTCCGGTCGGTGGGGCCGGAGTCGCCCCGGTGGCCGCGGCCCCACCCGCCCGGCGTCGTGCCATGCGTCGAGGGCGTCCGCGGCGCTGGTCACGGCCCGGACGGCGTCGTCGGGGTCGAGGAGATCGTCGTCGTCGCCGTCGGCCCGGTCGAGGTGTTCCCGCATCAGCGTCAGCCGCAGCTCGCGGGCGAAACGGCGCGCGCCGTCGCCGAGCCCGGCGGGGTCGCGCGGCTCCCGCTCGTCGGGCGTCTCGTCCAGTACCGCGCACGACAGCTCGCCGTCGTGGCTCCACGAGCGGCGGTTGAGGTTCGCGCTGCCCGCGCACGCCCACACGTCGTCGACGACGGAGACCTTCGCGTGCACGTAGATCGGGGTTCCGGCGGCGTTCTCGAGGTCGAAGACGTGCACCCGGTCCTGCGCGACCTTCTGCACCACCTGGATGGCCTCCATCCGCCCCACCTCGTTCGGGGGCAGCGCGAAGCGGCCGTCGACGTCGGGATGACGCGGCACGACGACGATGATGTGCAGCTCGGGATTGCTCTGCAGCGCGTCGGCCAGCAGCCGCGCGATGTGCGGCGACCACATGTACTGGTCTTCTATGTACATCAGCCGCCGCGCCCGCCGGAAGGCCTTGCCGTAGCCGCGGGCGACGGAGCGCTCGCCGTGCGGGGCGTACCGCGCCTTGGGTCGGATGGCGGGATAGGTGCGCAGGACCTGGACCGCACACGGTCCGGTGTCCGACGGGTCCGGGGGCTGCTCCGGAAGCGGGTCCGGGGTGAGGTCGACGTGGCGGAGCCGGTCCTTCAGGTAGGAGACCGGGTTGTCGGTGTCCAGCGAGCGCGGGTCCGTCCACCGCTCGCGGAACACGCCGTCGAGCAGCCCGACGACCGGCCCCTGCAGCTCCAGTTGGACGTCGTGCCAGGGCGGGTGCTCGCCGTACTCCTTCGCCATGGGCACGGTCTGGGGGTCGCCGTGGTGGGCGGCGTCGTCGCGGCGCGTGTGGCACAGGTCGATGCCCCCGGCGAACGCCACGTCGGGCCCATCCGAGGAGGGCGTCCGGACGACCACCGTCTTTTGGTGGTGCGAGCCGGCGCGGCGCACCCGCTGGTCGAGGAGCACCTCTCCGCCGGCCTCGCTGACGTCGTCGCCGAGGTGGCGGTTCTGCTCCTCGCTGTACGACAGCTCGTCGTGGTGGCTGCGCCAGACCAGCCCCTTGACGACCACGCCGCGCTTGGCCGCGTCGCCGAACAGCGTCCCGACCGTGGGGCCCTCGGGGCCCAGGCGCTCGTCGGCGTCTCCGCGCCAGTCGGTGAAGAAGAGGTGGTCGTCCGCATCGAGGGCGGACACCACGCCCACCAATCGGGCGAAATACGCCGACCCGTGCACGTGCGCGACGACGAGGTTGCCGATGGACCAGTCGGGCAGCGTGTAGGCCGGGTTGCCGCGTTCCGCCGCGGTCAGGAACCAGTCCTCGATCCGCACGCCCGCCTCCTCCGGTTCGTCCCACCCTATGCCGGGGGTCGCCCGCATGGTCAACACCATCGGTGCGTCGGCCGGTCCATGCGAGGATGTGCGCGTGGACGTGCGGGCCCGGAACAACGTCGTCGTCACCGGACGGCGGGAGGGACCTGTCGTCATGCTGTCGCACGGCTTCGGGTGCGACCAGAACATGTGGCGGCTCGTGGCTCCCGCGCTGGCGGAACGTTTCCCGGTCGTCCTGTTCGACCACGTGGGCGCGGGCAACTCGGACCTGTCGGCCTGGAGCGAGCAGCGGTACGGGTCGCTGCGCGGGTACGCCGACGACGTCGGCGAGCTCGTGCAGGAGCTGGATCTGCGCCAGGTGGTGTTCGTCGGGCACTCGGTCAGCTCCATGATCGGCGTGCTGGCCGTGGCCGACGACCCGGAGCGCTTCGCCGGCATGGTGCTCCTGACCCCGTCGCCCCGCTACATCGACGAAGAGGGCTACCGCGGCGGGTTCAGCGCCGCCGACATCGACGAGCTGCTGGAGTCGCTCGACAGCAACTACCTCGGCTGGTCCGCGGCGATGGCGCCGGTGATCATGGACAACCCGGACCGGCCGGAGCTGGGGCAGGAGCTGACCAACAGCTTCTGCCGGACCGACCCGCGGATCGCCCGGGTGTTCGCGCGGGCGACGTTCCTGTCCGACAACCGCGCGGACCTGGCGCGTGTGACCGTGCCGACGCTGGTCGTCGAGACCGCACACGACGCCATCGCGCCGCGGGAGGTGGGGGCGTACGTGCACGCGGCCGTGCCCGGCAGCCGCCTGGTCACCCTCGACGCCATCGGGCACTGCCCGCAGCTCAGCGCGCCCGAGGCGACGGCCGAGGCGATCGCGTCCTTCGTCGCCGGGCTCTAGCGATGTGCCGGACCGGGCCCGACGCCGTCGAGGAGCCCTGCAGCGCGGACTGCCCGGACGCGCGGTTCTCGGCGCTGCTGGAGGACAGCATGGAGGATCTCTACGAGTACGCCCCGTGCGGCTACCTCTCCACACTGCTCGACGGCACGATCGCCAAGATCAACGCGACGTTGCTGGGCTGGTTGGGCCTGGAACGTGCTCAGGTCGTGGGGGTCCGCCGGTTCGCGGACCTGCTCACGGTGGGCGGACGGCTCTACCACGAGACGCACTTCGCGCCGCTGCTGCGGATGCAGGGTGAGATCAACGGGGTGGCGCTGGAACTGGCGGCGGCCGACGGCCGGCGCCTGCCGGTGCTGGTCACGTCCACCCTCAAGACGGGCACGGACGGCGAGCCGCTGCTGATCCGCACCACCGTCGTCGACGCCAGTGAGCGCCGCGCGTACGAGCGTGAGCTGCTGGCGGCGCGGCGGGAGGCCGACCTCGAGCGCGACCGTCTCGCCCGCCTCGCCGCGACCCTCCAGCGCACCCTGCTCCCGCCGGCACTGCCGGTCGTGCCCGGTCTCGAGGTCGCGGCGCACTACCACCCCGCCTCGACCGACGAGGTCGGCGGCGACTTCTACGACCTGTTCCGGCTCGACGACGGCCGGTGGGGCCTGTTCATCGGCGACGTGTGCGGCAACGGCGCAGGCGCCGCCGTCGTGACCTCGCTGGCGCGCTACACGCTGCGCGCGGCGGCCGTCCACGATCCGGACCCCGTCGCGGTGCTGACCGAGCTCAACGCCGCGCTGCACCGGGAGCGGCTCGACCCGGCGCACCGTTTCTGCAGCGTGGTCTTCGGCGTGCTCACACCCGGAGCCGACGGCTGCGGCGTCGTCCTCGCCACCGGCGGGCATCCGCCGCCCGTCGTGATCCGCTCGGACGGCACAGCGGAGTACGGCTACGACGTCGGGGGACAGGTCGTCGGCCTGCTGCCCGAGGCCTCCTTCGTCGCCACGGCCCTGCATCTCGGCCCCGGCGACACCCTCCTGCTCTACACCGACGGTCTCAGCGAGGCCCGGGTCGACCGGGACACCCGCTTCGACGAGGACGACCTGCTGGAGTTCCTCGCGTCGCAGGCACCGGCGAGCGCGTCGCACGCCGTCGCGGCGGTGCGCGGTCTCCTCGACGGGTTCGGGCCTGCGTTGGACGACGACACCGCCCTCCTCGTGGTCGGCGTCCCGGCCTCGGCTCAGTGAGCGGATCCGCCCGCTAGGCTTGTCGGCGTCGTCGAGCTGTGGAGGACCGCATGGCACCCGAGGTGGGTACCGAGGCCCCTGACTTCACCGTCAAGGACCAGAACAACCAGGACGTCACGCTCTCGTCGTTCCGTGGTGATCGCGCCGTGCTGCTGGTGTTCTACCCGTTCGCGTTCTCCGGCACCTGCACCGGCGAGCTGTGCGCGGTCCGCGACAACCTCGCCGACTTCCAGAACGACGACGTCCAGATCCTCGGGATCTCGACCGATCCTCCGTACGCGCTGAAGGCCTGGTCGGACTCGCAGAGCTTCGACTTCCCGCTGCTGTCGGACTTCTGGCCGCACGGCGAGGTCGCGCAGGCGTACGGGGTGTTCTTCGAGCCCCGCGGCATGGCCACACGCGGCACATTCCTGGTCGACAAGGACGGCATCGTGCAGTTCGCCGAGGTCAACGGGCCTGGCGAGGCGCGCGACCAGAACGGGTGGCGCAAGGCGGTGGCGGCGCTGGCCGCCTGAGGTACCCCGGGCTCCGGCCCGGGCGCGGGCGCGTAGCTCAGCGGGAGAGCACTCGGCTTACACCCGAGCGGTCGCAGGTTCGAACCCTGCCGCGCCCACCGCTCCAACCAGGTACTTTCCCGGCGACGGGATCCCACCGTCGTCGCCGTGGAGTCGTTTGTGGTGCGAACACTGCTACCGTCGCACCACGTCGGCTGCGGAGCAGACCCGGCGCAGGCGACCGCGTGGGAGCGTCGAGCGCCTCCCTGGCGCCGACCTCGCGCACCCCACCAGCCGGGGCCGCGCGATCAGTACCGTGCTCGTGGCCACCACCGTTGGCGGCGTCGTCGGCCCCAACCTCGCTGCGGTCACCGACACCACCGCAGTCGGCCTCGGGCTACCCCCACTGACCGGACCGTTCGTCCTGGCCGCCGTGGCTACGGAGCCGCAGCAATTGTCCTGACCGCGCTGCTGCGCCCCGACCCGCTCCTGCACGCTCGGGCCCAGCAGTCAACGCACGCGGCCGACCCTGAGCCGGCCACCGCGTCCGCGACCGCCTCCGACACCGTAATCACCGCTGCCGAGGCACCGCCCACCCCGCGAGAGAGTGGATCCCGCGCAGTGCTCGCCGGGGGCATCACCATGGTCGTCACGCAACTGGTCATGGTGGCGATCATGACGATGACACCGGTGCACATCCTCGAGCATGGCCACGGCGTCGCCGCCGCCGGACTGATCATCGCCATCCACATCGCGGCGATGTATCTGCCTGCCCCTCTCAGCGGCTGGCTCGTCGACCGCTACGGCAGCACCCCGGCCGCCGTGCTCGCCGGAACCGTCCTGCTCGCTGCCGGCCTGATCGCAGCGCTCGCCCCCTGGGACGTCACTGGCAGCCCTCGCGATCGCAGTTGCCCTGCTCGGTGTCGGCTGGAACATCGGCCTGCTCAGCGGCACCGCCGCACTTGCAGGCGCCCTCGATCCGGCGACGACGGCCCGAACCCAGGGCCGGGTCGACGTCGCGGTCGCCCTCGGCGGTGCGGCCGGCGGGTTCGGCTCGGGCCTCATGGTCGCCACCAGCAGCTACGCCGCCCTTGCCCTCACCGGTGGTCTACTTGGCATCGCCACCCTCACCGCCGCGGCCATCGTTGAACGACGCCGCACTACTGCGTTCGCGGCTACCACCTGAGGAGGTCTCCTTCGCTGGTCTTGATTCCCGTTCTTCAGTACGCCTAGACTTACCGTTCGTGTCAGCTTACGGAGATGGTGGGTTGGGGTTGCTCGGCGACCCGACTCGCAGGGTCATCTTCGAACTGCTGGCGCGTCGTCCGTCCTCGGTACAGGAGCTGGCCGACCAGCTGCCGATCAGCCGACCGGCGGTGTCCCAACACCTCCGCGTCCTCAAAGACGGCGGTCTGGTGATCAGCCAGGCCGAGGGCACCCGCCGGATCTACCGGCTCAATCCGGACGGCGTCGGCGCGCTGCGCTCATGGCTCGACGGCGTCTGGGGCGATGCCCTCGTCGGGTTCCAGAAGGCGGCCGAGACAGCCGGCCGCCTTGAAAACGACGAAGTCTCGAACCAGGAGGACTGATGACCACGACCGCGCCGATCCCGCCGATCACCGCCACCGCCACTGTCGGCCTGCCCGTCGATCAGGCCTTCCGCGTGTTCACCGAGGACTTCACGGGGTGGTGGCCGCATCAGTACCACATCGGCGAGGCGGAGGTGGCGGAGATCCTCCTCGAACCGCGCGTCGGTGGGCGCTGGTACGAACGGGGCGTCGACGGCAACGAGTGCGACTGGGGTCGCGTCCTCGCCTGGGAGCCGCCGGACCGGGTGGTGTTCACCTGGCAGATCAGCGGCGCGTGGCAGTTCGACCCCGACCCCGACCACGCCAGCGAGATTGAGGTGCTGTTCGTCGAGGACGGACCCGAGCAGACCCGGGTCGAGGTCGAGCACCGCTACTTCGAACGGCTCGACGGCGGCCAGGCCATCCACGACGCGATTCGCGGTGGCGGCAGCTGGACGCTGCTGCTGGAGAACTACGCGAAGACCGCCGCGAACGCCGGGTGACTCCGGCCGTGGACACCATGGCGCTTGCCCGCGCAGAGCGCGCGGACTTGGCAGACCTGCTCGTCACACTGGAGCCGGAGCAGTGGAACGCGCCAAGTCTGTGCACGGAGTGGCGGGTCAGGGACGTCGTGGCCCACGTCTTCAGCTACGACACCCTCGGCACGGTCGCGCTCGTCCGCCGGTTCCTCGCCGGCCGCTTGAGCGGTGATCGCGTCAACGCCCTGGGAGTCGCCGCCTTCGCCGACGACTCCACCGACGAGCTGCTTGCTGTAGCCAAGGAGCACCTTCAGCCCCACGGACTGCCCGCCGGCTTCGGCGGCCGGATCGCGCTTACGGATGGCCTCATTCACCACCAGGACATCCGCCGCGCACTGGGGCTGCCCCGCGAGGTTCCCCCCGACCGAGTGCGAGCCGCGCTCGAGTTCGCTCCGACCGCGCCGCCGATCCACGCCCGCGAGCGCATCCGAGGGCTTTCCTTCGTCGCCACCGATCTCGACTGGCGAAGGGGAACCGGACCAGTGGTCGAAGGATCCGCCGAGGCCCTGCTGATGGCCATCGCCGGCCGACCCGCGACCCTGCCCGAGCTGTCCGGGCCGGGCGTACAGGCCTTTACCGGCAGAATGCGCTGACACATAGGTTGACCTGCGCGTTCCTGCTCTTGCGTCTCGGGACGTGACGGCGTCTCGCAGCTGGTTCGCTCCGGGTTTGCTCCGTCAAGCCGCCGTAACCCGGGCGTTCCCGCCCGGCGAGGGCTCGTCGTTGTTGTTGCCGCCGTGCGCTGTCGCGGTCAGCGCAACCGCCACCTGCGTGAATTGCCGCCTACGACCGTCGCAGGTCAGGTAGATCGTCAAGTCAGTGGTGACGGGCCAGGGGCCGGGGCGACGCGCCGCGTACTCGGATTCGAGGCCAAACCCGGGGCTCCGACCATGGGACTCCGAGGCATCTCCGCTGGACGCCACAACCAGCCGGTCGCGACCCGCCGATTCTCGGTCGCCGTTCCGCGGATGCGCAATCCCCGAGCCCGCTCGGACAAGGTGACGCGAAGCCAACGCCGCCTGCCCTCGCTCCCCACCGTCGCGTGCGGGACATGAGAGCACCGGAACAGGAGTCCTGATCACCGTCTGGTCGTTCTCGGAGTCCAGGCGAATCTCTGCCCAGACGACTTGTCGCCGCCGTGCGAGATCCCGCGGACGGGGCTGATTACAGGCGGGAAACTGTCGGTCGCGGTCAACTGCCGCGCCTCGGGGCGAGCCGAAACGGGTCGACTGCAATGCGCATCTCCAACGGAGGGTCCGGGGTGCGCGATCCGCCGCACCTGGCTCGGTCACGACGCCAGGTCACAACTGTGCTCGTGTAATCGGATGTGTATCGCAAGTCATGTTGAGGGTTTGCGTCGTGCCGGCTCGGCTGATCTTCGAGCAGTTCACAGTGTGCTGTTCCCCAAGTCACGTCAGCTGCTCTAAACGGTCTGCGACATGGGTCTCTAAAACGTCAGCGGGCCGGGGACGCGCCTAGTGTTGCTTCTGTTGCCCGAGCGATTCTGCGGTCTAAATTCTGAGACTGCTCGTCGGGTGCAGTCGATCAATGGAGTCTGTTTCTTGTCTGTCAACACCCCGAACCACGTCCTCCGCACCGAGGCTCAGGACGGCACCGTCGTCGGCGCCTCCGTGGATCGTTTCGCCGAGACGAAGGCCGCGTTCAAGACGACCGAGTTCGTCGTGTTCCTGGTCGCCGTCGTCGGTGTGCTCGTCGCCTCCGGCCTGGTGGGCGACTCCGACGGCCGCGGTGATGTCTTCCTGGCCGATAAGGCCTGGTTCTACGTCACGCTGCTGGCGATCGGCTACATGGTCAGCCGCGGGCTGGCCAAGGCCGGCGTCCGCGCGCACCGCGACGCCTGATCTCAGGCGCCTGATCTGGGCACGGCCCACACCGCCACCGCTGACGCGGTCGCGACCGGTGGGGCATGTCACGCCGCGTTCTGCGGCGCCGCGTTCTGCGGCACTGCCGGCTCACGGCCGGTACCGCATTCTTTGATACGGAGTTCGACATGGCAGAAAACACGGACAACGGCGCCATCGACGTCGGCGCCGACACCGACGCCGGTACCGACGCCACTGTGACCGTGGCCGCGGTGGTGGCCGAGCAGGGTCCGCGCGGCGAGCAGGGTCTGCCCGGCAAGCCCGGTGTCACCGGCAAGCCCGGACCCACCGGTGACAAGGGCCAGCCCGGAGACAAGGGCCAGCCCGGTGAGCAGGGCCTCAAGGGTCAGCCCGGTGCGAAGGGCCTGACCGGTGAGCGCGGTGAGCGCGGCGAGCAGGGCCTCAAGGGTCTGCCCGGCGAGGTGGGCGAGAAGGGTCTGCCCGGCGAGCGCGGCGAGCAGGGCCTCACGGGTGCGCCCGGTGAGAAGGGCGAGCACGGCGAGCGTGGCGAGCAGGGTCTGACCGGTCTGACCGGTGAGCAGGGTCCCGTCGGCCCGATGGGCCTGCCGGGTCTGCCCGGCGAGCAGGGACCGGTCGGCCCGGCCGGCCCGATGGGCCCGATGGGGCCGATGGGCTTGCAGGGCCCGATCGGTGAGCAGGGCCCCCGCGGTGAGGTCGGCCCGACCGGTGACAAGGGTCCGGTCGGCGAGCAGGGTCCGATCGGAGAGCGTGGTGAGCAGGGCCCGCGGGGTGCGGACGGTCTGCCGGGCGCGCCGGGGGAGCAGGGCCCCCGCGGGGAGCAGGGCCCGGTGGGTCCGGCTGGTCCCGCGGGTCCTCCCGGAATCCCGGGACCGCAGGGCATCCCCGGGCCGCAGGGCCGCGAGGGTTGGGCACCCGAGCCCGCGACCCCGATCCGCCCGGTGGCCGAGTGGACCGCACCCGTCACGCCTTCGGCACCTTCGGCACCGCGCGTGACTGCGGAGCCTGCGAAGGCCGGCGTGGTCAACCCGGTTCAGGCCTGGGCAGAGCTGACGGGCAACCTGTTCGCGCTGCAGCGCAAGGCCTGGGCGAACATCGCCGGGGCCCAGCGGTCGGACAACAACTGACCGCTCTACTGCCCCGTGATCCGGGGTAGGGCCACACAGGCCACCACGGGCGCCTCCCACACGGGAGGCGCCCGTCGGCATGTGCAACGCGGGTACGGCCCGACACCGAGAGCGTTTGCGCTGGGGCCGAAGTTCAACCCGGATCGACGGCCGGTCGCGCTCAGGACCCTCGCACCGGCCGAAGCGTGCGTCAGGCCTGAAGTTCGACGCTGTTGGTCGAGGGTTCGCCGCCCCCTTCTGGGGGACCCGTCCCGTCGCAGCAGCCAGTCGGACCGCCCGAAGGATCTCGCGTGACGCAGGACCAGCCCACCCAGCAGGACCCCACTGCACAGCACGCAGCACCTCGCAGCGGCGAGGAGACGGTCGAGTACCTGGGCCACGCCGACGAGATGGACGTCCAGCCCGACCACGGCGAGGAGACCTACAAGGGGAGCAACGGGTCGAGGGCAAGAAGACGGTCATCACCGGTGGTGAGTTCGGAATCGGGCGGGCGGTGGCACTGGCGTTCGCGCGCGAGGGCGCAGACGTGCTCATCCCGTACCTGGAATCCGAGGAGAAGGACGCCCAGGAGACCGTGCGTCTGATCGAGGACGCGGGCCGCAAGGCCGTGAAGGTTCCGGGGATCTCCGCGACGAGGCCGTGTGCCGGCGCGTGGTGGACGTGGCGGTGCGGGACGAAGGGCATCAGGGTCGACTCGGTGGCGCCGGGGCCGGTGTGGACGCCGCTGATTCCCGCGACGATGGACGAGGAGAAGGTGAAGTCGTTCGGGGAACAGTCGCCGATGGGTCGCTCGGCACAGCCTGCCGAGCTCGCCCCGAGCTACGTGTTCCTGGCTTCTCAGAAGTCGAGCTACATCACCGCAGACGTGATCGCCGTGACGGGTGGGTCGCCGATCGTCTGAGCAGGAACAAGGGGAGCGACGGGCAGGGTGGGCACCACTGCACCGTGCTGGCCGGGCGTGGGGCGGTGGTGTACGGCTCACGGGAGCGCGGTGACGACGGCCACGAGAAGTCCGAGCTGGGACGGCGACGCGCGTCCGCGACGAGCGTGATCAGACTCCGTAGGTCAGGACGTCGGGTTCGACGTAGCTTGGTCGAGGCAATGCCCGCCTGATCGTGCACGACGACCGGTCGAACGACCCCGCTACGCGAGGCCGTTGGTCGGTATACACATGCGTAGGTGGACTGCGGTTCCAGTGTGGGTCGGGCCGATGTGGACGTCGGGGACGAGGAGATGCATCAGGGCAAGGCCGCGGCTGCGGAAGCCCTGCCCGGTCGGGATCCGCCATTCGCCCTCGTCGGTGACGGTGATGATGACGCAGTCGCTGGTGCGGCGAGCATGGAGGTGGATCGGTCCCGCGGCGTCGGAGTGGTCGACGTAGGCGTGTTCGGCGGCGTTGGCGATCGCCTCGTAGGTGGCGAGGACCAGGTCTTCGAGCGGTTCGTCGGGTACGTCGAGGGCGAGCCAGGCGGCCAGTTCATGGCGGAGTCGGGCGGCATCCTGCGGCGTTGCTAACCCGTCGGCGTTCAGCGGCGGACGGATGTCGTCCAGGGGCTCGCCGCCCCAGGGTGGGCTCGTCTCGCTAGACGGCGAATCCGGTGGGTCAGGGTCGGGCAGCCGCCGCCAGTCGTCGCCGCTGATCGCCATTGTGCCTGGTAGGTACCCGGGTGGGTGCGGGTCGAACATTCGGCCAGGGGATCAGCGGGTGTGGTCGGCCCGGATGGTGCTCACCGCGATGGCGGTTGTTCGGTAAGTGGTGGGGAAGGCGTCGCCCCACAGCAGGGTGACGTGCCGCCGGATGGGCGCGGGCAGACCGCTGAGGGCGTACCCGGTTCCGTTCCCGGTGGCGATCTCTGCGGTGTCGGCGAGCAGGACGAGTCCTTGGACCCAGCAGAACGTGACGGCTGCCAGATCGACGACCAGGTGGTGCGGTCTGCCGGTGAGGGTGTCGGTGAGGGCGGTCTGCAGTTCCGGCTGGTTGAGCATGTCGATTTCGCCGCCGAGCCGTAGGACGACGATGATGCCGTGTCGCGTGGGCAGCGGTTCGGTGCTCCATGACCACCCGGCGGGGTGATCGTTCGCGGGCTGCCCAGGGGTCACGCCGGTGGTGTCTGCGGGTGTGGCTGCCGCTGCGTGCGATGCCATGGCGGACTTCCGGGTCGACGGCGGATGCGGTCACCGGGGTCTGGGGCAACAACTCCTACGTTACGGCCGCCTTGTTACAGGCGCTAGCAACCTTGCGGTGCTGGTCAGGTGTTCGGCGTGCGCAGCGGCCGCGATCGACCGGCCGCGGCGGGGTGAGCCGCTCTGAGTACCAGCTCTGGATCGAGGTCGCGCTCGACGAGGCGGCGGGCGACGTCGCTGAGCTTCTGGTTGCTGCTGCGGGCGTAGCGGCGTAGCCGGTCGAACGCGGCGTCCATGGGCAGCCCGGCGCGCTCGGCGATGACCCCTTTGGCCTGCTCGATGACGACGCGACTGTTCAGGGCGGTCTGCAGCTGTTCGGTGACGACCTCGCCGCGTCGGATCGCCCGTTCCTGCAGGATCCCGATCGTGGCGACGTCGGCGAGTGCCTGCCCCAGGGCCAGGTCGACCTCGGGGAGTGGACCGGGTCGGCTGTGGAACAGGTTCAGCGCACCGATCGACTCCTTCCGTAGCCGCAGAGGCAGCGCATGCACGGAACGGAACACCCCCCGTGCTCGCACGGCCGCGGTGAACCCGGGCCAGCGTCGTCCAGCGTCGTCCAGGTCGGGCACGCTGACGGGGGTGGCGGTGTGGTAGCACTCTAGGCACGGGCCTTCGTCGTTCTGCAGTTGCAGCAGCTCCATCAGCTCGGCGTCCTCGCTCGAGGACGCGACCACCCGCAGGGTTCCCTTGGCGTCGCCCAGTACGAGTCCCGCTGCGTCCGCGGCGAGCAGCTCGGCGCTGTAGCCGACCAACCGGTCGAGCAGTTCGATCATGTCGTAGTCGTCGACCAGGGTGTCGGCGAGCCCGATGAAGGCTCGGCTCACCAGCTGTTCGCGACCGCTGACTGCTTGACTCATCTCGGTTGCCTCCTCAGCGGTCACGTGTCAGGCCATGTCGTCGGTGAAGCGCAGCTTTCGCGACACTACGTCGCGGGCGACGTCGATGAGTAGCCGCTGCTCGACGAACGCGTGGGCGCGCATCCGCGCCAAGGCGACCTCGGCGTCGACGTCGAGCTGGACCAGCACCATGCCGGTGGCCTGATGGACCTCCGCACGGCCGCTGACCGCGGGATCGAGCCAACCGTCCCCGTCCCCGTTCCCATCGCCATCCCGGCCGTCGCCGTCGCCGTCCCTGTCGGCAGGCTCGGTACGGACGCCGAGCATCATGAGCGCCGCGACATCGGCGGCGCTGATCGCGTCGCGCGACTGTTCCGGGCTCAGGCCGCCGGGGGTGCGGCGGTAGAGGTCCAACACGCCGAGGTTGATCGTCCCCCATTGCAGGGGCAGGGCGAACAGGGCGAGGGCGTCGGTCTGCTCGGCCACCGCGGCGGCGAAGACCGGCCATCGCTGGGCGTCGGTGCTGTCGTGCAGGTTCGCGACAAGTACCGGTGACCCGGTGGATGCGGCCTGCATGCAGGCGCCCTCGTTCAGCGTGAACTGCAGGTCCTCCAGCAGGTCGGCCGTCGGGTCGCTGGCCCACAGCGTCTCCCGCGACGGGCTCCCGGTCAGCAGCGAGATGGCCGCGCCGTGCACGTCGAGCCCGTCGACGCACGCCCGGCAGATCTGCTCAGCCAGTTGCCGATCCCGCACATCGTGTCTAGGGAGGCCCAACAACGCTCGCGTCACCGCCCCCTGCTCACCCACCGGGAGCACCGGGAACAGGCGGGGCGTAGCCAGACGTCTCGATCATGTTCGACCCCGTCTCGATACTGCGTACGTTCGGTGAGCACGACGGGGTCCGGATCGCACGATCGACAGTGTGTCCGAGGATACTCGCTCCGTCGCCACTGACGCGCGGCCCGGCGGCGGAACACGGGTCCGTTGTGGTTCGACGTGGTGTTCCGAGCGGCCGTGCGGTTGCCGCAGCCAGGTGGACGCAGGCCCTTCAAGGCCTCACGCGTCGAGGAAGTGCTGGTCGACCGCTCGCAGCGAGACCTGTCGGCGTTGAGAGGTCTGTGCCGAACGGCCTGGATCCGAGGTCAGGAAACTGAAACCATGATCTTCGTGGGTAGCGGGGAGGTCTTGGCCTTCATCGAAGACGGACCCCATGGGGGCGAGACGCTTTTCATCGATGCCGGGTCCGACGGCTTGCCGCCACAAGAGATCGAGCTTTCGAATCCTGGGGCACTGCTCAGGCCGTTCGAGGAGAGTTCGTTGAGACACTCGACCTCCGTGCCCACCGCAACCTACCGACTGGTGCAACAAAGCCCACGCGAACGCAGTGGGTACGTATACAAGCTGGTTCGCAGCTAGACGCGCCACCCCAGAGGCGGGCGGCCGACCTCGTGGCGCCGGAGGTGTAGCCGGGGACGCGGTGCGTGGTCGGCCACGACGTGTGTTGGTCGGGCGGCGGCCGACGTCATGATTCGGCTGGTTTGATCGTTCACGGCCTCGTCGGTGTGGGGTTGTCCTGACCGAGCTGATCAGAAGCAGGTCCGCCGCGGTGCCAGCCGTGTTCGGATCAGGCGTCGCGGTGCGCGGTGGCGGGTTGATCCACAGGTGACCACATCTGCCCAGGATGCTTCGGACCCGGCACGTCGGCAGGGAACGGTGAGCGTTTACGACGTATGCGTAGAAGGTCCGCTGGCGCGGGCGTTGCTGTGGTCGTCCGGTGTGGTGGTGGCGAAACCGGCGAGGGCGATGCGCAGTTGCGCGTCGAGGTCTGGTGCCAGGGGATGAGTCTTGTAGGGGGCGCCGAGGGCGTGCAGTGCGCTGCGGTACACCGTGCTGCGGTGGCGGTGCAGCGCCTGTCGGAGCGCTGAGGGATCGGGGTCGTGCACGTCGGGGCGTGGATGGCGGCGGTCGGTGAGGCCGGACGGGTCGGTGCCGTCGTCGTCCAGGAGGTGCACCGGTCGGCTGTCCGGGTGGTGCTCGTCCGCGACGGGGCGCGCCTGCTCGGGCGCGGTCGGCACCGGCTTCCACTGGTCGGCTTGCAGCACGATGGCGGAGAGCACCGCGGCGGCGGTGGTGCGGTGGATGGGGGGAGCGTCACCGTCGGGCCAGTAGTGCGGCCACAGCCGCGCGAGCATCGGTGAGGCGCCGCTCATGCTGTAGCGGGTGCCGTCGGCGATGGCTACCTGCGCGGTGCGGGCGATGGCGGTGATGCCGCGGGAGCTGCAGATCACCAACCCGGTGAGATCGACGATGAGGTGGTCGGGGCGCCGTTCGAGGACGTCGTCGAGGGCGGCGTCCAGGACGACGAAGCTGTCCAGGTCCACCTCGCCCGCCACCCGCAGCACGACGATGTCCCCGGCCGGGCTGAACAGGGTCGCCGTCGAGCACCAGCACCGACGCGACGAGGCAGCGTCGGGCGTGGGCTGGTGGAGGTGCTTGTCGGCCCTGGTGGAAGGCTTAGGTGCTCCCAATCGTGGTCGTCCTCTCGGCGGCGCAACGGTGGACCGTTCCCGATCTTGTAGACATCCGGTCGTAGACTGCCGCTGATCGCAGCGGAGGCAATCGCGTGGCGACACGCCGTAACTTCACCCAGGAGTACAAGGACCAGGCCGTGAGCCTCGTTCTCG
>NZ_JAVREJ010000027.1:0-64137 GCF_031845345.1 Pseudonocardia charpentierae | reverse complement strand
GGGACGCGGCCCCCCCGACCACCGCTCGGAGGACCTCGTGACGAACACCGTTGCCGTGCTCGGGACCGGGACGATGGGCGCGGGAATGGCCCGCAACCTCATCGGCGCCGGGCTCGACGTGACCGTCTGGAACCGCAGCCCGGACCGCGCCCGGCCGCTCGCCGACGCCGGTGCGCGGATCGCGACCGACGCCGCCGAGGCCGTCTCGGGCGCGGACGTCGTGGTGACGATGCTGTTCGACGTCGACGCGGTGGCACAGGTGATGGAGTGGGCGCTGCCGGCCGTCGCGCCGGACGCGGTGTGGGCGCAGACCTCGACCGTCGGGTTGGACGGCACGGAGCGGCTGGCCGCGCTCGCAGCCCAGCACGACGTCGCCTTCGTCGACGCGCCCGTGCTCGGGACGAAGGGCCCGGCGGAGCAGGGGACGCTGACGGTGCTGGCGAGCGGGCCGACGTCGCTCCGCGAGGCGGTGACCCCGGTGTTCGACGCGATCGGGTCGAAGACGATCTGGGTCGGCGACCAGCCGGGCGAGGGCCACAAGCTCAAGCTGGTGGCGAACTCGTGGATCGGCTCGATCATCACCGGCGTCGCCCAGGCCGTCGCCCTCGCCGAGGCCCTCGGCCTGGACCCGCAGCTGTTCCCCGACACGATCGCCGGCGGCCCGCTCGACATGCCCTACGCGCAGCTCAAGTCCAAGTCCATGATCGACGGCGAGTTCCCGTCGTCGTTCGCGGTGAGCGGCGTGCTGAAGGACACGAGGCTGATCGCCGCGGCGGTCCGCAGTGCGGGGGTTCGCAGCGACGTCGTCGACGCGGTGGAGGAGGCGTTCCGGACGACGGAGGCCGCAGGCCACGGCGACGAGGACATGGCGGCCGTCGTCCACGCCTTCCGCCCGACCGGGAGCTGAGGCCCGGGCCACGCGCGAGTCGGTACGTTCGCGCCCGCGAGTCCGTGTGTTCGTCAGCCCGAATGTGCGGTGCCATGTGACGGAACTGCGCACTCGGCCTGTTGAACACACGGACTCGCGCGAACGCGGGTGTGGGCGGATCGATCAGTAGGGGGAGGAGCCGAGGTCGCGGCCGGGGACGGGCTGACCGGCGTCCTCGCGGGAGCCGGCTCGGGTACGGAGCGGGTCGGGGGCCGAGTCTTCCGGGAAGCGCCGGATGTACTCCTTCTCCAGCGCCAGCATGCGCTTTGTGTGCGCCTCGAACGCCGACTCGCTCGCTCCGCGCATCGCGTCGTGGCGGGTCTCGTGCAGATGGGTCACCTCGCGGACGACGTCGTCGTCGCTCAGCTCGCGGGGGTCGATGCCGTGCGGATGCAGTGCGTCGGTCATGACGCGGGAGTGCCCGGGGAGGCGCGTGGGCATGCGGCGCCTACGCTCATCGGCATGGCGCGGTACTTCGACGTCCACCCGGTGGATCCGCAACGGCGCGCGATCGGTCAGGTCGTCGACATGATTCGCGACGGCGGACTCGTCGCCTACCCGACCGACTCCTGCTACGCCCTGGGCTGCCAGCTCGGTGACCGCGACGGCATCGACCGGATCCGCACGATCCGCAAGCTGGACGACCGCCACCACTTCACGCTGGTCTGCCGCGACTTCTCCCAGCTCGGGCAGTTCGTGCACGTGAGCAACGCGGTGTTCCGCGCGGTGAAGGCGGCGACGCCGGGCAGCTACACGTTCATCCTGCCCGCCACCAGGGAGGTCCCGCGGCGGCTGCTGCACCCCCGCAAGAAGACTGTGGGGGTGCGCATCCCGGACCACGTCGTGGCGCAGGCGATCCTGGCGGAGCTCGGCGAGCCGCTGCTGTCGTCGACGCTGCTGCTTCCGGGCTACGACGAGCCGCTGACGCAGGGCTGGGAGATCAAGGAAGAACTCGACACGGCCGTCGACGCCGTGGTCGACTCCGGCGACTGCGGCACGGAGCCGACCACGGTCGTCGACCTCTCGGGCGACGAGCCGGAGATCACGCGCTACGGCGCAGGGGACCCGTCGCGCTTCGAGTAGGGGCCGTACCGGAACGCAAGACTCGCGCCGGGTTGGGCGCGAGTCTTGCGCTGGTGCACCTGAACCTTGCGTTCGGGTACGCGTCAGGACGCCGTGCCGAACGCCTCCTCCAGCACGTCCAGGCCTTCGGCGAGCAGGTGGTCCGGCATCGACAGCGGCGGCAGCAGCCGCAGGACGTTTCCGTAGGTCCCGCAGGTCAGCAGGATCAACCCGCGGACGTGCGCCGCCGCGGCGACCGCCTTCGCCAGCGCCACGGCCGGCCCGCTCGTCTCCGGATCGACCAGTTCGACGGCCAGCATCGCGCCCCGCCCGCGGACGTCGCCGATGCGACGGTCGCGCGCCGCCAACTCCTTCAGCCGCGGCACCACCACCGACTCGATCGCCCGCGCCCGCTCGACGAGTCCGTCGTCCTGAATCGTGCGGATCGACGCCAGCGCCGCCGCACAGGCGACGGGGTTGCCGCCGAAGGTGCCCCCGACGCCGCCCGCGTGCGGCGCGTTCATGATCTCCACGCGCCCGGTCACCGCGGCCAGCGGGAATCCGCCCGCGATGCCCTTGGCGGTGGTCACCAGGTCCGGCACCACGCCCTCGTGCTCGCACGCGAACATCGCGCCGGTACGGGCGAACCCGCTCTGCACCTCGTCCGCGATGAACACGATCCCGTGCTCGGTGCACCACGCCGAGAGCGCCGCGAGGAAGCCGGGTGCGGGCACGATGAACCCGCCCTCGCCCTGGATCGGCTCGATGATGATCGCGGCGAGCTGGTCCGAGCCCACCTGCTTGTCGAGCAGCGAGATCGCCCGCGCGGCCGCCTCCGACCCCGAGAGCCCGTCGTGGAACGGGTACGACAGCGGCGCCCGGTACACCTCCGGCGCGAACGGCCCGAACCCCAGCTTGTACGGCAGCGCCTTCGCCGTCAGCGCCATCGTGAGGTTCGTCCGCCCGTGGTAGGCGTGGTCGAACGCCGCCACCGCGGACCGGCCCGTGGCCAGGCGGGCGATCTTGACGGCGTTCTCGACGGCCTCGGCGCCGGAGTTGAACAGGGCCGTGCGCTTGTCGTGGTCGCCGGGCGTCAGCGCGTTCAGCGCCTCCGCGACCTCCACGTAGCCCGCGTACGGCGTGATCATGAAGCAGGTGTGGGTGAACCGCTCCACCTGCTCCTGCACCGCGGCGACGACCTGCGGTGCCGAGTTGCCGATTGTCGTGACGGCGATCCCGGAGCCGAAGTCGATCAGCGAGTTGCCGTCGACGTCGACGACCACGCCGCCCCCCGCGGCGACGGCGAACACCGGCATCGTCGTCGACACCGCGTGCGAGACCGCGGCGAGCCGCCGTTCCGTCCACTCCCGCGAGCGCGGCCCAGGGATCTCGGTGACGAGCCGCCGCTCCTGCGGCAGCGCCGGCCCACCGCGCAGCTCGAGTGCCGTCATGCGTCGCTCACCGCGCTCATCACGTGCTTGACGCGGGTGTAGTCCTCCAACGAGTAGTTCGAGAGGTCCTTGCCGTAGCCCGACTCCTTGAACCCCCCGTGCGGCATCTCCGCCACCAGCGGGATGTGCGTGTTGATCCAGACGCAGCCGAACTCCAGCGCCCGCGACATGCGAATCGCCCGCGAGTGGTCCGTGGTGAAGACGCTCGACGAGAGCCCGTAGGGCGTGTCGTTGGCCAGCTCCAGCGCCTCCGCCTCGTCGGCGAACGTCTGCAGGGTGATGATCGGGCCGAAGATCTCGTTCTTGGCGATCTCGTCGTCCTGCTTCACCCCGGCGACGACGGTGGGCGTGTAGAAGTACCCTGCACCGTCGGCCGCGGAGCCGCCGGTCAGCAGCCGCGCGTGCGACGGCAGCCGGTCGACCAGGCCGCTGACCTTGGCCAGCTGGTCCGCATTGTTGATGGGCGGGATGTACAGGTCGTCGGAATCGGGTTCCTCGTCGCGCGAGAACCGGACCGCCTGCGCCTGCTCGGCGAGCGCGGCGGCCAGCTCGTCCGCGATCGCCCGCGACGCGAGCACCCGCGACGCCGCCGTGCAGTCCTGACCGGCGTTGAAGAATCCGGCGATCGCGATCGCCTCCGCGGCCGCCGCGATGTCGGCGTCGTCGAACACCACCACCGGGGCGTTGCCGCCGAGCTCGAGGTGCGCACGGGCCACGTTCTGCGCGGTCGCGGTGGCCACGGCGCGGCCGGCCGCCGTCGAGCCGGTGATCGCGACCATGGCCGGGATCGGGTGCGCGGCCAGCGCCGCCCCGGTCGACCGGTCGCCGCACACCACGTTGAGGACTCCCGGCGGCAGGATCTCGGCGAACAGCTCGCCCATCCGCACGGTGCTGGCCGGGGTGGTGTCGGACGGCTTGATGACCAGCGCGTTGCCCGCCGCCAGCGCGGGCCCGATCTTCCAGGTGGCCATCATCATCGGGTAGTTCCACGGGGTCACCGCGCCGACCACGCCGAGTGGCTCGCGGCGCACGTACGACTCGTGCCCGGCCATGTACTGCGCGGCCGCCGTGCCCTGCAGGTGTCGCGCGGCGCCGGCGAAGAACCGGAACTGGTCGACCATCGGGCCGATCTCCTCCGACATCGTCAGCCCCTTGGGCTTGCCGGTGTCGCGGTGCTCGATCTCGACGAGCTCCTCGGCGTGCTCCTGCACGGCGTCGGCGATCGCGAGCAGGGCGTTCATCCGGTCCGACGGCGTGGTCGCACCCCAGTCGCCGCGGTAGGCCGTGCGCGCGCTGCGGAAGGCGGCGTCGACGTCGTCGGGCCCCGAGAGCGGCGACGTCGCGTACACCTCGCCGGTCGACGGGTCCACGATGTCGAGCGTGCGTCCGTCGGCGGCGGCGACCGCCTTGCCGTCGACGATGTTGTGGAAGGTCTCCACGGCGCTGTCCTCCTACTTTGCCAAGAACTACTTGGTTGTCGTGCCGGCGGTGTCCCCGGAGAGCCGGTTGGCCAGGTACACGGGCAGTACCGAGACCAGCACCAGCACGGCCGCGGCGACGTTGACGATCGGGCTCTGGTTGGGCCGGAACAGGTTCTGAAAGATCCACAGTGGCAGGGTCTGCAGACCCGGGCCCGCGGTGAAGGTGGTCACCACGATCTCGTCGAACGACAGTGCGAACGCCAGCAGCGCCCCGGCGAGCAGCGCCCCGCGCAGTGCCGGGAACGTGACGAGGAGCCAGGTCGTCCACGGGGTCGCGCCGAGGTCCATCGACGCCTCCTCCACCGTGCCCGACATCCGGCGCAGCCGCGCCGAGGCGTTGTTGACCACCACCACGATGCAGAAAGTGGCGTGGCCGATCACCAGCGTAAGGAACGTCAGCCCGCCCAGGAACCCGGTGAACAGGGTGTTCAGCGCAATTCCGGTGACGATGCCGGGCAGCGCGATCGGGAGCACGACCAGCAGCGACACCGCGTCGCGGCCGAAGAACTCGTAGCGGACCAGCGCCATGGAGGCGAGCGTGCCTAGCACCACGGCGACGACCGTGGCCAGCACCGCGACCTGGACGGAGGTGAGCACCGCGGTGCGCACCCCCTCGTTCGACGCCGCCACCTGCCACCACCGCAGCGTCAGACCGGGCGGTGGCCAGGCGAAGGTCGCGCTCGCGCTGAACGAGTTGAGCAGCACGACGGCGAGCGGCACGTAGATGAAGGTGAGCACGCCGACGGCGGCCGCGCGGAGCAGCCAGCGGGCGGTCGGGGAGAGAACCATCGCTACAACCGGTCCAGGGCGCCGGTGCGCCGGATCGTCAGCAGGTACGCCGCCATCACGATCAGCGGCAGCACGGCCACCGCGGCCGCGAACGGCAGGTCGGTCGAGAAGTTCTGGTAGACGAGGTTGCCGAGCATCTGCCCGGTGCCACCGACGAGCTGCACCGTGATGTAGTCGCCCAGACTGAGCGAGAACGTGAAGACCGAACCGGCGGCGACGGCCGGGGCGAGCACGGGCAGGACGACCGTGCGGAACGCCGTCCACGGCCGCGCGCCGAGGTCGGCGGCAGCCTCCAGGTAGGAGCCACGCATCGAGGTCAGGCCCGCGTGCAGCGGCAGCACCATGTAGGGCAGCCACAGGTAGGTCAGCGTGACGATCACCGCGAACCAGCCGTAGCCCGGGCTCGCGCCGCCCAGCGGGCCCTCGGGGGCCAGCAGGATCCGCCAGGCGTAGACCTTCACCAGGTACGACGCCCACAGCGGCGTCAGCACCAGTGCGACGAGCAGCCCGGGGCGGCGCGACACGAGCGCGGTGTAGACGGCCAGCGGCAGGGCGAGCAGGGCACACAGCAGCGTCACCCCGACCGCCACCCCGACCGTCCGGGCGACCGTGAGCAGGTAGGCCCGCGTGGTGAGCACGTCGACGACGTTCTCCGTGGTGAACGCGTAGGTGATGCGCCCGGTGAAGCTGTCGGTGTCGAAGAAGGCGGTCGCGAGCAGCAACCCGAGCGGGACGAGGTAGAGCAGCACGAGCCACAGCAGTGCCGGGGCGAGGAGACCGGCGAGGCGCAGCCGCGGGGCCCGGTGCAGCAGCGCGGCGAACCGCCGCCCCGAGGGGGCGACGGTGCCGCGGGTGCGCACGGTGGTCACGTGCTGCGCAGCTCCGACCACGTGCGCGCCCACTCGTCGTAGGGCACGCACTTGACGTCCGTCCGCCCGTCGACGCAGTTCTCGACCGGCGTCGTCCAGTAGTAGACGTTGCTCCAGAAGTCGGTCTCCTCCGCGTGGAAGACCGCGCAGTGCTCCTTGTTCGTGGTCAGCGCGCACGACTTCTGGTTCGCGGGCGCCTCCCCGAAGTACTCGGCGATCTGGGCGTTGACCTGCGGCGACACCACGTGGTTCAGCCACAGGTACGCGCAGTTGACGTTCGGGCTGTCCTTCTTGATCATCCAGGTGTCGGACCAGCCGGTGGCGCCCTCGACCGGCTTCGTCGTGGCCACGGACGTACCGGACTCGCCGTTCGCGAGGTTCGCGGTGAGCTGCCAGCCCTGCGACTGGGTGACCGCGCCGCTCGCCAGCCCCTGGCCCTGCTTGACGACGTCCGCCCAGTACTCCGCGACCAGCGGCTTCTGCTGGCGGACCAGCTCGACGGCGGCGTCGAACTGGGTGCGGTCGAGCGCGTACGGGTTCTTGATCCCCAGCTCGGGCCGGGTGGTCATCAGGTACACCGCGGCGTCGGCGATGTAGATGCCGTCGTCGTAGGGGCTGATCTTGCCCTTGGCCGGCGACGCCGGGTCCCACATGTCCTTCCACGACGTCGGGGCGGTCGGGAAGGCGGCCGTGTTGTAGAGCAGCAGGTTCGCGCCCCGGCCGTGCGGGATGCCGTAGTTCGTGCCCGCCACGCTGTTCCAGGGCTTGTCCTTCAGCTCCGGGAAGATGTCGGCGTAGTTCGGCACCAGGCTGGTGTTCACCGGCTGGACGCGGTCGCCGTACACGAGCCGCAGCGAGGCGTCGCCCGACGCTGACACCACGTCGTACTCGCCGGTCGAGAACAGCTGCACGGCCTCGGCGGACGTGGCGAAGGTCTTGACGGTGACCTGGCAGCCGGTCTGCTGCTCGAACGGCGTCACCCAGTCGACGGCCGGATCGGTGGAGCCGTCCTCGGCGTAGCCGGGCCAGGCGAGCACGGAGAGCTGCCCCTCGCCGGCGCCGACGGGTCCGGCGAAGGCCGCGGCGGACGGCGGAGCCGGGGCGGCACCGCCGCTCGGGGCGCTCCCGCCTCCACCCCCACAGGCGGCGAGGCCGAGCGCGACCGCGCCCACGAGGGCCACGGTCCGCGCGGTCGTCTTCAGGCGCATGTCACGTCCTTTCATCACAGGGCTGCCACCGGGATCTCGTGCTCGGGGCGCCAGAACAGGCGCACGGACTCGCCGCGCTCGGGGGCCTGCCGTCGGTGGCCGTCGTTGACCAACAGGACCGTGAGCCGGGCCGCCTCCGCCAGGTCCGGTGCGTCGAGCGCGACGAGGCAGCGGGTCGTGGCACCGGTGTAGACGATCTCGCTGACGGTCCCCACCGCCGTGGTCGTGTCCGGCGGCGGGTCGTCGGCGGGACCGGTGAGGCCGATCTTCTCGGGGCGCACGCTCCACGTGCCGTCGCGGCCGAGCAGTGCGTGGGCGGCGTCGGGACGCAGCAGGTTGGAGGTGCCCACGAACCCGGCGACGAAGGGTGTCGCGGGCCGCTCGTAGACCTCGCGCGCGGGCCCCACCTGCTCCACGCGCCCGGCGTCGAACACGACGATCCGGTCCGCGAGCGTGAGCGCCTCGTCCTGGTCGTGGGTGACGAGCACGAACGTGATGCCCGCGGCCCGCTGGATCTGCTGCAGCTCGACCTGCATCTGCTCGCGCAGCTTGAGGTCGAGCGCGCCCAGCGGCTCGTCGAGCAGCAGCACCGACGGGCGCCCGACCAGCGCGCGGGCTAACGCCACCCGCTGGCGCTGCCCTCCCGACAGAGCCGTGGGAGACCGGTCGGCCATCCCGTCGAGCCGGACCGTGGCCAGCGCCTCCATCGCCCGCTCCCGGCGCTGCGCGCGGGGGACCTTCGCGATCCGTAGCGGGTACTCGACGTTGCGGCGCACCGACATGTGCGGGAAGAGCGCGTAGTCCTGGAAGACGGTGTGCACGTCGCGCTCGAACGGCGGCGCCGCGGTGACGTCGCGGCCGCGCAGGCTGACGGTGCCGGAGGTCGGCCGCTCGAACCCGGCGATCATCCGGAGCACCGTCGTCTTGCCGGATCCGGAGGGGCCGAGGAGCGTGACGAACTCGCCGTCCGCGATGTCGAGGTCGAGCCCGTGGACCGCGACCACGCCGCCGGGGAACTCCTTGCGCACACCACGCAACGAGATGGCCGGCGGGCGTTCCGTCACGGCTGCTCCTTCCGTGTGTGCGGCCGAAAACCTATGACTTCATATGTTTTAGGTCAAGCCACTGTGGCAGCATCGTGACCCCGATGGGCCGAGGGGGCGGGATGCGCAGCGACGGGGGGCGCGCGGCGGTGTTCGCCCCGCTCGAGAGCGGTCGCCGTGCCGATGCGGTGGTGCGCCGCCTCGCCGACGGGATCGCGTTGGGTCTCCTCGTCCCGGACGAGCAGCTGCCCAGCGAGACCGAGCTCGCCGACACCTTCGGCGTCTCCCCGGTGACGGTGCGCGAGGCGCTGACGGCGTTGCGGGAGCAGGGGCTCGTCGCGACCCGGAGAGGCCGCGGCGGCGGGAGTTTCGTGCGCGACGCCCGTGCAGGTGCGTCCGCCCTGCACGAGCGGTTGCGTGCCGTGAGCCCGTCCGAGCTGCGTGACCTGGCCGACCACTATGTCGCGGTCACCGGGACGGCCGCGCTGCTCGCCGCGGACCGGGCGGGGGCGCAGGACGTCGCCCTGCTCACCGCCGGCGTCGGCGAGCTCGAGCGCGCGACCGACGCCGGGGGCCGCCGCCGTGCCGAGTCGCGGTTCCACGTCGAGCTGGCCGCCGCGGCGCAGTCGCCACGGCTCACCCGCGCCGAGATCGCGCTGCAGACCGAGGTCGGGCCGCTGCTCTGGCTGCCCACCGCCACGCCCGCGGCCCAGGCGGAGCAGGTGCGCCAGCACGCGGCCATCGTCGAGGCGGTGGCGGCGGGCGACGGGCAGCGGGCGCGTGCCCACGCCGTCGCGCACGTCTACGCTGCGCTCGCCCGTGCGAGCGTGCTGCAGCTCGGCCTGCTCGGCCAACTCGACCCCGACGAAGATTGAAGGAGGTGTCGTGCCGACCACCTCCGCACCGACGGTCGCCGAGCTGGCCGACCGGGTGGTCGCGCTCTGCGAGACCACCTTCGCCGCCGTCGACGGCCTGCGTGGCGTCGCGGACCAGCTGCTGCTGCCGTTCACGCAGGGTGCGTCGCTCGCCGCCGCGGACGTCGCGCCGATCGACGGCCCCGTCCGCCAAGTCCTCGACGTGCCGCGCTCACCGCTGGTCGGGGCCGGTCTGGTGGTGGCCCCGGACGTGCTCGTCGACGCCCGGCACTGGATGCAGTGGTGGACCCGCGACGACGACGGGCAGCCGCAGCAGCTGCAACCGGAGCTGGACGCCGAGGAGGAGAGCTTCTGGGACTACACGGTGCTGCCGTGGTTCACGGTCCCTCGCGAGACCGGCCACCGGCACGTGACTGGCCCGTACGTCGACTGGCTGTGCACGCAGGAGTACACGCTCACGTTCACCGTGCCCGTCTTCGGCACCCATCCCGAGCGCGGTCGCTGCCACCTCGGCGTGGTGGGCGCCGACATCGTCGCGAGCTGGCTGGAGCGGCGCCTGCTGCCGCTGCTGCACCGCATGGACGGGCCGGTGGCGCTGGTCAACGCCGAGGGCCGGGTGGTGGTGGCGAACCGGCCGGCCCTGGTGACGGGGGCGGTGCTGCGTCAGGCCGACGTCCCGGCGCTCTGGCGACGCGGGCCCGACGACGCGACGAGCGGCGGTGCCACGCTGCACCGCCTGTCCGACCTGCCGCTGGGGGTGCTGGTCCTCGCCCAGTGAGGACCAGGAGCGGTGAGGATCAGCCCTCGGACGCTGCGGCGCCCTGCTCCTCGGCGACGCGGCGCCGCACGTCGTCCATGTCCAGCGCCGCGACCTGACCGATCAGGTCCTCAAGAGCGGCAGCGGGCAGGGCGCCGGGCTCGGCGTACAGGACGACGCCGTCGCGCACCGCCATGACGGTGGGGATGGACGACACGCCGAACGCCTGGGCGATCTCGGTCTGGGCCTCGGTGTCGACCTTGCCGAAGGTGATGTCGCCGTGGCGCTCGGACGCCTGCTCGAACACGGGCGCGAACTGGCGGCAGGGGCCGCACCAGGCGGCCCAGAAGTCGACGAAGACGGTTCCGGGGGCGTTGACGACGCCCGTGAAGTTCTCTGTGGTCAGCTCGACGGTGGCCATGTGCGGTGCAACCGTGGACGGTCGGCGGGTGTTCCGTGGCCTCTGTTCAGCCGTGTGCGGCCGGGTGAACGTGCAGCGTTACCGGTCCGGGGGAATGACGGATGCGGATACGGCGTTGGACTGTGTGACATAGCCGTGACCTTCACCGCGTCACCTGGAGGGCCATTGCCGACCATGCTGCAGCCCGCGCCCATTCCCTCGCTCCGCACCTCCCGTCGCCGTCGCCGCACGAAGCTGGTGGCCGGTGTGGCGGGGCTCGCGCTGCTGGTCCCGGTCGGATTCGGGATCGCGGACGCGATGGACCGGTGGATGCCGGGGCCCGGCACCGTCCAGACGATCGACCGCAGCCCGGCGACGCTGCTGCTGGCGATGCGCGACGTCGCCGACTACCACGCGGCGAGCGGCAGTTACCAGGTGCTCGTGGACGTCGAGCACGACAGCCCGTACCTGCCGTCGGTGATCGACGGTGAGCGTTCGACCCTGTTCGCCACCGGCAACGTGGACGCCCGCGTCGACTTCTCCGGCATGGGCCCGGACGCCATCAGGGTCTCGGAAGACCGGCGCAGCGCCACGATCACCCTGCCCGCGCCCACGCTGGCGCCGGCGACGCTCGACCCCGCGCAGACCCGGATCGTCGGGCGCGAGCGGGGCCTGGTGCAGCGCGTCGAAGATGCGGTGAGCGACAACCCGCAAGACGACAGCGAGCTCTACCAGCTGGCCGCGGCCAAGCTGGACGCCGCGGCGACGCAGAGCGACCTCACCACGCGGGCCGCTGACAACACGCGCGCGATGCTCACGGGGCTGGCGCAGGGTCTGGGCTACGACGCGGTCACGGTGAACTTCGCCCCCGCACCGGCGCCCGCTCCGTAGGCCTCAGCGGCCCGTACTTCAGCGGTGCAGCGCTGCCACCGCTTCGCGCAGCGCCGAGTACGCGGCCAGCTCGGCCCGCACCGGGCTCAGTACCAGGTTCTCGGCGACGTCGGCCACCGACTCCCGCAGCCGGGCCTCCGCGCGCGCCCGGCGTCGCCGGGCGCCCAGCACGGCAAGCGCCCGGGCCAGCAGCGCGAGCACCACGCCGGCCAGCAGCCCGCCGATCAGCAGCACCGTCGGCAGCGGCACGATCCCGATCTGCGGCGGCTCCGGCTCGGGCAGCCGCAGCACCGTGAGCGCGTAGAGGCCGGCCAGCCAGAGCGCCCCGGCGATCGCGGTCGCCGCCAGCAGCATCTGGAGCAGGCCGAAGGCCCGCCACCACAGCGGCTTGCGCGACAGCCCGAGATCCGTGGCGGCGACGGCGCGGTCCAGGGAGTCGGCCAGGTCGCCTGCGCGGGAGCGGGCGGCGTCGCGCAGGGCGTCCGGCCACGGGTCGGGCAGGCCCACGGCGGCGTCGTCGCCGAGGCGGCGCAGCGCCAGTTCCACCCGCGAGCGCTCCACCGCACCGGTTGCGGGCAGGGACGTCCGTTGCGAGGTCGGGACGAGGTCCGCGTCGTCGGCGCCGGCCCCGGCCGTGATCGCGGTCGTCCGTGCCCGGTCCAGGTGCAGCCGGCGCAGCGGGTCCGGACGCAGGCGCCGCAGCCAACGGGTGAACGGGAACCCGGTGATCGCCACGGCGCGGTGCACCGCGGCCCGCTGCACCGCGGCGCCGACGGCGGGAATGCCGGCCGCCGCCCCCAGGGCGGCGACGAGCGCGCGCTGCGCCTTGTCGTCGACGTCGTCCCGTGCGGGGCCGCCGACCACGTCGGCCAGATCGGCACTGACGTTGTCGAGGTCCGCGGCGATCCGCCGCAGCGCCGCGCGGTGCGCCGCGACCGCGCCGGTCAGCACGTCGCGCAGCCGGTCCAGGCCCGTTCCTGCCGTCGCCGACACGGGCAGCACCGGAACGTCCGGCAGGCCGTCGGCGGCCAGCAGGCGGCGGACGTCGGACACGGCGTCCGGGACGTCCGCCGAGGCCAGCCGGTCGACCTGGTTCAGCACCACGACCATCACGTCGCCGTGCCGTGCGAGCGGCCGGAGGTAGCGGTCGTGGATCGCCGCGTCGGCGTATTTCTGCGGGTCCAGCACCCACACCAGCACGTCGACGAGGGCGATGAGGCGGTCGACCTCCAGCCGGTGCGCCATCTCCGTCGAGTCGTGGTCGGGCAGGTCGAGCAGCACGAGCCCGCGCAGGTCGTCCTGCGGTTCCAGGGCGTGCCGGCGGGGGATCTCGAGCCAGTCGAGCAGCGGGCCTGCGCCGTCGGCGTCCCACACCACGGCGTGCGCGACCCCCGTCGTCGGCCGCCGCACGCCCGGCTGTGACACGTGTGCCCCGGCCAGGGCGTTGAACAGCGACGACTTGCCGCTGCCCGTGGCGCCGGCCAGTGCGACGACGGTGTGCGTGCCCGACAGCCGCAGGCGCTCGCCGGCGCGCTGCGACAGCTCCCGGGCGGAGGCGAGCAGCGCGTCGTCGAGACGACCCTCGCCGAGCTCGACCACGCGGTCCAGTGCGCGCAGCCGCGAGGCGACGGTCTCCGCGGCGTCCGTGGTGGATTCGGGGGAACGCCGTCCGGGCAGCCGGATCGTCACCGGGCACCCTCCACGGCGGCGGCGGCCCGTTCGAGCGCCTCGGCGTCGCGGAGGTCGGTGGCGTGGGCGGCCAGCAGGGCCGTGAACCGGGCCTCCTCGTCCGCGAGCAGGGCGTCGACCCGCTGCCGCAGGTCGGCGCGGGCCTCGTCGGCCAGCCGCCGGACCGCCTGGTCGCCGAACAGCGCCTCCAGCACCTTCTGCGACAGCACTGTCGTCCCGCCCGCCACGCCGATCTCCGCGCCGGTGGGGATGAACGCGGTGCTGGCGAACACCGCGATCATGACGATCAGGCCGGTTGCGTTGACCCCGTAGGCGGCGATGCGCGCGCTGGTCCGGCGGGACGCCCCTTCGCGGCGGACCAGGTCGAGCACCGCGCCCTGCCAGTCGCGCACGGTGCGCTCGATCGCATCGCGCACGTTCGGCGACGAACGGTCCAGCCGCGCGTCGGTGCTCCGCAGCAGTGCAGTCCCCGCCGCGCTGGTCCGCCACGACGTCGCGGCCCGCTCCGCGGCTCGCTCCGCAGCGGCGTCGACGAGCAGTGCCACGCCCGACTCCAGTGCCGCGGTGAGCTCGGAGCCGGGTGGGGGACGGCCGGTGATGGCCGCGGTGAGCCGGTCGCGCAGTCGCCCGACGCGGTCCTGCAGTGTGCGCAGCAGCTCTCCGGTGCCCACGAACTCCTGCCAGCGGGCCAGGACCTCACCACGGAGCAGCGACCCGTCGCGCATGCCCTCGTCGACTTCGGCGCTCGCACCGACGTAGGCCTCGTGGGCGTCGGCCCGCAGCCGCGCCGCGGCGTCGATCTGTGCCCGCGCCTGTGCGGCGAGGCCGGCGGTGCGCGGCCGGAGGCTGTCCAGCGCCCCGTCGAGCGTGCGACGGACGACGTCGGCCCGGTGGGCCGAGTCGCGCGCGAGGTCGGAGAACCAGTCTCGGAGCGGGCCGACCACGGCGTCGGGCAGCAGCCCGTCGTGCAACGTCGTCTCGGAGATGACGAACAGCGGCGCCTCGGCCAGACCGTGCGCGGTCAGCATCTCGCCCAGGTGCGCCGCGATGTCGTCCTCGGCACCCGGGGGCACCCGGTCGAGCAGCATGGCCAGCGCGGTGCCGCGCTCCTGAGCGGTCTGCAGGACGTCCCACGGCACGGCGTCGGCGTAGCGGGCGGCCGTGGTCACGAACAGCCACAGGTCGGCGGCGGCGAGGAGCTGCGTCGCGAGGCGCCGGTTCGCGGCCACGACCGAGTCGATGTCGGGCGCGTCGACGAAGGCGAGCCCCGCGTCGAGCGAAGCCGACGTGACCAGCTGCAGCGTGTGGTGGTCCGTGCCGACGCCGCTGGTGCGGGTCAGCTCGGGCAGCACGCGGGTATCGGAGAACCAGCGCAGGTCGTCGGGGTGGCAGACGAGCACGGGGGAGCGGGTGGTGGGGCGCAGCACCCCGGAAGGGGTGACCTGCTCCCGGACCAGGCTGTTCACGACCGTCGACTTACCCGCTCCCGTGGAGCCCCCGACGACGGTGAGCAGCGGTGCGTCGAGCCGGCGCAGGCGGGGGAGGACGTAGTCGTCGAGTTGCTTGACGAGCTCGGCGCCCGACTCGCGTGCCCCCTGGGCCCCGGGGATGTCGAGCTCGAAGCGGATGACGGCGGTGGCCTCGCGCAGGGCCACGAGGGCGTCGGCGAGGGCGCCGCCCGGGGAGGGGGCGGGCGGCTCGGGCGCGGGCGTCGGCACGGGCAGCCCGGCCGGCGGCGTCGGCGCGTCGTCGACCGCGGGCAGGACGGGCTCGGGTGAGCGTCCCGTCGTCATCGAGCCTCCTCGCGGCAGCGCCGTGTGCGTAGGGGACGAATGCCCCGATGACCGGCTCGGCAACCCCTTCTCCGGGACATGGCTCACATGGGGTGGCGATGTCCGCCAAAGGCGGGCACCATCCATGTGGATGGTGAACGGATGGTCGATCGTCGGCGTACCGTCCAGAGAGGAAGCGACCGTGGACCGTGATCACCTGGCTGCGATGACCGAGGCGACCGCGTTGACCCGCGCCGGTCGGCTCGCCGAGGCGACGGCCCTGATCCAGCGGACGCTCGCGGGCGATCACCCGGTGCGGGTGGTGCAGGGCGAGATCGTCGTCGACGAGGAACGCCTGCGCGACGACCCCCCGCCCGTCCAGGACGCTCCCGATGGCCTCGACGATCTCGTCGGTACGCCCGACCAGGTCCGGAGGTCGGGCCCGTCGACGCCGGACCTCCCGGGCGAGACCCTGCACCGCGTCCACCAGGGTGCGACCGGGGCCCGGCCGTACACCCTCTACGTCCCTACCACCGGCACCGGGCCGCGTCCGCTGCTCGTCATGCTGCACGGCGGAACCCAGACCGCCGCCGACTTCGCGGCCGCGACGCGGATGAGCGAGCAGGCCGAGGAGCACGGGTTCCTCGTCGCCTACCCCGAGCAGGTCACCTCCGCGAACCCGATGCGGTACTGGAACTGGTTCGAGCCCGCCGACCAGCGCCGCGGCGTCGGTGAGCCCGCGATCCTCGCCGGGATCGTCGATGAGATCGCCGCGCTGCACGAGGTCGACCGCGACCGGGTGTACGTGGCGGGGTTCTCGGCGGGTGGGGCGATGGCCGCGGTGCTGGGGGCGGCGTACCCCGACGTGTTCGCCGCGGTGGGCGTGCACTCGGGGCTTCCGCAGGGCTGCGCCACGGACGTCGGGTCGGCCGTGTCCGCCATGAGCTCCGCTCCCGGGGCTCGGCCGCTGGAGCGGCCCGTGCCGGTGATCGCCTTCCACGGCGACGCCGACACGACTGTGGCCGTCGGCAACGCCGCTCACGTCGTCGAGCAGTTCACCGGCTGCCCGGTCAGCGGCGACACGCTCGTCGAGCGCGATCCGGGCCGTCCCGCCACCCGCGTCGTCGTGCGCCGGGACGGAGCGCCCGTCGGCGAGCTGTGGACCGTGCACGGCTCGTCCCACGCCTGGTCGGGCGGTGCCGCAGGCGGCTCGTACACGGATCCGGCCGGCCCGGACGCGTCGGCGGAGATGGTCCGCTTCTTCGCCGACCACCCGCGCCGCAGCTGATCGAGGGGGCGTCAGGACGTCAGGTTGCGTTGCCGGTCCAGGTCGGGCTCGTCCGGACCCGTGTCCTCCGGCTCGCTCGTGTGCACGTCCTCCGGGTCCACGTGCTCGTCCGCCTCGCTCAGCAGTGAGCGGATCCCCGAGTTCAGCACCGCGAGCAGCGGGACGGCGAGGAGCGCCCCCGCGATCCCGCCGACCAGCAGGCCCGTCGCGATCGAGAGCACCACCGCCAGCGGGTGCAGCTTGACCGCCCGCCCGAGCAGCAGGGGCTGCAGGACGTGGCTCTCGAGCTGCATCACCGCGATCACGACACCGAGCACGATCAGGGCCGAGACGAGGCTCTGGGCCACGAGCGCGATCATCACCGCGACGCCGCCGGCCACGACCGCCCCGATGATCGGGATGAACGCGCCGAGGAAGACCAGCGCGGCCAGTGGAACCGCCAGCGGGATCCCGAGCACGGACAGGGCGATCCCGATCGCCACCGCGTCGACGGTCGCGACGACCGCCGTCGCGCGCACGTAGCTGACCAGCGCGGCCAGGCCACGACGCCCCGCCACGTCGACGCGCGTCCGCACCCTGCTCGGCACAGCACCCAGCAGGAACTGCCAGATCCCCATGCCGTTGTGCAGGAAGAAGATCAGCGTGAAGACCACCAGGAGGATCTCGGTCAGCGTCTCCCCGACGGTGGCCGCGGTGGTCAGCGCACCCGCAGTGATCGACGACTGGTTCGCGCTGAGCGTGTTCAGGACCTCGGTCTGGAAGCTGTTGAGCTGGTTGTCGCTCAGGCTCAAGGGGCCGTTGCGCAGCCAGTTCGCGATGTCGTTGATGCTCGCGGTCAGCTGGGAGCCGAGCTCCGGCACGCCGCGCACGAAGGTCACCACGACGAAGGTCAGCACGCCGCCGAGCACGGCCAGTCCACCGATCAGGACGAGCGCGGTGGCCACGCCGCGCGGCACCTGTCGGACCTGTAGCCAGTGCACGGCGGGAGCCAGCAGCGCCGCCAGCAGCAGGGCTATCGCCACCGGGACCACCACCGCCGCCACGTACGACACGACGGTCCCGATCACGTAGAAGGCGCCCACCACCACGAGCAGCCGCCAGCCCAGCGCCGCGCTGACGCGAAGTACGCGGGGCACCACGTCCTGGACCTCGTCGTCGTCGGCCCGTCGGTTGACCACGACGCTGCGCACCCGGGTCTGCGGCGGTCGCAGCGGCTGGCCCGGCGCCGAGGAGGGCGCCAGGGGAGTTCTCTCGCCGGTCGCCATTGCGCCTCCGTCTCGCTGAAATCCGCGGCGCCGCGGAATGCCGCGCCACCGTACGAGCCGGTTACCCGCCGGTGCACGGCAACTGCACTTCGGAGCCGTACTGCAATCATCGTCGTCCCTGGTGGGAGATACGACTCCGATGTGCGGGGTGCCCGGACCTCAGGCGGCGGGCACCGGGCCGCTGGTCGTCCCGACCCGCAGACTGACCGGCAGCAGCACGCCCTCCGGTCGCTCCCCGGCCACCAGCGCCATCGCCGCCCGGGCGGCGGCGCGGCCCTTGGCGTCGGTCGGCTGGACGACGGTCGTCAGCTGCACGGCGCCCAACCAGGGCAGATCCGCGCCGTCGAACCCGACGACGCTCACGTCGTCGGGCACCCGCAGGCCCAGCCCGGCCGCCGCCTGCAGCACGCCGGCGGCCAGCACGTCGCTCTGCGCGACGACCGCGGTCGGACGGACGTCGGCGGGCACGTCCAGCAGTACTCGACCGGCCTGCTCGCCCTCGTCGACCGCGTTGCTCGCGGTCTCGAGGAGTGGCACGGGTCCGAAGACGTCTTCGACCCCCTCGATCCGGTGCCGTACGTCGCGGTAGTGCACCCGGGCGCGCCGCGCCGCGTCGACCGGGCCGCGGGTGCCGTCGAGGCGCAACGGCATCGCGACGACCGCGACGCGGCGGTGGCCCAGGTCGTGCAGATGGGCGGCGAGCTGCGCGGTTCCGGCGCGGTCGTCGATGTCGATCAGCACGACGTCGTCGGCCACCGGGCCCTCCACGCCGACGACGGGGACCCCGCGGGCGCGCAGCAGGTCGAGCGCCGGGTCGTCCTCCAGTCCGCACGTGGCGAAGATGGCGGCGTCGAGCGGGATGCGGGCGAGCTGATCCGCCGCGGGCCGTCCGGCGTCGCCCGCGAGCAGGAGCAGCCCGACGCCGTGGCCGCCGAGCACCTCGGTGATGCCGTCGAGCAGCTGGACGGCCACGGGGTCGCGGAACGCGTAGAGCAGGCGCTCGCCGACGAAGGCGCCGATCACGCCGGTCCGGCCGCGGCGCAGGGACGCCGCGATCGGGTCCGGACCCGCGTAGCCCAGCTCGGCGGCCGCCGCCAGGATGCGGTCGCGCGTCGCCGGCGCCACCCGCGGGCTGCCGGCGAAGGCGAGCGACGCCGTCGACGGGGAGACCCGCGCCCGGGCGGCGACGGCGGCCAGCGTGGGCCGTCCGGTGGGCGGCCGGCCAGGTGCGACTCGGTGGGGCACGTCTCGACGGTATCGGGTTGAGCAGTGAGGGGAGCGAGCGTATCGTTGACGATCGAATCGATTCGATGAAGAGGGGTTCCAGCGTGACCGACCTGCAGGTGTCGCCGAGGATCCGGCGCGCCCGCACCGCCGTGGCGGTGGCCTTCTTCGTCAACGGCCTGTGCTTCGCGTCGTGGATCTCCCGCACGCCGGCGGTGCGCGACACACTCGGCCTGTCGTCGGCGCAGCTGGGCCTCCTGTTGCTGTGCGTCTCGGTCGGGTCGATCGCGGGGCTGCCGCTCTCCGGGCCGATCGTGCACCGTCTCGGCGCACGGTCCGCCGTCCTCGGCGGCTCGCTGACCGTCGGAGTCGGCCTGATCGGCCTCGGCATCGCGCTCGTGCTCGTCTCGGTGCCGATCGCCGTACCGGGCCTGGTGCTCGTCGGGTTGGGCATAGGGACCTGGGACGTCGCCATGAACGTCGAGGGCGCCGACGTCGAGCGCCGCCTCGGCCGCCCGCTGATGCCCCGGCTGCACGCGGGGTTCAGTCTCGGGACCGTCGCGGGAGCCGGCATCGGCGCTGCCGCGGCGGCGACGGGCGTCCCGCTCCCCGTCCAGGTCTTCGTCGTCGCGGTGGTGGCCCCGGTGGCGATGGCCGTGGCGACCCGGTTCTTCGTGCTCGAACGCGCGGAGTTGGATGCGGGCGAGCCCCGTCGCTCGAACGTCCTGACCGCGTGGCGTGAGCCGCGCACCCTGCTCGTCGGCGTCATGGTGCTGGGCTTCGCGTTCACCGAGGGGTCGGCCAACGACTGGATGGCCGTGGCGATGGTCGACGGCTACGGCACGAGCGAGGCGATCGGTGCGGTCGGCTTCGGCGTCTTCGTGGCGGCGATGACCGTCGCGCGGATGTTCGGCGGCGCGGCGCTCGAGCGCTACGGCCGGGTTCCGACCCTGCGGGCCACGGCCGTGCTCGGCCTCGCGGGCCTGCTGCTCGTGCTGCTCGGCGGATCGGCTCCGGTGGCGATCGCCGGCGCGGTGCTGTGGGGCTTCGGCGCGGCGCTCGGCTTCCCAGTCGGGATGAGCGCGGCGGCGGACGACCCGGAGCGCGCCGCCGTCCGCGTCTCGGTGGTGAGCTCGATCGGCTACACGGCGTTCCTCGCGGGCCCGCCCCTGATCGGCCTGCTGGCCGAGCACGTGGGCATCCTCCGGGGGCTGTTCGTCGTGGTCGCGGCGCTCACCCTGGGCCTGGTGGCCAGTGGCGCCTCCCGCCCCCTGCCCGCGACGGCGGTCGGTGGCGTCGAGCGACGCTAGCGTGGCGCCGTGCAGAGCTGGAGCATCGACGAGTACCTCGACCGTCTGGCGGCCCACCACCCCACGCCGGCGAGCTCCCACGTCGCCGCGCTCAACCTGGCCCAGGGTGCGGCGCTGCTGACGATGGTGGCCCGGGTCCGCGCCGACCGTGCGGAGGGCGACGTCGCACGGTCCGTGATCGCACGGGCGGGGCACGTGCGGGAGGCGGCACTTCGTCTGGCGGAGGCCGACGCGGCCGTGGTCGACGAGGTCGCCGCCGCGTTCGCGCTGGCCCGGTCCACGGAGGCCGAGCGCGCGCGCCGCGCCGCGGCGATCGCCGACGCCCTGCTCGTCGCCGCGGGTCCACCGGCCGAGCTCGTCACGGTCGGCGCCGAGCTGGTCGAGCTGTGCGAGCGGATGGCCGAGGTCGCGAGCGGGGCTCTGCTCGGGGACGTCGCGGCGGCCGCGGACGTCGCGGCGGCGGCGTTGAGCATCAGCCGCACGAACGTCGAGGCCGACATCGGGCCCCGCCGCGGCACGCCGGAGGCCGAGCGCCTGGTCGCCGTCATCGCGTCCGTCGAGGATCTCCTCGTTCGCGCCGTGACGGTCCGCGACGGGATCCGGGCCCGTCTCGGCGGAAGCTGAGCGCTGTGCGCCTGCGCCCGCACACAGGAACTGACCCGCTCACACCAAGGAAGCCGGGCTGACACCCAGGTCACGACCTGTGTGTGGACCCGGTGTCCTGTGTGTGAGCCCCGCGGTGATCACGTGGCGCCCGTAGGTCCCGAATGCGTCGAGCGGGTCACCACTCGGGTCTCGACCCGACTGGCGACCCGCTCGGCCACGAATGCATCCCCGGCGCGACCTCAGGAGAGGTTGACGATGTTGCCGTTCGCGTCGATGTCGATCAGGTGCGCGGCGGGGGTGGCCCCGAGGCCCGGCATGGTGCGCATGTCGCCGCAGATCGGGTAGATGAACCCCGCACCGACCGAGGCCCGCACCTCCCGCACCGGCAGCCGCCAGCCGGTGGGCGCCCCCTTGAGCGATGCGTCGGACGACAGCGACAGGTGGGTCTTGGCGATGCAGACCGGGAGGTCGCCGTACCCGTTCGCCTCGTAGGTCGCGAGCTGGCGCGAGGCCGTGAGGTCGTAGTCCACCCCGTCGGCGCCGTAGACCTTCGTCGCGATCGTCTCGATCTTCTCTTTCAGCGACGCGGAGTCCGGGTAGAGGAAGTGGAAGTCCGAGGGCTCGTCGGCGGCCTCCGCCACGACCTCGGCCAGCTCCCGCGCCCCGCGTCCGCCATCGGCGAAGTGCGTGCAGACCGCGACCCGCGCGCCCATCTCGGCGGCGATCTCGGCGATGGCCGCGTGCTCGCTGGGGTGGTCGCCGGGGAACGCGTTGATCGCGACGACCGGCGACACCCCGTGCAGCCGGATGTTCTCGATCTGCTTGCGCAGGTTGGCCCCGCCGATGTGGACCTCGTCCGGGTTCTCGGCGAGGAGCGCCTCCGGCAGCGGCCGTCCGGCGACGATCTTGTGCTTCCCCGAGTGGGCCTTGAGCGCCCGCACGGTCGCGACCACCACCGCGGCGTCCGGGGTGAGACCCGACGCCCGGCACTTGATGTTGAAGAACCGCTCGGCGCCCATGTCGGCCCCGAAGCCGGCCTCGGTGACGAGGAACTCGCCGCCGTGGATGCCGATGAGGTCGGCCACCACCGACGAGTTCCCGTGGGCGATGTTGCCGAACGGGCCGGCGTGCACGAGCACCGGGGTGTTCTCGAGCGTCTGCATGAGGTTGGGCTTCAACGCGTCGCGCATGATCACGGTCATGGCACCGGCGCCGCCGATGTCCTCCGCGGTGACCGGCTTGCGGTCCTTCGTGTAGCCGACCACGATCCGCGCGAACCGCTCGCGCATCTCCTGCAGCGAGCGGCTGAGCGCGAAGATCGCCATGACCTCGCTCGCGGCGGTGATGTCGAACCCGGTCTGCCGCGGGATCCCGTCCATCTTGCTGCCGAGGCCGACGATCACGTTGCGCAGCGCGCGGTCGTTGACGTCGAGAACCCGCCGCCAGGTGATGTCGTGCGGGTCGATCCCGGAGTTGTTGCCCTGGTAGAGGTGGTTGTCCAGCACCGCCGACAGCAGGTTGTGCGCCGCGGTGACCGCGTGGAAGTCGCCGGTCAGGTGCAGGTTCAGGACGTCCATCGGGATGACCTGGCTGTAGCCGCCGCCGGCCGCGCCGCCTTTGATCCCGAACGTCGGTCCCATCGACGGCTGCCGGATCGCGACCGTGGCCTGCCGCCCGATCCCGCACAGCGCCTGACCGAGGCCGACGGTGGTGGTGGTCTTGCCCTCGCCCAGCGGCGTCGGCGTGACTGCGGAGACCACCACGTACTTCGCCTTCGGGCGGTCCGCGAGCTCGTCGATCGCCGACAGCTTGATCTTGGCGACGTTCTCGCCGTAGGCCTCCAGCAGGTGGGACCCGATGCCCATGGCGGCGGCCACGTCGCCGAGCGGCTTGAGCGAGGCTGCCTGCGCGATCTGCAGGTCGGGCGGGAAGGGCATCGGGAGTCTCCAGCTCGTTCGGGTCGGAAGTGCGTCAGGCCGTCACACGCAGGCGGTCGCGGTCGTCCATCTCGAAACGGCCGTCACGGATGTCGACCGCCCAGGCGGTGGTGGCCGCGAGCGCGCCGAAGGGGAAGAAGTGGATCCCCCGCAGCAGGCTGGCCGGATCGGCGGCCACCGCGGAAGCGATGCCGACGAGGGTGGCGTCGGGGTGGTGGACGTGGGAGGTGGCGAGCTTGAGCACGCCGCCGGCCTGTTGCCGGAGCACCTTCAGCGACGCGCCCACTCCGCACCGCAGCCCGAAGCGCAGCAGCCGGGTGGGCGAGGTGAGGCCGGGCAGCCCGACGTGCACGGGCGCGTCGACGCCCATCGCCCGGATCCCGCGTTCCCACGCGACGATCGGCTCGGCCGCGAAGGCGAACTGGGTGACGATGTTCAGGTCGAGGCCGCGTCCGCGGGCGATCCGGTACTTCGTCACCAGCGCCCGGTACAGCTCGTCGTCGGCGACGTCGGGATGGCCCTCCGGGTGGCCGACGATCCCGACCCGCACGATGCCGGCCTCCTCGAGGAGGCCCGAGTCGAGCACCTGTGCCGCCTCGTGGAACTCGCCGACCGGAGTGGCCAGCGACCCGGCGAGGACGAGCACGTCCTCGACGCCGACGGCGGTGAGATCGGCCAGCATGCGCCGCAGCGCCGCCCGGTCGGGCACTGCCCGGGCCGCGAGGTGCGGCACCGGCCGCATCCCGGCCTCACGGACCGTGCGGGCGACCGCGACGGTCTCGGCCCACGGCGCGTTCGGCAGGAACGTCAGGTACACGGCCGTTCCGGGGGCCAGCAGCTCCGGCAGCGGCGGGAGGGTCGGCGCCTCGCGCGGGGTGATCTCCACGCTGAACGGCGACAGCAGGTTGTGCAGCGTGGCGCCCAGGTCGGCGGGTCGTATCGGGTCCATGTCTCAGCCCCGCCTACGCCGGATCTCGGCGTTGATCGCGGGAACGACATCGTGCATGTCGCCGATCACCGCGTAGGTCGCCTTCGTCATCATCGGCGCGTTCTCGTCGGTGTTGATCGCCAGGATGGTCTTCGAGCTCGCGCAGCCCGCCCAGTGCTGGATCGCCCCGCTGATGCCGCACGGGATGTAGACGTCGGGGGAGATGCGGCTCCCCGTCTGCCCGATCTGCTCGTGGTGCGGCCGCCAGCCCAGGCTGGTCACCACGCGGGAGACCCCGAGCGCGCCGCCGAGCAGTTCCGCCAGCTCCGACACCTCGCCGAACCCGTTCGACGACCCGGCTCCACGCCCGGCGCCCACCACGACCCGGGCCGAGGTGAGAGCGCCGGCCTGGTCCAGCTCCTGCACGGGCTCCATCGACACGACGCGGGCCACCAGATCCGACTCCGCGACCTCCGGGCTGAACTCCTGCAGCGTCGCCGCCACGGGCTCGCCCTGCCGGGCCTCGACGGCGTGTCCGGCGACGGTGAGCACGGCGGGCCGCTGCGGCAGGTCCATCTCCTCCAGCACGCCTCCGCCCAACACCTGCCGGACGACGCGCAGCGTGCCGCCGTCCGCCGAGACGACCCCGGTGACGTTGGCCGCCATCGGCACGTCCAGCCGGGCCGCGAGGTGCGCCGCGACCTCCATGCCGCGCGGGGTGCCGGGCGCGAGGATGGCGTCGGCATCCCCCGCGGCGGCCTGCACCGCGGTCGCCCACACGGCCCCGCCGAAGGCGTCGAACGCGGCGCCCGTGGCGTGGTGCACCGCCGCCACCCCGTACCCGCCGAGCTCGTCGACCACCTTCTCCGGCAGCGCCCCGACGATCACGGCGTGCACCGGGCCGCCGATCCGCTCGGCGAGGGTGCGGGCGAAGGTGACGGTCTCCAGCGACACCTCGCTCGTGCCGTCGTCGCTGGCCTCCACGAACACGAGGATCATCGCATTACCCCCAGACGCTGCAGCAGGTCGACGACCGCGGGCGCGGCGTCCGGGCCTTCGCCGAGCACCTCGACGGTGCTCGGCTGCGCGGGCGGCAGGGTGAGTCGTACCCGCCCGGATCCCCGTGGCTCGGCCCGTGGCGCCACGGTTTCGATCTTCGCCTTCTTGGCCTTCATCCGGCCCGTGATCGAGGGGTAGCGCGGCTCGACGCCACCCTCGAGCACCGTCACGACCGCGGGCAGGGGCAGCGCGTACGTCTCGACGCCGTCGGGTCCAGCGACCTTGGCCGTCGCCGTCCCGCCCGTCACCTCGACCGTCCGCGCACCGTTCACCACCGGCCGGCCCAGCAGGTGGGCCAGCCGGATGCCGACCTGGAAGTCGCCGGTGTCGGCCGCATCGTTGCCCAGCAGGACCAGGTCGTAGGAGCCGTCCTCGACCACCGCGGCGATCTCGCGGGCCACGTCGGCCGGGCCGAAGGCTGCGGGGTCGTCGGCCTCGATCAGCACCGCGGACGTGGCGCCCACCCCGAGCGCGGAGCGCAGCTGCTCGACGGCGTCGTCCGTGCCGAGGATCAGCACGGTCACCGACCCGCCGTCCTCGGCGACGATCCGCACCGCCAGCTCCACCGCGCAGCTCTCGTGCGCGCTGATGGTGAATCCGAGACCGCGGGCGTCCACCGACTGCCCGTCGGCGGTCAGCGTCACGTCGCCCCCCGTGTCGGGGGCCCGTTTCACGCACACCAGTACGTCGGTCACGCGACTGTGCCTTTCGAGTTCTGGCCTTTGATCCGGTCGTTGGCGGGGTCGAACAACGGGGTCGCGTCGTTGCTGCCGACGGTCACCGGGTAGAGCTCCTCCATGTAGGACACGGCGAGCTGGTTGCCCACGACCGCCTCGTCCGGCGGCAGGTAGGCCATGAGGATGTGCGTGCCGAGCGAGGGCGCCGACCCGGCCGAGGTGACGTACGGGTGGTGGCCGTGGCCGTCGGTCAGCACGCCGCCGCTCGCGGTCAGGATCGGCTCGCCGCCCAGCATGTAGCGCCGGCCGTTGCCGGTGCTGTGGCTGTCGACGGTCAGCGTGCAGAGCACCGACTTCGGTGCCGCCTCGCGCTGGGCCAGGTAGGCGTCGCGGCCCACGAAGTCGGCCTTCTTGACCTTCGGCCGCGCCATCCCGGCCTCGACGACCGTCCGCTCGCCGTCGAGCTCGGCCCCGTAGGCCCGGTAGCCCTTCTCCAGCCGGCCGGTGGTGCCGTAGACGCCGATCCCGGCCGGGACGATGCCGTGCGGCCGGCCGGCCTCCTGCAGCTGCTGCCACAGGCGGGCGCCCTGCTCCATCGGCACGTACAGCTCCCAGCCCAGCTCGCCGACGTAGGAGATCCGCGAGGCCAGCACCGACGTGCTGCCGACCTGGATGTCCCGGCAGGTCAGGAAGCCGAAGCCGGAGTCGGAGACGTCGGCGTCGGTGATGCTGCCCAGGATGTCGCGAGCCCGCGGGCCCCACAGCCCGATCGTCGACCAGGCGGAGGTCACGTCGACGATCTGGGCGCGGCCGTCGGCGGGCAGGTGGTCGGCGAACCACTTGCGGTCGGCCATGCCGTGCGCGCCGCCGGTGACCACGCGGTAGTGGTCGTGCGCCAGCCGCATGACGGTGAGGTCGGAGCGGAAGCCGCCGTGGGGGTCCAGGACAGGGGTGTAGATCACACGGCCGTCGGGGACGTCGGCCTGGGCAACGACGATCCCCTGGACCGCGTCCTTGGCGCCCGGTCCGACGACGTCGAAGATCGCGAACGCGGTCAGGTCGAACATCGCCGCCCGCTCCCGCATGGCCAGGTGCTCGGCGTTGATGATCGGCGACCACCAGCGGGCGTCCCACTCGTGTTCGCGCGGCATGACCTTGTCGCCGTACTCGCCGAGCAGGGCCTCGTTCGAGGCGTACCAGAACGGGCGCTCCCAGCCGGCGGTCTCGAAGAACACCGCGCCGGCCTCCCGCTCGGCCGCGTTCATCGGGGACAGCCGCTTGCCGCGCTCGCCACCCCACTGCTCGCCGGGGTGCACGATGCCGTAGGTCTTGTTGAACGCCTCGGACGTGCGCGAGCGCACGTGCTCGCGGGTGCGCTGGTGGGGGTAGAAGCGGGCGATGTCGGAGTGCGAGACGTCGATCTCGGACCACCCCTGGGTCATCCACTCGGCGACCGCGCGCGCGGTGCCGGGACCCTCCTTGATCCACACCGCTGCGGCCGACCACAGGCCCTTGACCTCGGGGGTCTCCCCGAGGACCGGCAGCCCGTCCGGGGTCTGCGAGAGCAGTCCGTTGATCGCGTAGCGGATCTCGGCGCCCTCGGCCGCGAGCGCGTCCGGCATGAGCTCGAGCGCCTGCTCCAGCTGCGGGTCGAAGTCGTCCGCGGTGAACGGCGCCTCGGTGGGGGAGAGCTTGGCCTTCTCGTTGCTCGGGATGTCCTCGGGCTCCCAGAGGATCGGCCGGTGCGCGTAGGAGCCGACCTCCATGTCGGCGCCGTGCTGGCGCTCGTAGCAGAAGGTGTCCATGTCCCGGACGATCGGGAAGGAGATCTCGCCGGGCCGCTCGGCCAGCTGCGGGATCGGCCCCACGGAGATCATCTGGTGCACGGCGGGGGTCAGCGGGATCGCGGCGCCCGCCATCTTCGCGAGCTTCGGGCTCCAGACGCCGCAGGCGATCACGACGGTCTCGGCCTCGATGTCGCCGCCGGTGGTGCGCACCCGGCGGATGCGGCCCTCCTCGACGTCCATGCCGACCACCTCGACGGTCGGCACGACGGTCAGCGCACCGGTCGCCAGCGCCGCCTCCCGCATGAGCGTGCCGGCCCGCAGCGAGTCGACCACGCCGACCGACGGGCACCAGAACGCCCCGAGGATCTTGTCCTTCTCCAGGAACGGCACCTTCTCGACGACGAAGTCCGGGCTGACCAGCTGAGCCTCGATGCCCCACGCGCGGGCGGAGGACATGCGGCGGCGCAGCTCCTCCATCCGCTCTTCGGTGCGGGCGACCTCGAAGCCGCCGGACTCGGTGAACACACCGAGCTCCTTGTACTGGCGCATCGAGTCCTTGGTCAGGTCGGCCATCTCGCGGGAGTGGTCGACCGGGAAGATGAAGTTCGACGCGTGCCCGGTGGAACCGCCCGGGTTGGGCAACGGGCCTTTGTCGATCTGGACGATGTCGCGCCAGCCCAGACGGGCGAGATGGTGCACGAGGCTGTTGCCGACGATGCCGGCGCCGATGACGACGACGCGGGCGGTGGCGGGGACGTTCGCCATGGGTTGGTCCTCTTCTCAGTCGCCGAGCTCGCGGCGGCGGCGGGTCACGTACTCCGAGAGCTCCTGGCGGATCGCGTCGTCCAGAGGCGGGGGCTCGTACTCGTCCAGCTTCTTGCGCGCGACGTCGCCGGCGCGCGCGGAGGTGTCCTTCGCGCCGTTGCGCATCCACCGGTCGTAGTTGTCCGAGCTGTTCAGGAACGGCCGGTAGAAGCAGGTGCGGAACCGTTCCATGGTGTGGGCGGCCCCGAGGAAGTGGCCGCCGTGGCGGACCTCGTCGTGCGCGTCGAAGGCGAGCGACGCCTCGTCGATCTCCAGGGGGGTGAACTCCTGCTGCAGCATCTCCAGCAGCTGGCAGTCGACGACGAACTTCTCGTAGCCCGCGACCAGCCCGCCCTCCAGCCAGCCGGCCGAGTGCATCACCCAGTTGATGCCCGCGAGGAACGTCGGCATCAGGGTCATGAGCGACTCGTAGCCGGCCTGCGCGTCGGTGGTCTGGCTCGACGTCATGCCGCCCCCGGAGCGCACGGGCAACCCGAAGTGCCGCGCGATCTGCCCGGTGCACAGCAGGCCGACGGCCGACTCCGGTGTGCCGAAGCACGGCGAGCCCGACTGCATGTCGATGTTCGACAGGAACGAACCGAAGACCACCGGGCAGCCCGGGCGGATGAGCTGGGAGAGCGCGATGCCGGTGAGCGCCTCGGCGATCTGCTGGGTCAGCGCCGCCGGGATCGTCACCGGCGACATGGCGCCCATCAGGATGAACGGGGTGATGACGACGGCCTGGTTCGCCTCGCTGTAGGCGATCTGCGACTCCAACATCCGCTCGTCCCAGCGCAGCGGGGAGTTGCAGTTGATCAGCGAGATCGTGGCGGGGGTCTTCTCGATCGTCTCGCGGCCGCCGAAGAGGATCTCGGTCATGGCGATGGTGTCCGCGGCGTTCACGCCGGACACGACGTTGCCCATGTAGATCTTGTCGGTGAGCGTCTGGAGCGCGAACGTCATGTCCAGGTGGCGCGAGTCGAGCGGGGTGTTCTCGGGCTCGCAGATGATCCCGCCCGCGGAGTCGAGCACCGAGAAGCTCTGCGACAGCTTGGTGAAGTTCTCGAAGTCGGCCATCGAGGCGTCGCGGCGGACCTCGCCCTCGCGCACGAACGGCGGCCCGTAGACCGCGCCGAACGCCATGGCGTCGTCCCCGATGTGCACGGTGTTGGCCGGGTTGCGGGCCTGGATGTCGAACGACCGGGGCGCCTTCGCGACCTGCTCAAGCAGGAAGTCCGGGTCGAAGCGGACGACGTCGTCCTCGACCTTCTGGCCGGCCTGGCGGAACAGCTCCAGTGCCCGTTCATTGCCGAACTCGACGCCGATCTCGGAGACCAACCGACGCCAGCCGCCGTCGAGAGTGGCCATGGCGTCGCCGGAAAGGATCTCGTAGCGAGGCATTCCGTTGCGGAACATGCAGTTCTCTCCGCTCGTGACGAGGAACTCCGGCACTTGACGGGCCGGGCGACCGGCGTCACAGTAACCGCAATTGACGGAACAGCGGTTCCACATTGTAGAACTTTGAGGCGGATCTCCATGGCGACGCAGACAGGAAGCCAGGCGGTCGAACGCGCCAGTGCCCTGCTCGGCCTGATCGTCGAATCGGGGACGCCGCGCACCTTCAGCTCGCTGGTCGACGAGACCGGGTTGGCCAAATCCACGACCTCCCGACTCCTGCAGGCGCTGGAGCGCAGCCGGCTGGTGCACCGCGACCGCGCCGGCGCGTTCCGGCCGGGCGCGCTGTTCTCGCTGCACGCCGCCCGGCCGAGCGCCCTGCACGACCTCTCGGAACTCGCTCGCCCCACGATGGAGCACCTCTCGGACCTCTCCCGGGAGACGGTGAACCTCGCCGTGCCGCGCGGCGGTGCGCTCGTGATGATCGACCAGGTCGACAGCCGCTACCTCGTCGGAGCGGTGAACTGGATCGGCGTGGACGTGCCCGCGCACTGCACGGCGCTGGGCAAGGTGCTCTACGCCTTCGGGGCGCTCGCGCTCCCGCTCGGGAACCTGGAACGCCGCACGGCACACTCCCCGGTGGACCGCGCCCAGTTCGACCACGCCCTCGTCGAGGTGCGCCGCCGGGGCTGGGCGGCGTCGCTCGACGAACTGGAGCTGGGACTCACCGCCGTGAGTGCCCCCGTGCGGACCGTCGACGGCACCGTCGTCGCGGCCGTGTCGGTCTCCGGACCGACGAACCGCATCAACGAGTACGGCATCACCCGGCTCGGCGACCTCCTGGTGGCCGAGCTTCGCGGCCTGTCGGCGCTGCTGGGCCACCAACCTCGCCCGGAAGGACGACTTGCGTTGAAAGAAGGTCTGGGCATGAAGGAAGGGTCGGTATGACGGACCACGCCGAGATCCTGCGGGGGCTCTACGACGAGACCCTGGTCGGCAACAAGCCGCGCGTGCTCGAGCTGACCAACGAGGGGCTCGCCAGTGGCCTCACGCCGGAGTCGATGCTCTTCGACGCGCTGATCCCCTCGCTGGAGGAGGTCGGCGCCCGCTTCGAGCGCGGCGACTTCTTCGTGCCCGAGATGCTCGTGGCCGGCAAGGCGATGAGCGGTGCCCTGGACATCCTGCGCCCGCTGCTCGCCGAGACCGGCGCGCAGACCGTCGGGACGTTCCTCATGAGCACCGTCAAGGGCGACGTGCACGACATCGGCAAGAACCTCGTGAACATCATGCTCGAGGGCGCAGGCTTCCACGTGATCGACCTCGGCGTGCAGGTGTCGCCGGAGAAGGTGATCGCCGGGATCCACGAGCACAAGCCGGACATCGTCGGCTTCTCCGCGTTCCTCACCACCACGATGCCGATGTTCAAGGCCAACATCAACGCGCTGCAGAAGGCGGGCCTGCGCGACCAGGTGATCGTGATGGTCGGGGGCGCCCCGGTCACCCAGGAGTACGCCGACGCGGTGGGGGCCGACGGGTACGCCGCCGACGCCGCCACCGCCGTCCGCAAGGCCAAGGAACTGCTCGCCGCCCGCCGCGCCGCCGTAGGAGTCTGACCGACATGTCCGACGTGAAGCACACCGTCATCCGGTCGGCGACCCGCGAGGTCGTCATCGGCTCGGACCAGCCGTTCTGCCTCATCGGCGAGCGGCTGAACCCGACGGGCCGCAAGATCTTCGCCGAGCAGCTCCGCAAGGGCGACCTCTCGCGGATCGCCGTCGACGTCGAGCAGCAGGTCGCGGGCGGCGCGACGATGCTGGACGTCAACATGGGCGTCCCGCTCGCCGACGAGGCCGAGCTGCTCGCCAAGGCCGTCACGATGGTGCAGGAGCTCACCGACCTCCCGCTCTGCATCGACTCTTCGGTCATCGAGGCTCTGGAGGCCGGGCTCGGGGCGTACCGGGGCAAGGCGCTGGTCAACTCGATCACTGGCGAGCGCGAGCGGATGGACGCGATCCTCCCGATCGTCAAGCGGTACGGGGCGGCGGTGATCGCCCTGCCCAACGAGGAGGACGAGATCCCGGACGAGCCCGAGCGCCGGCTGGAAATCACGAAGAAGATCCTCGACGTGGCAGTGGGCGAGTACGAGATCCCGATCGAGGACATCGTCATCGACCCGCTGGCGATGCCGATCGGGGCGGACACCTCGCTGGTCAAGACCACGCTGCGGACCATCGAGTTGATCCACGACGAGTTCGGCCTGAACATGACCCTCGGCGCCGGGAACGTCTCGTTCGGCATGCCCGGACGTGCCGCGCTGGGTGCGGCGTTCCTGCCGATGGCCATGCAGTGCGGGCTGACCAGCGCGATCATGGACGTGCGGGCGCCGCAGATGGTCGAGGCGGTCAAGGCCGCGGACCTGCTGCTCGGCAATGACGACTGGGGCGCCGCGTGGATCGCCCGGTCCCGTGCCGCGGTCGCCGCCGCGAAGGCCGCGGCGGAGCAGACGGCCTGACGGTGAGCGCCCTCCCGGACCCGCCCTCCTCCGATCCGCCCCCGCCGGACCGGGTGAGCATCCGCTTCGAGCCCGACGGGGCCCGCCCGAAAGAGGTGCGGGTCCCCGGCGGGGCCACGCTGTTCGACGCCGCGAGCTGGAACGGCATCGCCGTCGACTCCACCTGCGGCGGGCACGGCACGTGCAAGAAGTGCCGGATGCGGGTCGTCGAGGGCGACGTCCCGGTGTCGCGGCTGGATCCGCGCGCGTTCAGCCCGGACGAGCTGCGCGCCGGCTGGCGGCTGGCCTGCCGCGCGCGGGCCGAGCAGGACCTGCGGGTCGAGGTGCCGCCGCTGGTCACGCGGCCGAAGGCGGCCACGGTCGGCGTCGGGCGCCAGGTGATTCTGCGCCCCGCCGTGCAGAAGCGCTGCGTGACGCTGCCCGAGCCGACGCTGTCCGACCAGCGCACGGACCTCGAGCGCCTGCGCGACGCGCTGCCCGACCTGGAGCTGCGGGTCGGCCTGCCTGCGGTGCGGGACCTGGCCCGGGTGCTGCGTCCCGCGGACGGGGGCGCCGCCGACTTCACCGTGACGGCGGTGGTCGTGGACGACGTGCTCGTCGACGTCGAGCCGGGCGACACCACCGAGCGGCTGTTCGGCATCGCGTTCGACCTCGGCACGACGACCGTCGTCGCGACCCTGCTGGACCTGGCCACCGGTACCCCGGTCGCCGTCGCGTCGCTGCTCAACCCCCAGCAGCCCTACGGCGCCGACGTGATCACCCGGATCAGCGCGACGATGATGGACCCCGACTCGCTCGGCCGGCTCACCGCGCTGGCCCACGAGGGCCTCGACCAGCTCGTCGGCGAGGTGTGCGCCGACGGCGGTGTCGAGCGGCGCGAGGTCTACGAGATCGCCCTGGCAGGCAACGCCACGATGGTCCACCTCGCGCTGGGCATTCCGCCCGAGCCGCTGGGAGTCGCCCCGTTCGTCATGGCGTCGCGGTCCTTCGACGACCTCGTCGCCGCTGACCTCGGCGTCGTCGCCCACCCCCGGGCTCGGGCGTACGTCTTCCCCGCTCTCGGCGCCTACGTCGGCGGCGACATCGTCGCGGGCGCGCTCGCGTCGGGGATGGACCGCGACCGGCGGATCCGGCTGTTCATCGACATCGGCACGAACTGCGAGATCCTGCTGGCCGCCGGCGACCGCCTGCTCGCGACGGCGGCACCCGCCGGGCCGGCGTTCGAGGGCGCGGCCATCCGGTGCGGGATGCGCGCCGCCCCGGGCGCGGTCGAGGGCGTGAAGATCAGCGACGAGGACGTGCTGCTGCAGGTCATCGGCGACGTCGCCCCGGTCGGCCTGGCCGGCTCCGGGCTCGTCGACGCCGTCGCGGCCATGGTCGGCGCCGGCCTGGTCGACGCCTCGGGGCGGTTGGTCGCCGCAGACTCCCCCGGAGTGCCGCCGGGGCTCGCTGCGCGGTTGCGGCTGGTCGGCCAGGAGCGGGTGTTCGTGCTGGCGGCCCGGGGCGCTGAGTCCGGGGCCGAGCTCGGTGAGGACCCGGCCGACTGGCTCTACCTGTCCCAGCGCGACATCCGCGAGCTGCAGTTCGCCAAGGCGGCGATCGCGACGGGCTGGATGCTGCTGCTCGAGGAGCAGGGGCTGACGGCCGCGGACGTCGCCCAGGTGCTGCTCGCGGGGTCGTTCGGCAGCTACCTGTCGCCGTCCAGCGCGGTGCGGATCGGCCTGGTGCCCGAGGTCGCGCTGCTGCGCATCGTCAGCGCGGGCAACGTGGCGGGGGAGGGGGCGAAGATGGCCCTGCTGTCGCTGCGCGAGCGGGCTGCGGCGCAGGCGCTGCTGGAGGAGGTGCACTACGTCGAACTCTCCGACCGCCCCGACTTCAACGACCGGTTCGTCGACCGCCTCGCTTTCCCCGTCTGACGATCGGGGGTCGCGCGCCGGTTCTGTATCGCAGCATGGTGGCTTTGCTGCGGTGGGAGTGCAGCAAAGCCACCATGCTGCATTTCTCGGCGCCCGCGTGGCGGTCGTGGCCTGCGGGGCGATCGCCCGGCACGTCGCCGACGTCGCGACCCGCCGCGACTGGCCCGTCGACGTGCACCCACTGCCGCCGCTGCTGCACAACCGGCCCGACCGGATCGCCGCCGCGGTCGAGCAGCGCGTCCACGAGCTGGCGCCCCGGTACGCGCGCGTCGCGGTCGCCTACGCCGACTGCGGGACCTACGGGGCGTTGGACGACGTGTGCGCCCGGCTCGCGGTGCCCCGGCTGCCGGGCACCGACTGCTACGAGCTGTTCGCCGGGACGGAGCGGATGCGCGCGCTGCTGGAGGCCGAGCCCGGCACCTACGTGCTCACCGACTTCCTCGCGACCTCGTTCCACCGCTCGGTCGTCGTCGAACTCGGCCTCGACCGCTTCCCGGAGCTGCGCGACGACTACTTCGGCCACTACCGCCGCGTCGTCTGGCTGGCCCAGCACCCCACCGCCCGCGTCCGTGCTGCGGCGGAGCGGGCGGCGGGCGCGATCGGCCTGCCGCTGGAGGAGATCGTCGCCGGCGATCAGCTTCTGGAGCTCGCCCTCGCGGAGCTGCTCACCGATTCGACCGATTCGAGCGATTGACCGCCGTTTCGGGGACATGACCTGCATTGGTGAAGCTCATGTCACCGAAACGTCGATCACCGCTGGCTCTGGGTGACACGCGGCCTCAATTCGAACTCAAACCTTGACGTACCCGCCCGGACGGACAGGATCAACGCGAGCCCAGCTCTTTCCCGGTGGAGGACTTCGATGACATCGTCCGCACACGACGCCGCGCTGGCCGTCGACAGCCTGTGGAAGATCTTCGGGAGCGGAGCCGACAAGATCATCGGCAGCCCCGATGCGGACCTGTCGCGCAAGGACCTCCAGGCCAAGACCGGCTGCGTGATGGCCGTCAAGGACGTCTCGTTCGAGGTGTCGCCCGGCGAGGTGTTCGTGGTGATGGGCCTGTCCGGCTCGGGCAAGTCCACCCTGATCCGGCTGCTCACCCGGCTCATCGAGCCGACCTCCGGGCGCGTGGTGATGAACGGCGAGGAGATCACCGGCGCGTCCGACGTCGAGCTCCGCGAGCTGCGCAGGCGCCACGTGTCGATGGTGTTCCAGCACTTCGGCCTGCTGCCGCACCGCAAGGTGATCGACAACGTGTCCTACCCGTTGGAGGTGCGCGGCGAGGACAAGGCGAAGCGCCGCGCCCGGGCCAAGGAGATGGTCGACCTGGTGGGGCTGACCGGGTACGAGGACTCCTACCCCGACCAGCTCTCGGGCGGCATGCAGCAGCGGGTCGGGCTGGCCAGGGCACTGGCCGTCGACCCGCAGGTGCTGATGTTCGACGAGCCGTTCTCCGCGCTCGACCCGCTGATCCGCCGGGACATGCAGAACGAGGTCATCCGGCTGCACCACGAGGTCGGCAAGACGATGATCTTCATTACGCACGACCTGCAGGAGGCGCTCAAGCTCGGCGACCGGATCCTGATCATGCGCGACGGGGAGATCGTGCAGATCGGCACGCCCGCCCAGGTGGTGGGCGCGCCCGCGGACGACTACGTGCGCGACTTCGTCTCCGAGGTGCCGCGGTCGCACGTGCTGACGTTGCGGTGGGTGATGCGGCCGCCGCGTCCCGGCGAGGCGCTCGACGGTCCGGCGATGCCCGCCGACCGGATCATCCGCGACGCCGCGCGCGGAGTGCTCGACGCCGACCGGCCGGTGCGCGTCTTCGACGGCGACGAGATGGTCGGCGTGGTCGACGACGAGGCGATCCTGCGCGTGGTGGTGGCCGAGGACGAGCCCATCGAGGAACCCGCGGGCGCCGACCGCCCGACGACGGCGGACACGCACGTGTCGGCCCGGCACGACCCGGTCGAGCAGGCGGCAGGGCGATGACCACGACGCTCGAGCGGCCGACCGCCCCTCCGGGCGGCGGTGACCGGAAGAGGCGGATGCCGGGCAACGGCCGGCTGCTGCTGGGCGTGCTCGTGGTCTGGGTGCTCGGCTGGGCGATCTTCCAGGGCACGGCGACCCTGGAGATCGGCGGCGCCGACCTGACCGATTTCCACCTCTGGCTCAACAGCATTCGCGACGGGTTCGACCAGGCCCGCGCGGGCAGCTTCTTCTTCGAGTACGTCATCGGCGGTATCAGTGCGGTCATCGACGCGACCGTCACCGGCCTGCGAGATCTGCTCAGCCAGCCGTCCTTCCCGCGGCCGGTGCCGGAGATCGGGTGGCTCGGCGTCGTCGCGATCTTCAGCTGGCTGGCCTACGCGCTGGCCGGGTTGCGCTCGGCGGTGATGGTGCTGGTCGGGCTGCTGCTCTTCGGCTTCCTCGGCTACTGGGAAGACAGCATCGACCTGCTGATCGTCACGTTGGTGGCGGTGCTGGTGTGCGTGGTCATCGGGATCCCGATGGGCATCTGGATGGCCCGCAGCCGTCGGGCCACCGCGGTGCTCACGCCCATCCTGGACGCGATGCAGACCATGCCGTCGTTCGCCTACCTGGCCCCGCTGGTACTGCTGTTCGGCATCGGCCCGGCCTCGGCCGTGGTCACGACACTGATCTACGCGCTGCCGCCGCTGGCCCGGATCACCGCGCACGGCATCCGCTCGGTGTCCCCGACGACCATCGAGGCCGCGCGCTCGATGGGCACCAGCCGCTGGCAGATCCTGCGCACGGTTCAGCTGCCGATGGCCCGGCGGACCATCATCGTGGGCCTGAACCAGTGCACGATGGCCGCGCTGTCCATGGCCACCATCGCGGCCCTGATCAACGGACCGGGGCTGGGGCAGCCGGTGGCCCAGGCGCTGCAGAGCCTGGACATCGGCAACGCCTTCGTCAGCGGCATCGCCATCGTGATCATGGCCATCGTGCTGGACCGCACCACCACCGCGGCCAGCGAACGGGCCGAGGTGGCCACCCGCAGAGGCGGGACTCCGCGCAGCCGGAGGATCGGGCTCATCGCGGGCGGGGTCGTCGCGCTGGTCTGCGTCTACCTGTCCCGGCTGTACATCCAGCTGGCCCAGTTCCCGGCGGAGCCCGATCTCGGCACGCCACTGGCGGCCGGGGTCACCGCGTTCACCGATGCCCTGGTGCGTGCGGTGTCCGGCCTCACCAGCGCGCTCACCAGCGTCGTCAGCACGGTGCTGCTCAACCCCCTGCAGTCGCTGCTCGCCGGCTCGCCGTGGTGGCTGATGTTCCTGGTCCTGCTCGCCGTCGCGTACCTGGCGGGCGGCTGGCGCCCGACGGCGATCGCCCTGGTCTGCCTGCTGGTCATCCTGGGCACCGGGCTGTGGAACGAAGCGATGAAGACGCTGACCACCACCATCGTCGCCACCTTGGCGGTGATCCTCGTCGCGCTGGTCATCGGGGTGTGGATGGGCCGCAATCGACGCGCCGACACGGCTGTGCGGCCGATCCTGGACGCCTTCCAGACCATCCCGCCGTTCGTCTACCTGGTGCCCGCACTGGCGCTGTTCGGGCCCACCCGGTTCACCGCGATCGTCGCCGCGGTCGCGTTCGGGGTGCCGGTGGCCACCAAGCTGATCGCCGACGGCATCCGGGGCGTGTCCCCGACCTCGGTGGAGGCTGCGCGCGCCTCCGGCACCACGGCCTGGCAGATGATCAGCAGGGTGCAGCTGCCGATGGCGCGGGCCGCCGTGGTGCTGGCGTCCAACCAGGGGTTGCTGAACGTGCTGTCGATGGTGGTCATCGGCGGTCTGGTCGGCGGGGGCGGGCTCGGCTACTACGTGGTCGCCGGGTTCTCGCAGGGCCAGCTGTTCGGCAAGGGGCTGGCCGCAGGCATCGCCATCACGGCCCTGGGGATCATGCTCGACCGAGTCGCCCAATACGCCGCGGCCCGTTACGGCCGGCGCTGATCAGGAGGAACCCTCGTGGAACTGAGAGCTGTGCGACGCGTCGCGCTCATGGCGGTGCTGGGCCTGTCCCTGGCCGCCTGCGGTGGCGGCAACATCCAGAACGCCCCGGCGCCCAGCGGCGGCGGAGGCCAGGCCGCGAGCTGCGGCAAGCTCAACATGGCGATCAACCCCTGGGTCGGCTACGAGGCGTCCGCGCACGTGGTCGGCTACGTCGCCAAGAGCAAGCTCGGCTGCGAGGTCGAGTACAAGAACGTCAAGGAAGAGGTCGCCTGGCAGGGAATGGGCAACAGCGAGGTCGACGTGGTGATCGAGAACTGGGGCCACCCGGACCTCGTGCAGAAGTACATCACCGACCAGAAGACGGCCCAGGACGCCGGGGTGAACGGCAACGTCGGCGTCATCGGCTGGTACGTCCCACCGTGGATGGCGCAGCAGTACCCGGACATCACCGACTGGAACAACCTCAACAAGTACGCCGACCTGTTCAAAACCACGGAGTCGGGCGGGCAGGGGCAGTTGCTGGACGGCGACCCGTCGTTCGTCACCAACGACGAGGCACTGGTCAAGAACCTGAACCTGAACTACAAGGTCGTGTACGCCGGCAGCGAGGCCGCGTTGATCCAGGCGTTCCGCCAGGCCGAGGCGAACAAGAAGCCGCTGCTCGGCTACTTCTACGAGCCGCAGTGGTTCATGTCCGAGGTGCCTCTGGTCAAGGTGAACCTGCCGCCGTACACCGAGGGGTGCGACGCCGACCCGGCGAAGATCGCCTGCGACTACCCGAAGTACGACCTGAACAAGATCGTCGCAACCAAGTTCGTCGAGGCCAACGGCCCGGCCTACAAGCTGGTCAAGGCGTTCAAGTGGACGAACGACGACCAGAACCTGGTCGCCAAGTCCATCGCCGAGGACAAGATGGACCCGGACCAGGCCGCGCAGAAGTGGGTCGACGCCAACCCGGACAAGGTCAACGCCTGGCTCCAGGCCGCGCAGGCCTAAGCATGTCCTGTGAGTTCCCGCCGCCGCGAAGCAAGGCGGGGACTCACAGGTGGAGTCACTGAGCCGCGAGGGGCGCCCGTGTCCGAGAACTTCGGGCACGGGCGCCGCTCGATCCCGCTTGAGGTGAAAGGACGATCGCCGCGTGCCGAACCAGTTCGTGGACGGGAAGTGGACCGCCGGCTCCGGCGGGACCGTCGAGGTGCTCAACCCGTTCGACGCGAGCGTCGTCGAGACGGTCGACCAGGCCGGTCCTGACGACGTCGAGGCCGCCGTCGCCGCTGCCCGCGCCGCGTTCGACGATCCCCGGGGCTGGCGGGCCACCTCGGTCGTGCACCGGGCCGGGCTCCTGCGCCGCATCGCGGACCTGCTCCAGCGCGACAAGGAGCACATCGCGCGCATCGAGACGCTCGACACCGGCAAGACCCTCGGTGAGAGCCGGATCGACGTCGACGACGTGACGGCGGTGTTCCGCTACTACGCCGACCTCGCCACCACCCAGGAGGGCCGGACGGTCGACGTCGGGCTGCCGCACGTCCTCTCCCGCATCGCGCACGAGCCGGTCGGGGTGTGCGTGCTGATCACCCCCTGGAACTACCCGCTGCTCCAGCTGTCGTGGAAGCTCGCCCCCGCGCTCGCCGCCGGGTGCACCTGCGTGATCAAGCCGACCGAGGTGACGCCGCTGAGCTCCGTGCTGCTCGTGCGGCTCGCCGAGGAGGCGGGCGTCCCGCCCGGCGTGGTGAACGTCCTGCTCGGTACCGGCCCCGATGTCGGGGCACCGCTCACCGAGCACCCGGACGTCGACATGGTCAGCTTCACCGGCGGCCTCGCCACCGGGCAGGCGATCATCCGGGCGTCCGCGGCCACCGTGAAGCGGGTCGCGGTGGAGCTGGGCGGCAAGAACCCGAACATCGTGTTCGCCGACTGCGACTTCGAGACCGTCGTCGACAACGCGCTCACCGCCGTCTTCCTGCACTCCGGGCAGGTGTGCTCCGCGGGCGCGCGGCTGATCGTCGAGGAGTCGATCGCCGACGACGTCGTCGCCGAGCTCGCCGTGCGCGCCGACGCGATCCGGATCGGCAACGGGCTCGACCCGGCCAGCCAGACGGGCCCGCTCGTCTCCGCGGCCCACCGGGCCAAGATCGAGGACTTCGTCGCCTCGGCCCGGGCGGAAGGCGCCGAGGTGCTGGCGGGCGGCTGCCGCCCTGACGACCCCGAGCTGGCGCACGGCTACTTCTACCGCCCCACCGTGCTGGACGGCTGCCACCGCGGCATGCGGGTCGTCCGGGAGGAGACGTTCGGACCGCTGCTGACCGTCGAGCGCTTCAGGACCGAGGACGAGGCGATCGCCCTGGGCAACGACACCACCTACGGCCTGGCCGGAGCGGTCTGGTCGGCCGACACCGCGCGGGCCCACCGGGTGGCCGGTGCCCTGCGCCACGGCACGGTGTGGATCAACGACTTCGGCCCGTACGTCCCGGGAGCCGAGTGGGGCGGCATGAAGCGCTCGGGCAACGGCCGCGAGCTGGGCCCGACGGGGCTGCACGAGTACCAGGAGCAGAAGCACATCTGGCACAACACGGCCCCCGCGCCGGCGCGGTGGTTCTAGCCTCTGGTCAGCCCGCCCGGTGCCGGTAGAACTCGGCCTTCACCGGCGGCAGGGGCGTGTTGCCCAGGATGATGTCGGCCGCCTTCTCGGCCACCATCATCACCGGCGCGTAGATGTTGCCGTTGGTCACGTACGGCATCACCGACGCGTCGACCACCCGCAGGCCGCTCGTGCCGTGCACCTGCATCGTGAGCGGGTCGACGACCGACATCGGGCCGGTGCCCATCGCGGCCGTGCAGCTGGGGTGCAGGGCGGTCTCCGCGTCGCGGGCCACCCACTCGAGGATCTGCTCGTCGGACTCGACCTGCGGGCCGGGGGAGACCTCGCCGGCGTCGAACGCCCGCAGGGCGGGCTGCTCGAGGATCTTGCGGGCCACGTGGAGCGCCTCGACCCACTCGCGGCGGTCCTGGTCGGTCGACAGGTAGTTGAACCGCAGGGCGGGATGCTTGCGCGGGTCCGTGCTGGTGATCGTGCAGGTGCCGCGGGAGTCGGAGTACATCGGGCCGATGTGCACCTGGTAGCCGTGCCCGCCTGCGGGCGCCGTGCCGTCGTAGCGCACCGCGATCGGCAGGAAGTGGAACATCAGGTTCGGGTAGTCCACGTCGTCGTTGCTGCGGGCGAAGCCGCCCGCCTCGAAGTGGTTCGTGGTGCCGGGCCCGTTGCGCAGGAAGAGCCAGCGCGCGCCGACCCCCGGGTAGTGCCGCAGCTTGAGGTAGGGCTGCATCGAGACGGGCTGCGTGCACTCGTGCTGCACGTAGACCTCCAGGTGGTCCTGGAGGTTCTCGCCGACGCCGGGCAGGCCGGCGACCACCGGGATGCCCAGCCCGCGCAGCAGCCCGGGATCGCCCACGCCCGACAGCTGCAGCACCTGCGGCGTGTTGATCGCCCCGCCGCACAGGACGACCTCGCCGGCGTCCACCCGCCGGACCGACCTGCCCCAGTGCGAGTACTCGACCCCGACCGCGCGGGTCCCGTCGAATGCCACCTTCGTCACCAGGGCACCCGTGCGGACGTCGAGGTTCGGCCGCGACATCACGGGGTGCAGGTACGCGCGGGCCGCCGACAGCCGCCGCCCGCGGTGGACGTTGCGGTCGAACTTGGCGAAGCCCTCCTGCCGGTACCCGTTGACGTCGTCGGTGAGCGGGTAGCCCGCCTCCTGCACCGCCTGGAGGAAGGCGCCGAACAGCGGGTTCGTCGCCGGGCCGCGCTCGAGGACGAGCGGGCCGCTGTGCCCGCGGAACGGGTCGTCGGGCTCCGCGGCCAGGCAGGTCTCCATGCGCATGAAGTAGGGCAGGCAGTGGGCGTAGTCCCAGGTGTCCATCCCGGGGTCGGCGGCCCACCGCTCGTAGTCCAGCGGGTTGCCCCGCTGGAAGATCATCCCGTTGATGCTGCTGGAGCCGCCCAGCACCTTGCCCCGGGCGTGCGCGATCCGCCTGCCGCCCATGTGCGGCTCCGGCTCGGACTCGTAGCGCCAGTCGTAGAACCGGCTGCCGCTGGGGAACGTCAGCGCGGCTGGCATGTGGACGAACACGTCCCACGGGTAGTCGCTGCGGCCCGCTTCCAGCACCAGCACCCGGGTGGAGGGGTCGGCCGACAGTCGGTTGGCCAGCGCGCAGCCGGCCGAACCGCCTCCGACGATGACGACGTCGTAACCGTCGCGAGCCATGCCGCGCTCCTGTGCGTCGAGTGATGATCCGCGATCACTGCCGCGAAGGTCACTCGTACCGGCCCGGCCTTCCCGCGTCAAGCACGGGGCCGATCCGCGGCTGCGCTTGACCTGAAGCGCGCTCCAGCACCGACGCTGGGTACATGACAGGTGCACAGGTCGTCCTCGGGGCGATGAACTACGGACCACGGTCGACGAGCGACGGGCCGTGGAACTGCTCGACACCTTCGTCGAGCACGGCGGTACGTGGACCGCGGACGACCGGGTGGCGTTCCTGGGCAGGCGGCGCGAGGAGATGCTCGATCGCCTCCAGCGCACCCGGGCGGCGCTGCAGGTGCTCGACGACAAGATCGCGTACTACTCGCGCGACTGACGCTCATGTGGCTGCTCGGACCCGGGCGGCGTCCCGCTCGGCCGACACGTTGCGCACTCCCGCCCGCGATCCCGCGAGCTTCGCCGTCAGGTGCTCGCCGACCGTGATCGGCGGGTAGGTCGGCGCCTCGCCGGGCGCGAGGCACGTCGGGATGGTCTCGATGAGCGCGTCGAGGTCGCCGTCGTGGAAGAACGCCGCCGACCGGCGCCGCTCGATCCGCCCGTCGACCACGGGCGGCTTGACCCGGTGCAACGTCGAGAGCCACCGCTCGTTCGTCCAGCGGGCGGTGAGGTCGCCGAGGTTGACCAACAGCGCGCCCGGGTCCGGCATGACGTCGTGCCAGGCAAGGTCGCCGCCGAGCACCTGCAGGCCTGCCACCCGGTCGGCCCACAGCACGGTGACGATGCCGTAGTCGGTGTGCTCGCCCATGCCGGTCAGGTCGCCGTCGAGGTCGATCTGCCCGGGCGGCAGCGCGTAGTTGTTCATCCGCAGGACGTCGATCGAGTGCCCGGTGAACCGGTCGAAGAAGCCGGCGGGCAGGCCGAGTGCGTCCGCGAACACCGCGGTCAGGGTCCGGGCCACGCGGGCGGCCTCGTGGAAGTAGGCCAATACCGCATCCTGGAACCCGGGCACGTCCGGCCACGTGTTCTCCGCGTAGTCCGGCTGCGGCAGGTCGAGACCGGGGAACCAGGATGCCGCCGCGCCCACGTTGAACGCCTCGAAGAAGTCGTTCATCCGCGTCGCCGACTCCACGCCGAGGCTCAGGCTCAGCGACTCGCTCTTCGGCGGCGAGTACCCGCGGTTGACCTCGGGCGGCGTCCGGTACCGGCTCTTGACGTCCAGCGGCCGCTCGAACAGCCCGTCCATCGCCGTGGCGAGCCCGTCGGTGATCCCGGCAGCCACGCCGTGCCCCACGATCTGCACGAACCCGACCGTCCGGCACGCAGCGTCCATCTCGGCTGCCGTGCGGGCGCGGGCCTCGGTGGTCCCGTCGGTGACGTAGGGGGCGATGTCGACGACGGGCACGGCGAAGGTCATGCGCCCATCCTGCGCCGGGCGGGGTGGCGCCGGGTCAGGCCTCGGTGAACTACATGGGTGTCGTCGTCATGGGGTACTCACTCTGCGTGCCGAGTCGCGCCGGGGACGAGCTCGCCCAGGAGAAGCTGACCCAGTACCGCGCCATGCGCGACTTCGACGTCACCGCCGAGCCGGCCGGCGGAAGCCCTGCCGCAGGAGGCGGCCACTTCGTCGTCCAGCGCCATCGCGCGCGGCGCCTGCACTACGACTTCCGGCTGGAGGTCGACGGCGTGCTGGCCAGCTGGGCCGTCCCGCGCGGGCCGTCGCTCGATCCGGCCGCCCGCCAGCTGGCCGTGCACGTCGAGGACCATCCGCTCGAGTACGCGGGGTTCGAGGGCGTCATCCCACGCGGCCAGTACGGCGGCGGCGACGTGATCGTCTGGGACCGCGGGACGTGGACGCCCGCGCACACGGACGACCCGGCCGCCGCCATCGCCGCAGGCGAGCTGCACTTCGACCTGGTGGGGGAGAAGCTGGCCGGCCGGTTCGCGCTGATCCGCCGCAACCGGAAGGACTCGTCGAAGGAGCAGTGGCTGCTCGTCCACAAGAATGACGAGCACGCACGGCACGGCTGGAGCGCCGACGACCACCCGCGCTCCGTGCTCAGCGGACGGACGAACGACGAGGTCGCCGCCGCCCCGGACGCGCTGTGGCAGAGCGGCGTCCCCGCTGCCGAGGCCGAGGTGCGGCTGGGCCGGGGCGGCTCCTGGGAGCCGCCGACCGACGACGAGCTCGCCGCTCTCGACGCCATGCGTCGCAACGGCCCGTGGACGGTGGCGGGCCACGACGTCAAGCTCACCAACCTGGACAAGGTGCTGTTCCCCGGCCGCTACGGAGAGCCGCCGGTCACCAAGCGCGAGATCGTGCGCCACTACGCGACCATCGCCCCGTTGCTCCTGCCCTACCTGGCCGGTCGCCCCGTGAACCTGCACCGCTACCCGGACGGCGTCGAGCGTCCCGGGTTCTGGCAGCAGGAGCTTCCCGCCGGGGCGCCGGAGTGGGTGACGCGCTGGCACGACCCGGAGGCGGGGCCGGACGACGCCGACTGCCGCGTGGTGGCCGACAGCGTGCCGACCCTGGCGTGGCTGGCGAACCTCGGCGCCGTCGAGCTGCACCCGTGGACCGGGCGGTTGCCCGAGGCCCGGCGCCCGACCTGGGCGCTGATCGACATCGACCCGGGTACCCGGACGTCGTTCGACGAGATCCTGGTCCTGGCCCGGCTGTTCCGCACCGCGCTGCAGCACCTCGGCGTCGAAGGCGGCCCGAAGGTGACCGGCCAGCGCGGCGTGCAGATCTGGGTGCCGGTCAGGGCCGGTTACACCTACGCGGACACCCGCGGCTGGGTCGAGAAGGTCTCGCGGGCCGTAGGTGCGACCGTGCCCGAGCTGGTCAGCTGGGAATGGACCAAGGACCGCCGGGGTGGCCGCGCCCGGCTCGACTACACGCAGAACATCGTCTACAAGACGCTGGTGGCGCCGTGGAGCGTGCGGCCGCGGGCAGGGGCGCCGGTGTCGGTGCCGATTACGTGGGACGAGCTGGACGACCCCGACCTGGCGGCGGACCGCTGGACCGTCAGGGACGTCCCGGCCCGGGTGCGCGAGGCGGGCGACCCCCTCGCCCCGTTGATCGGGCGCACCCAGGAGTTACCTGCCCTCTGACGCCCCGGCGGTCATGCGGTGACCCTCTGACCGGGACGCGGGTGCGGGACGTGGCGGCCGGTCCGGGGCGGACGTGCGGCCGTCCCCGGGTGATGCAGCCGGTGCAGCTGTGCGTACGCCGGGCAGCTCGTGAGCAGCTCGGGGTGGGTGCCGGCGGCCGCGATCCGTCCCTTCTCCAGGAACAGGATCTGGTCGGCGTCCGTCACCGTCAGCAGGTTGTGGCTGATGATCAACGACGTGCGCCCGGCGATCAGCCGTCGCAGCGGCGTGAGGACGCGCTCGGTGGAGCCCGCGTCGAGGCCGGTCGTCGGCTCGTCGAGCAGCAACACGGGGGCGTTGCGGATCATCGCTCGGGCGATTGCGAGGCGTTGCCGCTGGCCGCCCGACAGCATCCGGCCCCGCTGACCGATGCGGGTGTCGTAGCCGTCCGGCAGTGCGCAGATGAACTCGTGGGCGTCGGCGGCGACCGCCGCGGCGACGATCTCGCGCTCGCGGGCCTCGGGCCGACCCCAGACGAGGTTGTCGCGGATGGTGCCGTCGAAGACCAGCGTCTCCTGCAGCACGGCGGCGAGGTTGCGGCGCAGGTCGTGGAGCGTCATCTCGCGCAGGTCCACCCCGTCGAGCGTGATCCGCCCGCGGTCGGGGTCGTAGAAGCGCAGCAGCAGCTTCGTCAACGTCGTCTTGCCCGCTCCGCTGGCGCCGACCACGGCGAGCTTCTGGCCCGGTTCGACGGAGAACCGGAGGTCGGCCAGCGACGGCGCGTCGACGCCGGGATAGGTGAACGAGACTCCGTCGAGATGCACGGCCCCGCGGGCGCGCCCGAACGGGCGTGGGGTCACCGGGTCGGTCACCGACGGCTTCTCGTCGAGGATCTCGATGATCCGCTCGGCGCCGGCACTGGCGGCGTACGCGGTGTTGGCCAGGCCACCGAGCGCCCGGATGGGCCCGTAGAGCTGCGCGAGGTAGGCCATGAACACCAGCAGGTCGCCGAGGGTCATCTCGTCCGAGGCGAGCTGCCAGATCCCCAAACCGACGACCAGGAGTACGGCCCCGGTCTCGAGCAGGTCGATGAACGGGCCGAAGGTCGCCCGTAGCCGCGTGGCCATCATCTGGGCGGCGAACGCGCCGAGGTTCTCCTTGTGGAAGCGCCGGGTCTCGGCGTCCTGGCGGTCGTAGGCCTGGACGAGCGCGGCGTTGCTCAGGCTCTCTTCGGCGACGGCCGAGATCGTGCCGGTGCGGCGGCGCTTCTCGCGCGACGCCGCCTTGATGCGCGTGGAGAAACGGCGGGACACGACGGCGAAGAGCGGGGCCGCGATCAGCGACGCGAGCGCGAGTTTCCAGTTCAGGTAGAACAGCAGGCCGCCGAATATCGCAATCTTCAGGCTGTGCGCGATGAGTTGCATGACGCCGGACAGCACGAGTTGCTCGATGGCGTTGACGTCGCCGGAGAGTCGCGACATGAGATCGCCGAGTTGGCGGCGTTCGAAGAATCCGAGCGACATGCGGTGCAGGTGCCCGAAAAGAGTTGTTCGCAGGTTGAGGACGAACCGTTCTCCGACCCACGTGCACAGATAGTCGTCGACAAAGGACAGGAGTCCACCCAGGACGGCGATCCCGATGTAGGCCGCGGCGATCATGGGGAAGAGCGCGAAATCGCGCGGCGTGAGCACGTCGTCGACGAGGATCTTGAAGATCCAGATACCGGCCGCGTCCATCGCCGGGCCGACGGCGACGAATCCCAGGCACACCGCGAGCCGAAACCGGAAGGGCTTGGTCAACGGCCAGAAGCGGGCGAAGACCTGCCGGACGGTGAGCTGAGGAGCGTCGGAGACCAACGACGCCTGCGTCTCGGTGAGGAGCGCGGCACGGGCGCGACCGCGAGGGGCGCGGTGGCGGGGGGTCCTGCGCGGACTGGTGAGAGTCATGGCCTCGGCGTCGTCGGTAGAAGGGTGGTGACCCGGCGACGGCCCTATTCAGAGAAGCAAACAGGGCCGTCGCCACCGGTGGGCTCAGTCGTCGCAGCGGCCCTTGCCGCCCTTGCCACCCCTGCCGTGCCCGCGGTTTCCGCCGCGAGACCCGCCGCGGTAGCCGCGCTCCTGCTCCCACTCACTGCTGCTGGAATTGTCGACGTTGAAGTGGTCGACCCGGCCCCGGTTGTCGGTCTGAGCGCTGAGAATTCCGATGTTGCTGAGGTTGATGAAATCGCCCATTTAAGGACTCCTCGTCTTGGTTCCCGTGGCGCGCCGTTGCGCACCTCGTATCCCGTACAAGGAGTGAGGACGGAGAAGGATGTGCCCCCGAAACGGATGTCACCCGATCGGGGGACGGAACGAGGAAAGTGCGGGTAGTTTCTGCCCGCAGTACGACTTCTTGCCCGGTCGAGGGAACTCGAAAGAGTGGGACAGCCGTCAGTCGACCGGCTTCAGCGGGTCGTGACCCATCGACATCAGCCGGTACCGCCAGTGCGCCTCGCCCGCCGTCGGCTCCAGGTCGTCGCGGCGCTGCTCGGTGATCCGCCGCACGACGTTCCGCATCACCCGCTCGTCGTCCTTGGTGAGGTCCGTGCGGCGCTTGCCCAGGATGTGCAGGACCTCCTGCCCGGTGGGCGATCCGATGCCACCCTGTGTGCCCGGCTCGACCGCGCCGTCCTCGTCCACCGAGCGGGTCACCAGCCAGTCGCGCAGCTCATGGGAGGTCATGTTCACCACGCGGTGGAACTCGTTCCACAGCTCGTCGTCCACGTGTTCGACTGCCATGCGAGCGGGCTACCCGCGCCGCCCGGCGCCGAATCCGCGACTGATCGTCACCCGACGGGGTACAGGCCGATCGACAGTGGCAGGAGTGGAAGAGGGGTCAGCGGGATGGTCGCCTTCGGGTACACGTTGATGTGCGAGCAGCGGGGCCCGCGCGAGCTCGTCTCCGACGCCGTCGCCGCCGAGCAGGCCGGCTTCGACTTCGAGGTCATCAGCGACCACTACTTTCCGTGGCTCGACGCCCAGGGCCACGCGCCCAACGCCTGGGCCGTGCTCGGTGCGGTCGCCGGGGCGACCCAGCGCGTGCCGCTGATGACTTACGTGACCTGCCCGATCATGCGGTACCACCCGGCCGTCGTCGCCCAGCAGGCGGCGACGGTGGCACTGCTGGCCGGCGACGGCCGCTTCGTGCTCGGGCTGGGTGCGGGGGAGAACCTCAACGAGCACGTGGTCGGTCGCGGCTGGCCACCCGCGAACGTGCGCCACGAGATGCTCACCGAGGCCGTCGAGATCATCTCGAAGCTGTTCGGCGGCGGGTACGTCAGCACGAACGGGCAGCACTACCGCGTCGACTCCGCGAAGCTGTGGGACCTGCCGGAGAGCCGGGTGCCGCTCGCGGTGGCCGTGTCGGGCAAGCAGTCGATCGAGACGTTCGCCCCGCTCGTCGACGCGATGGTGGCCACCGAGCCCGAGTCGTCGCTCGTGACGGCCTTCGACGACGCGGCAGGCGCGGTACTGCCGAAGATCGGGCAGCAACCGATCTCGTGGGGCCCGGACCGCGACGCGGCCGTGCAGACCGCGCACGAGCAGTTCCGGTGGTTCGCGGGCGGGTGGAAGGTCAACGCCGAGCTGCCGGGCACCGCCGGGTTCGCCGCCGCGACGCAGTTCGTGCGGCCCGACGACGTCGCCGAGGCGATCACCTGCGGGCCGGACGTCGCCGCGCACGTCGAGGCCGTCCGGCCCTTCGTCGACGCCGGGTTCACGCACGTGGCGCTGGTGCAGATCGGGGGCCAGACCCAGGCCGAGTTCGTGTCCTTCGCCGCCAGGGAGCTGCTGCCCGCGCTGCGCGAGGAGTACGGCAAGGTCGACGACGTCGCCGTCCGTCCGCGGTAGACGGAGTTCCCGAGATCGTGACCTGAGTGCGACCACACGGGTCTAGCGTCGGCACCTTCCGAAGAAGGAGCTGGACATGACCTCGATCGACGCGGGCCGTGCCGTCAAGGCGCTCTGGTGGCTGGTGCTGATCCGGGGCGTGCTGGCCGTCGTGTTCGGCCTGTACGCGCTGTTCTCACCTGAGGCCGCGTTGCTGGCCCTGGTGTTCGTCTACGGGTTCTACGCGATCATGGACGGGGTGGCGGCGCTCGCCGTCGGCTTCCGGCATCGCCGCACCTCCCACTGGGGCTGGCACGTCGCGCAGGGCGTCGTGTCGCTGGTCGCCGGCCTCATCGCGTTGTTCTGGCCCGGGCCGACGATCTTCGCGCTCGTCCTGATCATCGCGGTGTGGAGCATCGTGCTCGGCGTATCGCAGATCATCGAGGCCTTCACCGCACGGAAGCACGGCTCGTCGTCGTGGGTGTGGCTGCTCGTCGGCGGGATCGTCGCGATCGTCTTCGGCATCACCCTCCTCGCCTCGCCTGCTGCCGGTGCGCTGACGCTCCTGTGGGTGATCGGGCTGTTCGCGCTGGTGTTCGGTGTGGTCTACATCGTGTGGGCGTTCCGGCTGCGGCAGGCGGTGGACGCGATCAACACCCTCTGACCGTCGGTGGGAAGGCCTGCGCACCCCTCGGAGTTGCCGAGGACGTGGCTCATCCCCTCGACAACCCCCTGTGGACGGCGCTCACCGGCCCCCAGGCGGATCTCGCCGTCCGTCACGGCGGCGCGGCGCGGTTCCCCGGCGACGTCTCGCCGTTCGCCGCCGTCGCCGGCCCCGGCTCGCCGTGGGACGACCTCGCCACTCTGACGGAAGACGGCGACACGGTCGTCGTGCCCGACGCCCCCGAGGTGCTGCCTGCCGGCTGGGAGCTGATGGAGGCGATCCCGGGCGTCCAGATGGACGGGTCCGGGCTCGACGTCGCCGGAGACCCGGAGGCCGTCCGGCTCGGCCCGGCCGACGTCCCCGAGATGCTCGACCTCGTCGCCCGCACCCGGCCGGGCCCGTTCCTGCCCCGCACGATCACGCTCGGGGCCTACCTGGGCATCCGTCGCGGTGGCGCGCTCGTCGCGATGGCGGGGGAGCGGATGCGCCCGCCGGGGTGGAGCGAGATCAGTGCGGTGTGCACCGACCCCGGGTACCGCGGGGAGGGCCTCGCGGGTCGGTTGGTGCGGGCGGTCGGGGAGGTGGTCCGGGAGCGCGGCGACGTGCCGTTCCTGCATGCGGCGGCCGACAACGTGTCCGGGATCCGGCTCTACGAGCACCTCGGCTTCACCCTGCGGCGCAAGATCCTCTTCGGGGCGCTGCGCCCGGCTGGACGTGGGCGCTCAGGTTCGCAGCATGGTGGCCATGCTGCGGTCGGAGCGCAGTAAAGCCACCATGCTGCGAAACACGCCGCCCCTGCTCACGCCGGATCCGGCCCGTGTGGCCGCGTCTTCACCGTGTCAACTTCCGTCAGACCAAGCGGCGCCCGGTGTGGCGTCACGTGCGGGCCCGGGCGGAACGCCGGCCGCGGCGCGACCGGCCCCTGGTGCATCCGGTAGAGGTGCGCGTAGCCCGGCGACGCCGACAGCAGTTCGCGGTGGGTGCCCGCGGCGGTGATGCGGCCCTTCTCCAGGTAGAGGATCTGGTCGGCGTCGGTCACCGTCAGCAGGTTGTGGCTGATGATCAGCGACGTGCGGCCCGCCATCAGCCGGCGCAGGGGATCGAGCACGCGCTCGGTGGACTCGGCGTCGAGGCCGGTCGTCGGCTCGTCGAGCAGCAGCACCGGCGCGTTCCGGATCATCGCCCGGGCGATGGCCAGCCGCTGACGCTGCCCGCCCGACAGCATCCGGCCCCGCTGACCGACGCGGGTGTCGTAGCCGTCGGGCAGTGCGCTGATGAACCCGTGCGCGTCCGCTGCGACCGCCGCGGCCACGACGTCGCGCTCACGGGCCTCGGGCCGGCCCCACGTGATGTTGTCGCGCACCGTGCCGTCGAAGACCAGCGTCTCCTGCAGCACGGCGGCGAGGTTGCGGCGCAGGTCGCTGAGTGCGAGTTCGCGCAGGTCCACGCCGTCAAGCATGATCCGCCCGCGGTCGGGGTCGTAGAAGCGCAGCAGCAGCTTGGTCAGCGTCGTCTTGCCCGCCCCGCTCGCCCCGACGACGGCCAGCCTCCGCCCCGGGGCGATCGTGAACCGCACGTCGGTCAGCGACGGCGCGTCGCCGCCGGGGTAGGTGAACGTGACGTTGTCGAAGCTCAGCCCGCCGTGCGCCCGGCCGAAGGAACGCGGTCTCGACGGGTCGGTCACCGACGGCTTCTCGTCGAGGATCTCGATGATCCGCTCGGCGCCGGCACTGGCGGCGTAGGCGGTGTTGGCGAGACCGCCCAACGCCCGGATCGGGCGGTAGAGCTGTGCCAGGTAGGCCATGAACACCAGCAGACCGCCGAGGGTCATCGCCCCCGACGCGAGCTGCCAGATGCCGATCGCGATCACCAGCAGTACGGCGGCGATCTGGAGCAGGTCGATGAAGGGCCCGAACGTCGCCCGGAGCCGCGTGGCGACCATCTGCGCGGCGAAGGCGCCGAGGTTCTCGGTGTGGAAGCGCGCGGTCTCCGACGCCTGGCGGTCGTAGGCCTGCACGAGCGCAGCGTTGCTCAGGCTCTCCTCGGCGACGGCCGAGATCGTGCCGGTGCGCCGGCGCTTCTCGCGCGACGCCGCCTTGATGCGGGTGGAGAAGTAGCGCGACGCCAGCGCGAACAGCGGCGCGGCGATCAGCGAGGCGAGCGCGAGCTTCCAGTTCAGGTAGAACAGCAGTCCGCCGAAGATCAGGATCTTGAGGCCGTGGGCGACCACCTGCATCACCCCGGACAGCACCAGCTGCTCGATCGCGTTCACGTCGCCGGCGAGCCGCGACATCAGGTCGCCGAGCTGGCGGCGCTCGAAGAACCCGAGCGACATGCGATGCAGGTGGCCGAACAGAGTCGTTCGCAGGGTGAGGACGAACCGTTCGCCGACCCAGGTGCACAGGTAGTCGTCGACGAACGACAGCAGGCCCCCGAGCACCGCGATGCCGATGTAGGCGGCGGCCACCAGCGGGAACAGTGAGAAGTCGTGCGGGGTGAGCACGTCGTCGATGAGGATCTTGAAGACCCAGATGCCCGCCGCGTCGATCATCGGACCGACCGCGACGAACACCAGGCACGCGGTGAGCCGGAGCCGGAACGGCCGGGTCAGCGGCCAGAAGCGGGCGAAGACCTGCCGGACGCTGAGCTGGGGAGCGGCGTCGACCAGCAAGGTGCGTGACTCGCCGGCGAGCGCGGCGCGGCCGGCCTGTCCGCGGGGTGCGCGGTGCCGCGCGGTGCTGGGGGAGCGTCTTGGCGTCATCGGACTGGCCGGGGCCGGAGCCCGGATCGGACGAAGCCCCGTCCGCAGACGGCGGACGGGGCGACACCCACCGGAAACGCTTCCGGCGCTCTACTCGCTCTCGCCGCCCTGGTCACTGCCGACCTGCCCGCGGTGGCCGCGGGCGGTACTCCACGCGTCGCCGAGCGACTCGTCGCCGGCCTCGGCGCCGCCGGTCTGCTGGCCGGCGCGGGCGAGGCCGAAGATGGTGCCCAGAACGCTGCCGATGCCGCCCTCACCCATGGAAGCTCCTTCGTTCCGTTCCTCGCGGTGCGTGGACACGCATCGCGTATTCGGTACAAGGAGCCGACAGGCTTTCGGGTGCGGGTCCCGATCGGTTGCCACCGGATCGGGGGAAGTTCGGCGCGTCGCGCTCAGGCGGCCTGCTGCTCGGCGGGCAGCGACACCGCCCGGTCCACGGACGCCGCCACCGTCAGCGTGACCGCGGCGGGCTCGGCGCCGCGGCGCAGGGCCCGCCGACGGCTGATCGCCTGGCCGACCGACGTGCCGACGACGCCGAGCACGGCCAGCGCCGCACCGGTGGCGGCGATCGTGGTGGCAGCGGCGGTGGGCTCGAGAAGTACGAGAACGAACGCCACCGGCGGCCACCACAGCAGCGCGCGGAGGGGCGCAGGGACGGTCCAGTTGAGGGGCTCCGAGACCATGCCCTATCGCTACCCACCCTGGGCGACGCTCACTCTGCTCGGGGACGACCGATCGATGACGGCCCGGTTACATCCGTGCCTTGAGGGCGGCACGGCCGATGGTCGCGTCGTCGCGCGGACCGTCGGCCAGCACCAGCCGGGCGACCTCCCGCACCGACCCCGCCGACCGGGGTTGCAGGAACGTCACCTCGGCGTGCCGGCCGTCGAGATCGAGCATGGCGACCGTGTTGCCGAACAGCGGTCCGACGAGCTTGTGCCACGACACCTCGACCGGCGGCACCCCGGCCTGCTCGGCCCACCGCCGCGTCGCGCGGGCGATCCTCCGCGACCAGCCGAGGCGGAAGCCCGGCTGGATGAACCAGTCGACGACGTTGTGCACCGGGGAACAGGTCAACTGGTGGACGGCCGCGGCTCCCGATCCCGGGTCGTCGTCGGGACCCGGCAGGTCGACCTGTGCCGCGTAGCTGTGGTGGACGTCGCCGGAGAGCACGCTGATGCTCGCCGGTGCGTCGGGTCCGGTCGCCGCCCCCGTGACCATGCGGGTGAACCGGTCGAACGACGACCGGAACGCCTGCCAGTGCTCCAGGTCTCCGACCTGCCGGATCCTCTCGCCGAGCCGGCCCCGCCAACCCGGCCGGGCGGCGGCGAGCTGGTTGATGCTCTGCAGGTCGCCGATCGCGTGCGGCAGCAACCACGGCAGCGACGTGCCGAGCACGAGGTGGTCGACGGTCCCGGCGGACCGGTCGCGCACCTGATCCTCGATCCACCGGAACTCCGACTCACCGAGCATGAGGTGTGCGTCGTCCTCCAGGATGCGCCCGTTGCGTGAGTCGATCATCACGAACCGGGAGGCGCCGAGGTCCCAGCGGAAGCTGAACCGGACGCCCTTGCTCCCGTCGGTCTCGGCGTCGGCCCGGTCCGCGAGAGCGGCCAGCAGCGGCCAGGTGTCGCCTTCGGCGGCGACCACCTCCTGGTAGTCGGGGTCGGCCGCGAGCTCGTCGGCGGGGAGGTTGCCGATGTGCTGGTAGACCCAGTACGACACGAGGGCCGACCGGATCCGCTCCGGCCACCAGGGCTTCTCCGCCATCTCCCTGCGCCAGACCGCCGAGGTGTTCCAGTCGTCGCGCACGTCGTGGTCGTCGAAGATCATTCCGGTGGGTACGCACGAGAGCAGCCAGCGCACCTCCGGGTCGCTCCACGAGTCGCGGTAGAGACCGACGTACTCGTCGAACCCGACGATCTCGTCGTCCGGCCACTCCGGGTGCCGGTCGCGGCGGCCGGCGATGCGGCGTCGGTTCTGCGGTGTCAGCTCGTCCGCGTAGACCTGGTCGCCGAGCAGCAGGAGCGCGTCGGGCCACTCCTCCCGGGGCTGCCGGGCGGTCCGCGCCGCGAAGGCGTCGAGCGCGTCGATGCCGAGCTTGGCCGCGACCTTCGGGTTGACGACCTTCGCGTAGCGGCACGAGCCGAAGACGATCCGGTGCCGCCGGGCCGACGCGGGGCCGCGGGTGCGCAGGCTGCTCGGCGGCAGCGGCGACACCGGTGGTGGCCACACCACCTCGCCGTCGACGGCGACGTCGTAGGGGTAGGTGGTGTCCGGGTCCAGGCCGGTGACGCTCACCAGGCCGTAGTGATGACCCGCGACGTCGAACGTGCGGGTGGAGCAGCCGAGCACGGTGATGGTCGCGGGCCGCTCGACCTGCACCCAGACGGCTGCGGTCGTGTCGCCGACATGGCGCAGGACCGGCCCGAGGACCAGGGACATCCGTCCAGCCTAATGATCGGGCTCAGGTACTGCTGGGCTTGCGGTCGGTGTGCTCCAGGGCCAGCAGTCCGGCGCCGATCATCCCGGCCTCGCTGCCGAACGTCGCCGGGGTCACCGGCGGCACGCCGCGGGCCTCGGGCGCGTAGGCGTACTCCCGCGCGGCCGCGCGGACCGGCGTGAGCAGCAGGTCCCCGGTGCGGACCACGCCCCCGCCGATGACCACCGCCTCCAGCTCAAAGATCGTCGCCAGCGAGGCGATGCCGATGCCGAGCCAACGGCCGAGGCGGTTGAAGATGTCCAGGGCCGTCGGGTCGTCCTGCTGGGCGGCGGTGGTGACCGTGTGCCCGGTGACGGCGCCCTCGGAGCGGCCGATCCGGGCGATCACGCCGTCCGGATCCGCGGCGGCCGCCTCGCGCCCCATCCGCGACAGCGCGCTGCCCGACGCCACGGCCTCCAGACACCCGTGGTTCCCGCACCCGCACCGGGGCCCGAGCGGGTCCACGATCATGTGCCCGAGCTCGGCGCCCATGCCCGTCGGCCCGCGGTAGATCTCGCCGTCCAGCACGAGCCCGCCGCCGATCCCGGTGCCCACGGTGACGAACAGCATCTGACGGTGGGGGATCGTGCCCAGCCGGGCCTCGGCGAACCCGGCGACGTTCGCGTCGTTGTCGACGACGGCGGGCAGCCCCGTCTCGCGCTCCAGCTCGTCGCGGATGTCCCAGTCGCGGTAGGCGTTGTTCGGCGCCCACAGCATCCGCCCCTCCGGCCAGCGGACGATGCCGGCCGCGCCGACGCCCACGGCTGCGATGTCACGGCCCTCCCGCAGCCGCGCCACGAGGTCGAGCAGGATCGACGCGATCACGATGGCCCCCGAGCGCGGGGGAGTGGGCGCCTGCAGTTCCGCGTACACCCGGCCGGTGCGGTCGACGACCCCGCCCGCGATCTTCGTGCCTCCGATGTCGAGGCCGATGGCCAGCTGTGCGTCGGTGCTCACGCCAGCATGATGCCGACCTCGCGCGTTTGCCACCACCGCCGTACGGGAACCGCACGTCATGCTCCTTCGCCGAGTGGCGCGGCCGATGCTGGCCGCCATCTTCATCCAGGGCGGAATCGCCGCCCTGAAGTCCCCGCAGGGCCACGTCCAGGCAGCGAAGCCCGTCCTCGACGCCGTCACGCCCGTTCTCGAGAAGGCCACCGACGCCGCGGCCCCCACGATCGACAAGGCGGCCGAGGCCGCCCCGGTCGAGGTCCCGCGCGCGACCAGTGAGTGGCTGGACGACGAAACCCTTGTCAAGATCGACGGCGGGGTGAAGGTCGTCGCCGGCACGATGCTGGCACTGGGGAAGTTCCCCCGGCTCGCCTCCACCGCGCTGGCCGCCTCCATCATCCCGACGACGCTGGCCGGCCACCGCTTCTGGGAGGAGACGGACCCGGACGCCAAGCAGGCGCAGCAGATCCACTTCTTCAAGAACGTGGGCCTGCTCGGCGGTCTGCTCATCGCGGCGGCCGACACCGAGGGCAAGCCCTCGCTCGGCTGGCGCGGCCGGAAGGCCGCCAAGCTCGCCGCGGCCGCCGTCGCGACCCAGGCGGCGTCCGTGTCGGACACGGTCGACGACGTCTCGGGCAAGGTCTCGGAGGCGGTCTCCGACCTGTCCGGCAAGGTGAGCGGTGCGGCCGAGGACGTGTCCGGCCGCATCACCGGTGCCGCGCACGACGCGTCGGGCACCGTCGCGGGCCTCGCAGCCGGTGCCGCCGGGCTGCTCCCGGCCGCCGCCGCGAGCTCGCGGGCGTCGAAGACGTCGGACGAGCTGTCGAAGAAGGCGCAGCGCGCGGCCAAGCGGCTGGCGTCGTCCGACGTGTCCGGCGAGGTGTCGAAGCGGGCTGCCCTGGCCTCCTCGACCGCGTCCGGCGTGGCGGGCGACCTCGCCACCTCGGCCTCCGCGCTGGTCAGCGACCTGTCGGCGGCAGCGGCCAAGGTCGCGTCCCGTGCCGAGAAGCGTGGCGCCGCGCTGCAGCAGACCGCCGAGAAGCGGGCCCGCAAGCTCCGCAAGCAGGCGGACAAGCGCAGCCGGCGGCTGCAGAAGCAGGCGACCAAGCGCGGCGACACGCTCACCAAGCGGGCCGAGCGCAAGCGCGCCGAGCTGCAGAAGAAGGCTCCGGCCTTCCTGGACCAGGTGGCCACTCAGGCCACCAAGCTCGGCCACGACGTCGCCGTCCGGGCCTCCGCCGTGGGTGCCGAGGTCGCGCACCAGGCCGAGGGCGTCGCGAAGGACACGCGCAAGCGCGTGGCGGTCCTCTCGCGCTGACACAGGGCTCGTACATAGGTACAGGGGCCGGCACACAGGTAGTGACCTGTGTGCCGGCCCCTCATCTGTTGTGCGGGTGGTCGCGCACCACGATCCAGCCCGCGATCGCCACCGTCACCACGACCGCCACCAGGTAGACGTCGGGTTGCAGGGAGATCAGCCCGGTGCTCGGGATCGGGCCGACGCCCGGTCCGGGTAGCCGGGTCACCCAGGCCAGCGTGACCACCAGGACCCCGCCCAGCCCGGCGGCCGCGCATCGGCCGCCGAGCCATGCCCCGTGCGCGAGCAGAACGACCAGCGGACCGAACCAGACGAAGTGGTGCGACCACGCGAACGGTGCGACCGCCGCCGACAACAGTCCGCACACCGTCACTCCGAGCAGCGGCCGGCCTCGCCGGTGGGCGAGCACGGCGACGACGAGCCCGGCCACACCCAGCACAGCGGTCGCCGCGAGCCCGACCCACCCGGGCGCGCCTGCCCGCGCAAGCAGGCCGTCGAGCGAGTGGTTCGTCGTCGACGCGACGGGCGAGATCCGGTCGGCGGCGGCGAACGTGCCCTGCAGCCAGTACCTGACCGACTCCGCCGGCGCGACGAGGAACCCGACGCCCACGGCGGCCGCGAACGTCGCCATCGCCGTGACGGCGGCCCTGATCCGGCCGGTCAGCAGCAGGTAGACGACGAACACGAGCGGCGTCAGCTTCACCGCCGCCGCGAGCCCCACCCCCACCCCGCGCCACCGCGCCGGCCGCCCGGTGACGTCCGCGAGCACCACGGCGAGCAGGACGACGTTGATCTGGCCGAGGTAGAAGGTCGTTCTGATCGGATCCAGCGCGAGCAGCACCACCACGAGCAACGCGGTAACGGCCGGGCCGGCCCGCATCCCGACCAGCGCCGCGGACCGGCGCACGACGAACACGACCAGCGCCACGCCCACGACCGTCCAGCCGAACTTGAGCACCGGCAGCGGCAGCACGGTCAGCGGCACGAAGACGATCGCGGCGAAGGGCGGGTAGACGAACGGCAGGTCGAGCAGCACACCGCCGCCGTAGAGCGGCGTCCCGGCGAGCAGGTGCTCGCCGCCAGCCCGGTAGACCTGCAGGTCGATCATCAACAGGTGCGCCGCCGGCCAGAGCGCCAGCACCACGGCCTGCGCGAGCAGCAGCGCCGCGACGACCGGCCACACCCACTGCGGCGTCCTGGTCCGCTCCTGCGTCGCCGTCACGCCCTCGCCGACCACATGCACGTCGAAACGGTAGCCGGACGACGCTTACAGCCCGGCAGGACCGTGGCGGCGTGCGAAGAGGTCGATCAGGGCAGGCGTCGGGAGCCGACCGGCCCTCGCGTGAACAGCGCCGTGAGCTCCCCGGCCACGGTGCGCGGACGCAGCGCAGGGCTCGGCGCGGCAGCGGCGTCGGCCATCCCGCCGACCACCTCCGCGAGCGCGGCCTCGGCGGAGACGGCCGGGGTCCAGTCGAGTTCGCGACGGGCGCGCGTGGTGTCGAGCAGTGGCGTGGCGAAAGCGAGGTCGACCCAACCGGGATCGAGGGGCTGCAGGCGTGCGTACCAGGCCAGCGCGGCGGCCGTGCGCAGGATCGGACGCGGCAGGTCCACCGGACGGGCGTGCAGGACGCGGGCGATGACCTCGCGGGTGACCGGAGGGTCCGCGGCGAGGTTGAACGGGCCGGTCGCCCGTCGCTCGAGCACCCGGGCGACCGCGTCGGCGACGTCGTCGGTGTGCACGACCTGCACGACCAGGCCGCGGTCCAGGGGGAGCAACGGCAGGTGGCGCAGCAGCGCCGAGGGGAGGTAGGCGGGCACGCCGTAGCGCAACAGTGCGCTGCCGCTGTCCCGCTGCACGATCAACCCGGGACGCATCCGCGCGACCGCAGGCCCCTGCGGGTGATCGCGCTCGAGGGCGTCGAGCATCCGTTCGGCGGCGACCTTGTGACGGCTGTAGGCGAGGGTCGGGACGCCTTCCGTGGGCCAGGACTCGTCGACCCTCGCCTGGTCCGCACCGCCGGTGTCCGGGCCGGGGGAGTAGGCGCCCAGCGACGACATGTGCACCAGGTGGGCCACCCCCGCCCGCTGCGCGGCGTCGACGACGGCCCGGGTGCCGTGGACGTCGACGCGTTCCAGGTACGCCACGTCGTGCGACGGCTGGAACCCCCAGGCCAGGTGCACGACGGCGTCGGCGCCGCGGAAGACGTCGGTCAACTCGCGCTCGGCGCTGTCCACGGCGAGATCGAGGGGGTGCCAGGTCGCGACGTCGTACGGCGGCACAGGACCGGGAGGTCGCCGACAGACACCGACGAGGTCGTGGCCCGCACCGGTCAAGCGGCGCAGGAGGGCTGTACCGACGTTGCCGCTGGCTCCGGTGATGACGATCCGCACGCTGTCCGAATGCCCCACCGGGCCGTTCGCAATCCCCCGCGAGACCTGGCATGACCGGACGTAACAGTTCCACGGCCCGCCTGGTTGCCGTGCGGGGCAGCAGGGACCGGTAGCCTCCGCCCCGACGGGGCGGTAGCTCAGTTGGTCAGAGCAGCGGACTCATAATCCGTCAGGTCGTGGGTTCGAGCCCCACCCGCCCCACCGATTTAGCAGCCGAAGTTCTCCGCGTGCAGGTCCCCCTGAATCCACACCCGCCGGGTCCGCTCGTCCACCCACGGATCCTCCAGCCGGACCACATCCGCATAGAAGAGGCAGTCACTGCCCCGGTAGAACGCGAACGGATCCGCCGCCATCTTCCGGAACTTGGCCCGGAACGCCGCCGGATCAGCAGCCATCAGATCGGCGAACGGCCTCGTCCGCACAGTGACCGACAAGGCCCGCAAACGGACCGGCGAGCGGCAGGCGCGGTTGTACTTGTCGCTGTGATCGGTTGACGCCAGGAAACCCCAATTACCGGAGTCGACGAGAAGGCCGGACCGAAAGCTCGTGCAGCGCTGGCCCGGCCAGGCCCTTCATCCAGTCTCGCAGCCGTCGCGCCGCCTTCACCACGCTGCGGGTCTACGCGGCGTGGCTGGCCGAGGCGGACCAACGGGCGCCCGCTAGCCTCGCCGCCCGAATGCCGGTGCGTCCGCAGCCTCGTCAACGCCGGCCGAGCGTGCGCCGACCCGGCCGGCGACTCCGCGCGAGCACCTCGCCGTCGTGAGGCGCGACCGGATCGTTCATGGAGAGTTCGCTGCAGTCCCCGCGCCACGCTCAGCGCATGGGGTGGCCCACACACGCTGCGGGTCCTGCACCTGACCGAACGCGATGTTGCCGCTGGCGGTCCCTTCGCTGGTCTCGTACCGCTGATGCAACAGGCCTCGCCATGAGTCGGTGCCGGTGGCGAGGCCCGCCGCAGTTGACTACGGCGTGTTGGCGCGGTCGCTGTCCGGCGACCCGAAGTACGCCGCGTGGGACTTCAGCTCGACCACTCGGGGAGCTCCGGTGACCCGGGTCAGATCTTCGCGGGCGGCCTGCTCGTCCCGGTATGGGCCGAGCGCGACGGGGCGACCGCTCACTTCGGTGAGGATGACGCAGCGGCCGGCGACCCGCTTCTCGCGGACCTCCCGGGCCTTCTTCGGTGCCTCCTTGCGGAGCTTGTTCGCCAAAGCGGCCGCGCCCGCTATCAGCGCTGCGGCTGTGACCTTGCCGCCGCTACCGGACTCGGTGCCCTCTCCGGTGCGTCGTGGCGCCGACTCCGGGGAGGCCGTCGGCGCGGGGGAAACCACGGACCTGCTGGCCGGTGCTGCTGTAGGGCCGGTACTGACCGGTTGGGTGTTCCGCGCGGCCATGGTGGGCTCGGCGTTGGGCCGGTCGTCGTATGCCGGATTGTGGGGATCTCGGGGCACTGTCATCGTGCAACTCCTTCATCGACGGGTGATACGGGTTGGAGGGGCCGGTCGCGTCAGCTGTTGCTACCGGGGTTTCGCCGGGCGAGTTCCCGCACTACCCGCGTTTCGCCAGCTATAACCCGTGAGCCTGGATTTGCCGTTGGAATTGCTAATGATTGAACGCTACATTGGGCGCAACTACTCACGGCCGCCGCGTCGTCGGTTGCCGTTCGACAATTCGAACCCGGTGTCGTGCGCGGGGCTGGCGCCGGTCGTGGCGCAGCACACCGCCGCGCAGGACGAGCGGGATGAAAGAGTAACAGCGCGCTCGAGACGGCGTGCCTGGTCACACGGGCCGTTCGCAGAGTGGCGCCCATCCGGCACCACACACGCCGTGATTCGGGCCGACGTCGTCTCGATCGCCGTGCCGTTCCTGGCCGATCAGCCGTTTTGGGGTGCGTTGTTGCACCGCCGCGGCCTCGGCGCCGCCCCTGTCCGGGTCCGGCGGTTGACCGCAGACCGACTCGTTGCCGCGCTGGCCACCCTGCCCGGCGACACACGAGTGAAGCAGGCTGCACAGGCGATGAGAGCCGAGGACGGCTGCGCGTCCGCGCTCGACCTACTGGAGCACCTTCCACCCCGCTGACGTGGCAGGCGTGCCGCTCAGGTCGCGGGGTAGGACACCGACGCATGGGCGGGGCCTACACGCCGCCGCGCCGCCACCAGTGCCTACCTTGGGCGAGCCGCCGAAGCGGGACGTGGGCGCATCGTCGCCCAGATCTACCGCAACCGCCGGCTCGTTTACGGCGGCGGCGTCGACCGCACCGGCCTCACCGTCTACCCGATCGGCGTCCGGCTCCCGACCGGCTGGACGTTCGACTCGGACGCGCCTCCGGAGGCCCCCGGCGATCCAGTGGAGCGTGGCAACTGGGCCGGACTTCCATGGTTCCGACCGAAGACTGCGATCGATCCCGTGCTGATCGAGAAGCCCATCCACATACCGCCACGGCCCCGCTGCGTCCCAAGCCCTCCAGACGCCCATACCTGACAGCAACCATCCTTGCTGTCGGTCGACGTACCGAGCCGGTCGCGACGGCAACACGAGACCCGCGTAGACCTCAGCGGTTCACACACCCAACCGTCGATCCGCGATGAAAGCCCGGGCCGGCGTCACCGGGCACGACGGACGCGGGTACGCCGTCGTTCGTGCGGCCCGACCCGAGATGCGCACTTTCCCGCATCGTGCCGCGTGGGACCATGCCACCAGGCCCGGACCAACGATGTCCACGGAGGCCGCCATGGCCCGTTACCTCGTCGTCGCCCACGAGACGGTGACCAGCCCCGAGCTGCTGAAGGCGGTGCGCGGCGTCCGGGACCAGGACGCTGAGGCGGAGTTCGTCCTGCTCGTCCCGGCGACCCCGGTCCGGCATCTGCTGTTCCGCAAGGGCGACGAGCACGACGCCGAGGTCACCGCCCGCAAGCGCGGCGAGCGGGCCACCGCGGTGTTCACAAGAGGGGCGTGCCGCTCAGCGACGTGCGCGTTGGCGCGGCCGACCCGGCGGAGGCGATCGACCAGGAGGTCGCGACGCGTCCAGGCTACGCCGGGTTCGTCATCTCCACGCTGCCGGCGGAGAAGTCCCGGTGGCTGCGGCTGGATCTGCCCCGCAGGGTCGGGGCGAAACACGGGCTGCCGGTGCACCACGTTGTCGCCGAAGCACCGCCTGACGTGGGGCCATGGCTCTGAGATGGTCCAGCACGACCAGCTCGCCCCCTTGATGGACGACCAGGGCGTGGTCTTCGCCTACCCGGCCAGCCCGTGACAGCGCGGCAACAAAACTCCAGCAGCTCCCTCGCGAGTGCTCCGGCGGCTGGCGCTCACACGGCAGTACCGGGCTGAGGCTGATCCGCGTGTGCCCCTCGGTCAGGCGTTCTCCCACAGACCGAGCGCGTTGCCCTCGGGATCGGTGAAGTAGGCGAACGCCCCCATGCCGGGGATCTCGGTGCGCGGCCGGAGCACGCGGCCGCCGGCCGCTTCGATCTCCTTCAACGCGTCGTCGACGGAGTTGACGTCGATCGTCAGGACCGGCACGGACGGTGCCTCTGCGCTGCGCCGGTACATCCCACCGTTGATTGCGCCCGGCTCGGACGGGAGCTGGGTCTGCTCGTCCACCGGCGTCGTCTTGACGACCGTGTAGTCCATCTCGGGCATGTCGGCCAGCTCCCAGCCGAAGACCGAGCCGTAGAACTCCTTCGCCCGCTCGAGGTCGTCGGCCGGGATCTCGAAGTGCACCACCTTGCGCATCGTGGCCCCTCTCGGTTCGTGGGAGACCCTTCTACTCGTGGGACGAGCGTCGTGCCAGCCCGTTCAGCGAGCGAGTAGGAATCCGACCCGGGCGGCACGTCACGTCAGCGGCCTGCGATGAACACGCCCTACCCCAACGCGACCTCGACGCGCTGCGCGATGTCGACGACGCCTCAAGCTGACTCGACACAGAGTTGTGCCGGCAAGTCGCACTGCGTCGCGATGGCGCGTGGCCGGGCACCGTGCAAGCCCGGAGGTGCGAAAGCGGCGACCCCGGCGGCGGTGCTGCTCGCCGAGTTGGCCATGCCCCAGGTCGTCGAAGCTAAGTCCGGCGCGACGTCGACGGCTCGAACCTCTTCGTGACACGGTTCGTGACACGAAGCAGCGGCGACCGAAGAGGTTCCTGCACGCTGCCGCGACGGCACGTGGGACCAGCGATGCTGGTAGAGGCAGATGTCAACGAGGACGAGCCGCCTTACACCCGAGCGGTCGCAGGTTCGAAACTAGGCCGCATCCTTCTCGTCGTCAGGACTCCGACACGTTTGGGCGAGGCCCCTTGCCGGGGGCTCCGCCCGTCTGGTTTTCCTGAGGTCGCGTCCCGGCTGGTGGTGTAAGTCCGGGGCCTGTCCCGGCGTGCCTGAGCACGTGGGAGGGGCCACCGCGTGAGTCTCTGCGTGAACCGACCAAGGATCTCGTAGAGAGGTGCCACGCGATGG
>NZ_JAVREJ010000026.1:0-65413 GCF_031845345.1 Pseudonocardia charpentierae | reverse complement strand
CACGGGTCCGAACATCGATCGAACGTGTGTCCAGGACTTTCACCAGTTCCGGACCTGCCCCCACACGCTGAGCTGGGACGATACAGCGGCGTGTGTCCAGATCCGCCCATCACCTGCGGAACACGGGTCGTACTGCGCCTGGCCCTGGCCGACCCGGGGCGGGTGCGGACCCTGACCCTGGTGGACAGTGCCGGTCTGGGCCGTGAGGTCCACCCCCTCCTGGCCCTGGACACTCTGCCGATGATCGGCGAGCTGGCCATCATGATCAGCCGTATGCCGGGTGGAGACGTGGGGCGCACGTCGATGTCCACGGCGATGCTGTTCGCCCAGCCCTTGCGGGTGCCGAAGGAGTTCTTCGACGAACAGCACGCCCTGGGACGGCGACCGGGCCAGTTGGAGGCCTCCACTGCCATGGCCCGCGTTCTGTTCGACGCCCACGGGCAGCGCGACGTCCTGCTCGACCAACTTCCCACCCTGACACCTGGTACGGCGACCGGCCTTGCGGCAGCGCCGACTTAAAGGCGCCCAGCGGCCTCCGGTCGACCGCAACAGTCATTGCCCACCGGGGCCGACGCGGACCGTGTCTGGCGCGGAGCGGGCGTTCCTGGCGTCCGCTGCTGACGTTCGATCCCTAGACGACATGGACGTCCCGCGCGCGTCACCGGGGAAGGCGCCAGATCGAGAACGTCCTGTGGGCGGTAATCCACACGGAGTCGTCGGCGACGGCGATGCCGCCGCTTCCCGAGGGGGGCCGATCCGGTCCACGACGGCGTTCGAGCGTGGATCGATCTGAACGGCCATCGCGTCGCCGTCGTTCAATCGGACCCACACCGCCTCTGCCGCGGCCACGATGTCGCCGCCCGAGATGCTTCTCGCCGACGCTCGGACCGTCGCGGTGACGGTGTTCGTGGCCGGGTCGACCCTCGCGACCTTCCCGTCCGCGGCGTTGATCACCCACACCGCGTCGGGGCCAGCCGCGAGGAAGCTGGCTCCCCTACCGACGGGCACCGTGGCTACCACCTGCCCGGACGCCGGGTCGACCCGGACCAGCTGCCCGGGCGCGGCGACCGACACCCACACCGACCCGAACCCGGTGCGCACCGCCACGGCTCCGGGGGGCGCTGGCGTGGAACGGGCCACCGCGTTCGTTCCTGGGTCGACCGCGACCAGTTGCGGTGGGTTGCCCCTGGTGAGCAACCAGACGCCGCCCTCGCCGGCACCGACTGAAGACTCCGCGGGAAGGCCTGCGGGAAGGCGGATCGGTACAGCGGCGCCGGTTCGGGCGTCGATCCGCACGAGCTGGGGCGCGGACACGTCGCACGAGACGGCCCAGACCGACCCGAAGCCCTGGTCCATCGTCGAACACACGGAGTAGACGGCCACCTCGCTGCCCGCGGCGCCAGTGGGCCCGTCGATGCGGCGACGTCGCACACGTCCGGCAGGACGTCGGAGGGGGCCGGGGTGGGGCTCGGCGGTGGGGAGGTCGTGGGGCTTGCGGCGGCACATCCTGCGGGTGGCAGTGCAAACAGCAGGAGGGCGACCACAATGCCCCAGCGACGGAAAGTGCCAGCCCGCATCGCAACCTCCACCACAGTGGACGTTGTTCGACGCCCCGAGTGTGATCCGCGGTTGAGGTCGTGGGTAGTGGGTAGTGGGTTTGAAGCTTCCGCCCCTCGTCCTGCTCGCGTCGGCCTTAGTGGATGGTGCCCCCGGCGCGATGCCAGACCGGGATCGGTGTGCCCGAGCAGACGGACTCCGAGGGCCTCGATGAGCGATCAGCAGCCGGCGCCTAGCACCGGCGAGCCGGCGACCACCGATCTGCCTACGCTGCTGCGCCGTGGCAGGCACTACACCGTGTACGACCCCGATCTCCTCGCCGGCACCGCACACACCCTGACCGCCGCTGGAACGACCACACACCGCAACTCGGGCAGACACGGCCTGCTCATCATCGGCCTGGTCCTCGCGTGCGCCGTCGCCGCCCCGCTCCTGCTCGCGGATGACGGCCGCTCGTTCATCGTCTGGGCGTTCCTCGGCGGAGTCGCCGGTTTCGTCCTCGCGGCGATCGTCAACGGGATCGTCGATCCGGACCCGGTGAGCGCGTACAAGAAGGGCCACGCGGGTGCCGAGCCGTCCGTGGAGGTCGGCGACGACGATGTCCGGGCCTCGACCTTGTGCCGGCTCGCCGAGGACGTCGCCGCGTCGCAGGCGTGGGCAGCACGGGCACATCGATCCCGACCGTCTCCTCGGGGCGTCTCTGTGGGCCGCGGTGCGCTCGGCCCGCGACCTGGAGCAGCGCCGGCAGCATCTCGACGCGGACGAGGCGGCCGGAACGCCCGAGAGCGTGCTGCACGCGACCCACGAGGAGGTCGCGTCCGCCCGCGCCGAGCTCAACCACGTGGAGAGCAACCTGCGCGAGATCCGCAGGCTCGCTCGCGAGCTGGACGCCAGGTCGACGCCTCCGGCGGGGCCGGGCGCGCTGCCGGCGCTGGGCACCGGCACCGGGCTGACCGGCCAGGCCGTTGCCGGCACCGACGCACTCCTCGCCCAGAGCAGGGCGCTGCGGGACGTCCTCTGAGGTCGAGGTTCAGCGGGACAGGGCCAGCGACCGCCAGCCACTGCGGCGGCGTCAGGTCCTGGGAGCATTCGGCGACCGTCGTGATGGGTGCCGTTGGTAGGGAGACAGCCCGACCCTGGGGACTGCGAAGATCTTCTCTCGTGGAGCTCATGACGAGCGGCTAACGCGCGGTCTCGCCGTTTCGGAGGGCGGCAGCTCGACCACCCCGTCTCAAGCGCCTGCAACACCATCACTCGTGGCCACGGCGACGGTGGCACAGGGTCCAGGCGCGCAGCGCCGCATCCACGGCGTCCGGGTCGAGTTGCTGCAGGACCCGGCGGATCGTCGACTCGTGCGGTGTCACCGCAGCGACGTGCAGCTGGTTGAGGACCTCGCGGCCGGTGTCGTGGGCGTACTCGGCGATCGCCGCATAGGAGCGGGCGCCGGCCAGCACCGCGCAGGCGCTGATCGGCAGCACCGACAGCACCCCGTGGCGGATCCCGCGCGCCGCACGCGGATCTGGCACCCCGGCCAGGCGTGCACCAACGACAACGTCATCGGCTCGTCGACGGGCGGGCCTGGCTGATCGAGGACAGCGACGATCGGTGAGGATGACAACGCGGGAACGGGCTTCCAGACATGATCAGGGCTTCGACAACCTGATGATCACGTCGAGTTCGTGCCTGCACCCTCATCTACCACCGCGTGTCACCGCAGCTGAGCAGCCACCCAGCGCGACTTTGCCGCGGCCCTGCCCTGCCCCAGGGGGTGTGATGTAGGTACGACGACGTCGACAACGAGGCGGCTGGCTGGGCTTGGACGAGTGCCTGGCCGAGCGGGCTGTCGCGGGTCAGCGTCCTCGGAGGGTGTCAGGGAGACGCTGAGGGCCGGGCTGTTGACGTCGGTCGGTCGCGGGGCCAGGCTGGCTGGCGATCATCGATCTGTGGGCGTTTGGCGCCAGGTCGAGGGGCCTCGCGGTCCACCGGCACGGCGAGGACGAGACTTGGGACTGAAACGCTGGAGTGGGTCTGTATGCGGCCATGTGGGTTCGTGCTCGTTCTGATCCTCGCGGTTGCGGCCTGTACCTCCTCTCCATCCGACGGTTCCGCGCCCGGAACTACGGCCACCCCTGCGGCCGCGACGGCTGCCGGGACCGCCGGCGGCTCCCCGTTCGAGCCGCCCCCGGCCGGGATTATGGTGAAGGATGCGTTTACCGCGGTGCTGGTCCAGGTAGCAGACCCGCCAACGTTTCCCTTCGCCGGTTCCGACGGCAAGTTTCACGTTGCGTATAACGTGGTGTTGCAGAACGCGTCGCGTGTCCCGGCGACGATCCGCAGGCTCGAGGTTGTCGACGCCACCGATTCCACGAAGGTGATCGCTTCGTTCGCCGACAAGCAACTTGTTGACCCCGCCTGCGGCTTCGGTGACTGCAACCGGCTGCAGGCCCTGCCCGCCGGACCCGTGCAGGACGCGGTGATCCCACCGGAGGAGGCGCGCGTGCTCTTCGTTGACTTCGCCCTCGACTCCCTGCACGTGGCGCCGAAGTACGTCATGCATCACCTGTTTTTGAATGGCGCGTCCAGCCCGGTGACGTCAAACCCGGTTTCGGTCGACTACACGGTGACGCCCTACAGTATTTCGGCGAGTGGGCCGATCACCATTGGTCCACCCGTGAAGGGTAGGAACTGGGTCGCGCTCAACGGGTGTTGTGAACCGGGCTGGCCCCATCGCAGTACGCCGTTGTCGCTCAATGGGAATCTTGTCGGGGGTCAGCTGTTCGCCATCGACTGGAAGCAGACCAACGACCAGGGTGGTTTCTACACGGGCGACAAGACCAAGAACGAGAGCTATGTTGACTACGGCTCTGACATCATCGCGGTCGCTGACGGCACCGTGACCGCGGTGCTCGACGGGCAGGAGGCCAACGCTCCGGGTGTGCTGCCTGCCAACGATCCGGTGCTCGGGCCGAAGTTGACCGTGGAGAACGTGGACGGCAACCACATCGTGCTTGACATCGGCCAGGGCGCGTACGCCTTCTATGCGCATCTGCAGAAGGGCAGTCTGCTGGTCAAGGTGGGCGACCAGGTCCGCAAGGGTCAGGTTATCGCCAAGCTAGGCAATACCGGTAATGCCAACGCTTCTCACATGCACTTTCACGTCATGAACGGGCCGTCGGTGCTCGGCAGTTCGGGCATTCCGTACGTGCTCGACGCGTTCGAGTACCAGGGTCAGATCTCTGCCCAGCAGTTAGCCGATGCCGACTTCTACCTCACCGGCAATTTTTTCGGGCCCGGCCGGATGGCGATGCCCGAACCCCGCACGGACCAGCTCCCCATGGCCTGGTCGATCGTCAACTTTCCCGCCTGATTATTGACCGCTAATCGTTGTGTAAGCAGAGAGCCGACGATACCGGTAACACGGCGCACCGTTGCGCCGATCTTCCTGACGATTGCCGATTCGCTTGTGTCAATGCCTAGGATTCTTCCAGCGAGGAACACGTCCTCAAAGGTCAGGAGTCAACCGAACCCTGGGCAGCCCCGTTGTTGCGTGGCCGTGCTTAGGTGATCAGTTGGGAAGCGCGACGAAGGACGTCCTCGGCCTGCGTCAAGATGGCGTCGATGACGTCTCTCGCTGGCGACACACTATTTATCAGACCGGTGGCTTGCCCGGTAAAGGGGGCCAGCTCGTGAATGCGGCCTGAACGCACCGCCTTGACGATCTCCACTCTCAGTCGCTCCGCGTCGCCGCCGACGTCCCTTGCAAGCCACTCGTCGCTGAACGGGGTGCGCAGCGCCCGTGGCACCACGTCGAATGCCTCAGCCCCTGGCGCACCGAAAAGTTCCTGCCAGAATGTCAGCTGTACCGCGTCCTCGGACTGGGCGCCGAGGATTCGCTGCTTCCAGGCCGGATCCACACACGCCTCCTCGCAGGCCAGGAACCTGGTGCCGATGTTCGCGCCCACCGCACCCAGCACCAGAGCCGCGGCCAATCCGCGGCCATCGGCTACACCGCCCGCCGCTACCACCGGGATTGGTGAGACAGCGTCCACTACCTGGGGAATCAGGACAGAGCTGGCCACCATTCCGCAGTTGCCGCCTGCTTCGCTGCCCTGGGCGATGATGACGTCGACCTCTGATTCAGCGACCTGGCGCGCCTGGGTCACCGTGTGGACTTGATGGAGCACGCGCAGGCCGGCCTCCTGAACGCGCTTGATCAGGCCCGGTTGATGGCCGAGGGCAAGCGAGATCGCCGTAGGCCGCGCCTCCAGCGACGCCGCGAAGGCGGCCTCGTCGACCAACGGAACAACATGGTTGACGATGAAGGGACGCGGCGTAAGCTGCCGCACCCGGCGGATGTCGTTCGTCAGATCCTTCGCGCTGCGAAAGGCCGCGCCCAGACTACCGATTGCGCCGGCATTGGACACGGCGGCCACGAGCTCCGGGCAGGCGCCGGGAACGATCGGCGCCTGGATGATGGGGATGTCGATGTCAAGGAGTCGGCACAACTCTGTTCGTAGCACTCGTCCTCCCCAGGGGGCTTCCTTCCTAGCTGCCGCGCTGTCTCCTGCCCCGCGATTACCGTGGTCGAGGGATCGCGTTCCGCTAGCAGCGGCCGTCGAGCAGGCCGTCTGCCTTTCGCTGGGCGAGAAGGAATTCTACGCGGAAGGCAAACGATCCCTTTCGTGATCGCGACCAAGACCAACGGGCGGGGCGACCCCGCGGGGCGTACTCACTAACCCTGAAGTCGCCCCCTCTCGCCTTACATGTGCATGTCCCGGCTGACGTCGAGGTTACGGAATGTCGGAGGCCCGTCGCAGAGCTCCGCCAGGCGGCCGGCAACCTCGGCCGTCTCGGGTAGGTCTGAGTTGGCCATCGCCTCCTCGCAGGAGGGGAACTCCACGATTTGGACGTACGTATCTGTATGATCCCGATCGCGGCATTGGATGCCACGTGTTGCTGTACGCTTACCCTGGGTCTTTTCCAGCCACTCGTCGAGTAGGGCGTTGAGTTCGTTGGCTCGACGCGTCGTGAACTCGATGACCTGGATGAAGCTCATGGGGCGTCACCCCTCCTGCTCGCGGGCCCATACCGAGGCGCCTTGCCAGTCGATCGCGACGACCGGCTCGTCCCCGACTACCCAGGCGTCGTGTCCGGGCGGTAGTGATGTGATTTCCCCAGGGCCCGCGTCAAGCTCGGTGCCGTCTGCCATGACAACGTGAATATGTCCGCTGATCTGGTACTGCTGGTGTGGGGCCATGCACAGCTCGGTGCCCGCGACGGGCTTGACGTCCTTCGACCATCTCCAGCCCGGCTGTACGGTGATGCGCCCCACTTGGGCGCCACCAGCGAGGTTCACCAATTCCAGTCGCCAGTTGTCGCCCTCGCGCACCTCGTCCGGGCGGTCAAAGGACAAGTGTTCCAAGGGCTGCGTGCTGGTGGACATCGGTACTCCTTTCGCCTCTTCTGTCAGACAACGCGAGTGGGCGGAACGCTTCCGCTGGCTCGGCGTGACCCACTACGCGCCCGTAGGGCGCGGCGTGCACGAGAATTGTGATTGCTCCGGCGTAAAGCTCGAGTCTCCTGTGGAGCGGTCCGATGCGCGCGTTGGCAAGCCAACGCACTGTTCGGCGAGCCATCGGTGCGCGAGCACACCGACGCGCGCACGTGGCCACGCAACATGCGCTTCCGGCGGTCGATCCACTGGCCGCGCTAGACGTCCAGCATCTGGGGTACGCCAAGACGGCCGAGACGACGACCTCGGGTCGCCGGAGTGCGGCTATGAGTGCTCGGTGACTTCGTAGATTTCGTCCGCGACCAGGCCGTGGGCCTCGCGGTGGACGCGCATTCCGGTCTCCGCGCCGGGGGCATCGACCAGGCAGAACACGCGTCCCTCGTGCTCGTCGACCCAGTAGCGCTGATACCGCACGCCATACTGGTCCTGGGTTGCCAGATCGGCCCGATGGGCCTTGGCGACATCGGTTGCGGACACCCCGCCCTCCATCCTGTGGACGTCCATGAACGTAGGCATGAGCGGAACCTCCTTGTCCGATCGTGGAGCGGGACGCCATGGTCCACCTGTGGGTGCGGGGGGGCAAGGGGTTGATGAGGACTCTGGCGGTGGTAGCACACGCCCGTATCGCGATCGCCAGGCCACGAAGTCGCGCTCGCTGGGGCCGTCCTCGTCGGCCACGTCCACTCGTGGTCTAACGGGCAGCACCCGCGACGAGTCACCGGCACGCGGTGCACTCGTCCGCGCAGGTCGCGGCCCGTCGACCATGACGTGTGGTCCCACGTTGGTCCCAAGAAGGCAGCTAGCGGCGGGCGTCCCCAACTGTCGCCGACCTCGTTCCAGACTGTGTCCACTGCGAAGACGATCTCCGCACAATCGTCGATCCAGCTTTCAAGGTGTCGTGTCGCCGCCGTCCGCGTCGAGGTAGCGGTTCGGGTCGAGCCTCGCTCGGGAGAACGAGTCGGTGCACTTCACCTCAAGCGTGATCAACACCCGTCGACCATCGACGGCCCGCACTACCGCCGCAATGTCGAACCCGCTCCGGTCCCCGGTGTGCTCGGCGCGGGGAGGCGCCCACTCGGCATGCACACCATCGAGCACGTATGGTCCGCCGCCGGCGTCGACGCGGTCGAAGTCGACCAACTCCCGTCCGGACAGATCGGACAGTACCGCGAGCGCCGCCTTCGGATGGGTGCGGAGCTCGCCGACGCTGCTGAACGCCAACGGCTGGCTCGACAGCATGTTGCGCCACAGCCGGTCGGTCTCGACCACACCCTGGGCGGCCTTGATGACCGGCACCCGTTCCCGCGCGGCCGATGGCGTGGTTGCTGACCACGCCCTGCAGGGTTCAGATCGCCGTGTGGTCGGGGCACGCCAGTGTGGCCGGTCGGCGGGGTGTCGGGTCGGGGTGGGCAGCGCGGGTCGCACGACGGGGTGCTCGCACGGCTACGGGGCCTCCACCACGACGACGCTGACCGGTAGGCCCTCGTACGTGCCCTTGGCGTCGCACCAGAGCTTGAGCTCGTGGTCCGCGGCGGCCTGGAGGTCCGCCCGCTCCTGAGACGCGAACGAGCTCAGGCCGGGTACTTCGACGTGGAGCAAGAGGCGAGCGGGATTCTGGAACACCGCCTGCTTGGTGGTGCCGTCGGGCTGCTTCCATTTCTTCGACGCGGACTCCCGGTTGCGGACGGGGTCGTAGAACTTCTTCATGGCGTCGGCGACGTTGCCTGTGACCCGTTCTGTCCAGGTCCCGCGGCCTTCGTGCTTGAGGCGCTTGTACTGGACCCAGGTGCCCCCCGTCACGACGGTCAACGCGTTCGGCCCCGTCGTGCGCGTCACGATGCCTCCGTCGACCGCGTCGGCGCCGGGCTGCTTGAACTCGCCCGGCTCCGCGTTCGGGTAGTAGCGGGCCCGCGTGTCGGGCTCCCGCAGCTCGTGCTCGCTGACATTGCCGGGTGTTCCCGGCGGCCGGGGCTTCGTGGCCGTGCCGGTGGCGGGGGTCGTCGTGGCCGGGATCTTGGCGGGCGGGGCCTTCGCGGGTGGGGGCGGCGGGGGCGTGACCTTGGCCGGAGGCAGCGGCCGCTGGGTCGTCCCGGTGTCGAGCTGGATCTCACCACTGCCGGTGGTGGTGACGTACTGACCGCTGCCGGCCGCGGGGGTCGGGGTGGTCTTCGCGACCGTCGGCGGACCCTTCACGGGCGGGGCCTTCGCCGGCGGTGGCGGCGGGGCCTTGCGGACCACCGTGGCGGCGGGCGCAGTGGAGCCGCTCATGCCCTTGGTGGAGCGCACCCCGCCGGCGGGCAGGCCAGCGGCGGCGGTGGCGAGACCCTCGGCCATCATGCGCCCGGCCTCGGCGTTCGCCTGCGCCTGGAGCTCGTCCAGCTCCGCCGCGGTGCCCCGCACGTACTTCGCGACGGTGCCGCCGTCGGGGTGGGTGAAGTAGATGATCCGCCCGACGATCGGCGGCCCGGTGTACGGGCCGGCCGACGGCCCCGGGTAGGGGGCTTCCTGCTCGGTGGCCGTGCCCGGGGGGACAAACATCTTGCGGTTCAGGAAGGCCACGAGCGTCTCGTCGGAGACGGGGCCCAGCAGGCGGAGCTTGAAGTCGTCCAGGTTGGCCGACTGCCTCCAGATCGCCGCGATCTGGTCCTGCGTCAGCGCCTCCTTCTCTGCGCTGAACCGCACCGCACCGGCCGGGGCCGGCTTGGCCTGCCGTGCGACGACGCCGGGTGCCAGCGTCGCGCCGATGCTGACCGCGCCGCCGCGGGCCACCGTCTCCGCGGCCCGGTGCGCCTCCTGTTCCCCTGCCGCGTCCCGGGACACCTTGCCCGCCCGCGCGCCGTCGGGCGTCGAGGGCCCCTGCTGGGCGACGTGGGCGAGCTCGTGGGCCAGCAGGGCCCGCCCGTCATTCCCCGACGGCCGACCCAGCACGACGTGGCGGCCGACCGTGTAGCCCACCGCGCCCACGCGGTCGGCGGCCTGCTCCGCGGCCGGCCCGTCGTGCACGCGGACGCCGCCGAAGTCGCGCCCGAACAGCGCCTCCATCTCCGTGCGCGTCGTGGTGTCGAGCGGACGGCCGGCGCTGCCACGGAGGTACTCGTCCACCGCCCGGTTGCCGGCGTGCCCCTGCAGGGACAGCATCGCGTCCACCGGGGACGCGACGGGCGACGGGCATAACTCCCGCCGCCGCACAGGGTCATCGACGACCGCCCGCCCCCGCACGCCCGACCTGGTCACGGGGCGATGATGCCGCGTCCTGGTCACCGTGTCGTCCTCCGTCCGCGGGAGACCGCCGTGCCGGATCCTCGCCCCGGCCCTACTCGGTCGTGAACCCCTGCCCGCGCAGGCCCCCGGTGATCCGCGCCGGGTCCTGGCGGAGCGATGTGGTCACGACGCGGTAGACACCGTGCTGCGCCAGGATGGTCCCGATCTCGGCCTGCAGCGCCGGGTCCGCCAGGTCGCCGTCGGGGTGGCCGGCCCGCCAGGCCGCGACGTGGTCGTCGACCGCGGTGCGTGCCGCCTCGATGCGGGGCACGACGACCTGGCCGATCTCCGGCGGCGCGCCGGGCACGGCCGCCGCCCGCCGGGCGTCGTCGACGGCCCGGTCGAGGTTGCTGCGCGGGTCCTTCCTCCCCGGGTTCCGCTTCACGAGGTTCTCCTGCAGCGCGGGGACCTCCCCCACCGGCGCGGCGTACTCCTTGTCGTCGAGGAGCTTGATGCGGTCGGTCACCTTGTCGTAGGCGACGAGGTCGATGCCGGAGCGGTTGGCCCCGCTGGGCGCCGTGATCATGATCTCGCGCTGCCCCCTGGCGAAAGCGTCGGTGTACTCGCCGAGCTCGGGCTTGTCGTTGCTGTCCATCCGCAACCGCACGTACTCCTCGAACGAGCCCGGTGGCCTGCCCTTGCTCGCTCGTTCGGCCGTTTTGGCTCGCCAGTCGGCCCAGAGTTCGCGGAGTCGTGCGGGGTGGTCGGCGGCAAGGTCGGCCAGCACGGACCGGCCGCCGGTCGACGGGGTCGACGACCGCACGGCCTCCTGCAGCGCGGGGTCGTCGGCGAGGGCCGTCACTGCGTCCTGCCGGCGTCGCGTGGCCATCCGCTGCTCGGCCTCGGCGCTGCGCTGCGCCGTCTCGGGGTCGACGGCCTTGGGTGGCGGTCGCTTCGGCAGGGGGCCGGGATCCCGTGACCCCAACTGCTGCCCGGTGACCGGTCCGGTGCCCTCGGGGACGTCCGCCAGCTCGGCCGTCAGCGCGGCGGCCAGGGCGTCGGACTCGTACGTCGACGGCTCCGTCGGCCCCGTCTCGGGCGGCTTGGGGGACTTCGGCTTGGGGGACTTCGGGGGCTTCGGCTTGACGGGCTTCGGTGTGGGCGGCTCCCGTGGACCTTCCAGCGCCGCGGCCTGAAGTGCAGACGGTGCGGCCGGAGCCTTTGGGGCGGGCGATGCCGTGGGGGCGACCGACTTCGGCGCGGCCGGCGCCTCCGGGGTCACCGCCTTCGGGGCAGTCGACACCTCCGAGGTCACCGCCTTCGGGGCAGTCGACACCTCCGAGGTCACCGCCTTCGGGGCAGTCGACACCTCCGAGGTCACCGCCTTCGGGGCAGCCGGCACCTCCGGCGTCACCGGCTTCGGCCCGGCCGGCGTCTCCGGGGCCGGCTGCGGGGCGCCGGCCTTGGGAGCCTTGGCCCCGCGCAGGCCGTGGCCGTGGGTGATCGCCGCGATGACGGCGCCGGCGACGAGTGTGAGCACTTCGTGCAGGTCGTGCGCGAGCACCGCCTCGCGGTTCGGGCCGTGCACCGTCGCGTAGTCGGCACGCAGCTTCTGGACCGCCGCGCCGGTGCCCCACAGGTGCACCCCGAGGTCGATCACCATCGTGACGATCTTGCGCGCGGCCGAGGCGCCGTTCAGGCCGAGCAGGAACACCACGCCCTGCGCCACGCCCCTCCAGAACTCGGCGCGCGTGGAGAAGTCGTCCGGGTGGCGGTCGATCTCCGGGAGGACCTGCTTGAGGATCCCGACGACGGCCACCGCGCGCAGCGCGAGCTGGACCTCCTCCACGCCCACGAAGGCGAGGCCGAGCTGCACGGCGATCGCCGTCTCCAGCTGCGCGATCTCCCGGTCGGTGAGCAGGCCCGTCTCCGGGGCCATCCCGACGAAGACGGTGGTGTCGAGGAATTGCTCGATCGCGTCGGCCCAGCCGGTCACGGCGCGGGCGGCGGCGTCGGTGACGGGGGCGTACGCCGGGGACGGTGCGGCGTCGGCCGGCTGGGCCGCGTCGCCGACCGCCGGACCCGTCCCGTCGACGCCCTCCCACCCGCTGGTCGGCCCGGCGTCGGCGGCCCCGGCCGGGGGCACCGCGCGGCGCGCGGCCCCGTAGGGGGTCGGCTCCTCCATGATCCCCTCGACGGCCCAGGCAATCGTGTCGACGATGTTCGCCGCCTCCAGCGCGACGCCCTCCGCCGTGCCGAGCTCGCGCTTCACCGCCGTCCGCACCGGGTCGAGCGGGCTCTGCGGGCGGCGTGGGAGCACCGTCGCCAGGACGTCCTCGGCCGGAGCTGCGTCGGTCGCCGGCTCGATGGACGGCGCCGCGCCGAGGGCGGGAGGCGGGGCGACATCGATCGTGGGCAACCGCGCGGGGTCCACGAACACCCGGACGTATCCGCGCGCCACGTCCGCGTCCGTGACCGGCGGTGGCAGGACGTCCCACCGCCACACCCCCTCCCGGATCCGGCGGGCGATCTCGGCGTCGTCGGTGAGGTGGTAGCACTGCTTGACGAACGCGAACAGCAGCTCGTCGGCGTCCAGCACCCGGTCCGTCGCGACGCGGAAGGCCCGCAGGTTCGACGGCGCGGCCGAAGTCGCCCCGGGCGTCGGCGCAGACGGCTTCGCCGGCGGCGTGGGCGGCTTCGCCGGTGATATGGGCGGCTTCGCCGGTGGCGCGACGCCCTGGAGGTGGTCGTCGACTGCCCGGTTCCCGGCATCGGCCTGCAGGGACGAGACCGCGTCCGGGGCGGAGCGCCCGGCCGGGGGGCGCCGCCGCGGCGGCGCAGCGCTGTGCGCGACCGGCTGCGCCCGGGCGCCCGACCTCGCCACGGCTCAAGGATGACCGGGCTGCGTCACCGTGCCGTCACGCCGGCCGGGCTACCGGACCCGCGCGCGGCGGGAGTGGAGGTTGCGGCGCAGCAGGCCCAGCAGGATCCGCTCGTCACCCTGGTCGAGGCCGAGCCGGTTGCAGGTCATGTGCACGAAGCTGCGGGCCAGCGTGGTGACCGGCAGGTGCCCCGACCCGTCGGCGTGGCGGCGTGCCAGCTCCGCGGCCGACGGCGCCACCGCGGCCGTCCGCTCGTCCAGGATCGCGCGCACCTCCTCGTCCACCCCGTCGACCCCGCCGTCGTCCACCGCGCCGCCCGGTGTTCCGTGCAGCAGCTCCTCGATCCGGGTGCCGTGCCGGCGGTGCGCCGCGGCCGACTCCTTCGGCGGCGGGGCGTGGCCGCTGTACCAGGACAGGCGCTGCCCCTCGTCGAGGCCGAGCGCGGCGAGCAGGGCGTCCACGCTCGCGGCGGTGAGCGGCAGCCGGGGTTCGCGGGCGGCCGCGGTACCCAGCAGGCGGGCGACGGCGTGGCTGTCGGCGCCGAACACGGCCTCGGCCAGCGCGATCGTCGCCGGTCCGCCGTACCGCTCCACCTCCCGGTCGTAGGTCTCCAGGCCGGCGCGCTGCAGCTCGCCCGCCGCGATCAGGTCGGCGGTCGCGGACACCACCACCGGGAGCACGGCCGCCCGCAGCGTCGCTGGGTCGCCGTGCAGCCGCAGGCGCAGGTGGTGGTCGGGGTCGCGGTAGCGCAGGAAGAACCAGCCGTCGACGTGCCCGCGGGCCACCAGGTCGTCGGTCAGCTCCCGCAGGGGTCCGGCGACGATTTCGTCCTGCCGGCCGACCGGGCCCGTCAGGGTGAGGTAGAGCCAGTCGCTGCCCGGCGGACGCAGCCGGTCGTCGTCGGTGGGCCGGACGGACGGCGCGGCCTCCGCGGGCGGCATGGCCACGGAGGCCGTCCGCGGCGGGCGGTCCGGGACCCGGCGCACCATCGGCACCACGAGCTCGCTCACGTACCGCCCGCCGGGCCCGGGCACCCAGGCGTGCTCCGGCGCGGGCAACGCCTCCTGCAGGACGAGCTCCGGCCCCCGTCCGCGCAGGGTGGTGCGCAGCAGGTCGGCCTGGTCGCGGTCGTCGAGGTCGAGCAGGAGCCGGTTGTCACCGGAGGCCAGGTAGACCCGGCGCGGCAACCCCCAGCGCTCCCGCCACCGCGGCAGCGCCGCCGCGAACCCGGCCGCGTCGCCGACCGGCAGCGCCTCGGCCGCCTGGTCGCGGCCGAACCGCCAGCGCGCGGGCCGCAGGACGATCCGGCCGTGGCGGACCCGCGGCAGGACGGGCAGGGCGTTGGCGGCGCCCCACTCGAAAGGGGCGAGCCCCGTCACGCCGTCCCCACTGACGTCGTGCAGGAACCGGCAGACGTCCGGGGCGGCCCGGGGGTTGAGCATGTGGCCCGCGGTCACCGCGATCTCCTCGCCGGTGCGGTCCCGGTAGACCCGCAGCCGGCCGTCCCGCACGCCGACGGACAGCTCGTCCGGGGCGACGACGCGGTCGGGCGGCACGCCGGGGCTCACCCCGACCGGGATCTCCAACCCGCGCACGGCCCCGCGGACGACGACGTTTGCCGAACGGTGGTGGCGCGGCAGGTAGACCAGCTCCGCGGCGGGCACGCCCGCCCGCAGCCGCTGCTCCCGCTCGCCGATCTCGGTCAGCAGGTCGGCGGCCGAGCGGCCGAGGAGGTCCGCGAAGCGGCCCAGCCCGCGGCCGGCCTCGTGGGCGCCCAGGTTCGGGCCGACCACCACGAGGTGCTCCCCGCGGTCGACGGCCTCGGCGGACTCCGCGACGACGAAGACGCTCAGCTCGACCGACACCGGCAGCGACCGCGGGTCCGGCGTCCACAGTGACAGCGCCGCGAGGTCGTCGTCGGTGAGCACGACCTCGCCGGCCTCGCCGGCAGCGTCCGTCGTGTTCACGGGACGACGGGTAGCCAACTCCCACAGCCGCTCGGCACGGCGCGCGGCCGCCCGCCGGTCCGGCTCGGGCGGGACCGAGTGCCCGGGGTGCCCGGCGTGACCCGCGTGCCCGGCGTGGCCCCGGCCCTGCCCGTGCGCGCCGCCGGACGCGTCGTGCGGGCCGAGCCCGAAGCGGGGGTCGAGCAGCTCCAGCAGCGGCACGCGCCGGTCTGGGCCATAGCGCTGAAGGAAGGCGGTCCGGTAGGCGCCGAGGTGGCGGGGGCCGCCCGGCGCGGGGTGCAGGCGGCACAGCAGGTCCGCGGCGCGGGCCGCGTCGGCCGCGACGGTCGCAGCGACCTTGCCGGCGGCCAGCGGGAGCACGGAGTCGACCTGCAGGACGTCGGCGACCGCGGAGCGCCGGTCCGGCCGGCGGCCGACGGCGCCCTCCCGCACCGACGCGGCCAGCCGCCCGGTCTCCGCGGCCACCGCCGCGAGCCGGGCCCGGAAGGCGGCGACGGCGTCCCGTCCGGCTGTGGCCCCGTCCGACACGACCCCGTCCGACACGGCCCCGTCCGACACGGCCCCGTCCGACACGGCCCCGCCCGCCGCGAGGTCGACGGCCCGGGTCAGCCGGACCACCTCGTCGAGCTGCGCGACGAGGTGGTTTGCCTCGCTGGTCGCGGCCAGCCGAGCGAGCACATGGTCGATCGGGTGACCCGTCATGGGCGGGCGGAGATCGGAGATCAGCAGGTCCTGCCGGCACAGCTCGTCGACCAGCCCGCGAACCATGCCAATGGTGGCCCCGGGCGTGGTGTCGAGCAGGTGAGTGACGAGGTCCTGGTAGGGGCGCGCGGTCCGGGTGGCCGCGAGCGCGCGCCGGACCACCCCGGTGGCACGCACCGAGACGTCCGGGCCGTTGGCCCCGCCGCCCGCCGTCCGATCAGACAGGTGCACCCGGCCGTCGCGCTCGAACGCACAGGTGTTGGCGACCAGGCCGAGCCGGGGCCGGATGAGATCCTCCAGGTCGAGGACGACACCGGTCAGCCAGCCCATGTCGGGCCGGGCGCGCACCGGGCGCGGGCCACCGGCGATCCGGACGTCGGTGGTCGCGCCCCACGCGCCCAGCGCGACGCCCGCGAACATGCCGTAGGGCGTCGGGCGGGTCGAGGAGCGGATGAGGTACCGCAGCAGGGCGGCGGTGGAGCGGGCACCGTCGCGCCCGCTGCGGTTGCGGTCCAGCTCCCCGGCCAGCGAGTCGCTCGCGACCTGCACGGCCAGCCGCACGAGCGGGTCGTCTGCGGGCGCTGCGCCTCCGCTGTCCGCACCGCTTCCGCCGATGGCGAGGTAGCGCTCCACCGGCAGCAGCGGCGCCCGGACCACGACGCCGTCCACCGGCTCGTACCAGCTACCACCCGTCCGGTGTGCCGTGTCGGTCATCGCCCCCGCTCCCGTCGTCCTCACCCCAGCAGGAACAGCCGCTCCCACGGCGGCCGTCCGGGATCGCGCTCACGGTCCGGCGCGGTGGCACCGAGCAGCGCCAGCGCCACGCCCGCGGCCCCGTCGAGCAGGGTGGGGTGGTCGACCGCCGCCCCGCTCGCCTCGACGTCCCGGTAGCCGAGCGCGGCCGCCGGGTCGCGCTGACCGGCGAGCTCGGCGGCAAGGCCCGCCGCGGCCGCGACCAGCTCGGGATGACCGGTGTCGCGCGCGAAGCCGGTGACGATCTGCAACAGCCCGGCGGTCCCGTGGCAGAACGTGGGCGTCGTGATCAGGCGTTCGGGGGCGGGCCGCGCGACGACCGCGCGCATCGTGTCGACGGACAGCGTGCACGTCGCCGGGTCGTCGAGGGCCGTCCCGGCCAGCCACAGCGCGCGCACCACGCCCGGCGTCCCGTAGCACCACGTCGCCCGGCTGGGCCGGTGGGTCGACGCGGGCGGCGGGACGGCGCCGCCGGCGCGGTCCAGGCCGACGGTGGTCGGCCAGTCCGGGCCGTCGACCCCGTCCGTCCGCTGGTCGACGAGCCAGCGGGTGGCGACCCGCAGGCCCTCCGTCGCGTGCGGGGCTGTCACGCCCTCCCGCTGCGCGATCGCGAGCAGAGCGATCGGGCCGGGCACGCCGTGGGCCAACCCGCAGTTGAGGTTGCCGTGCGGGTTCATCCGCTGCATCGACGGGCTCAGGAACCGGTGCGGGGTGTGCCACCGGCGGGGCACGCCCTCGTCACGGAGCAGCCGGCCCAGCGCGGAGAGCAGGCGTTCCAGAACGGCGCGGGCCGCCGGCTCGTCGCGGCGGGTGAGCAGGTATGCCCCGATACCGCTTAGCCCGGAGATGGCGTCGAACGCGCCGACCGACGTGCCGCTCGTGACCTCGAGGCGGTCGACGATCTCGTCGACCTGCCCGATCAGCTCCGCGTCGACCGCGGTGAGCAGCCGCCGGTAGCGGTCTCGGCCCCCGGCCAGCACCTGTGCGGCGAAGCCGATCCCGGCGAGCCCGGTGTAGAGCGACGGGTTGACGTGAGGCTGGGTCTCCGTCGCGGCCACGGCCGCGGCCAGGTGCCGGTGGCCGGCGCGGTCCCAGCCCTCGCCGGGCCACCGGGCGTCGGCGGCGCCGAACAGGATCGCCGTCCCCGCATAGCCGCCCGCGACGGTGTGCGGGCGCCACCGGACGTACTCCGCGGTGCTCTGGCGCGTCGACGCCTCGATCGCCGCCTCGAGGCAGCGCTCGGCGGCGATCCGACCGGCGACATCCCGGGCGGCGTCCCCCGCGCTGTCGCGGCTCAACACGACCCCGGAAGGCAGCTGATGAAGTCGGGATCGCTCGGGCAGTGCACACACGAGTCGGTGCACCCGACGAAGCAGGAGTCGGTGCACACCGCGAAGGGGCAGGTGTTCTGGCCGTCGCAGGTGTTGCACGTGTCGACGGGACAGGTGTTGCCCTCGCAGGTGTTGCACTGCGTGGGCGGACAGGTGTCGTCGGCCCCGCAGGTGAAGTCGTCGCCGCTGAAGCACTCGGCGTCCGGGCAGGTGAACTGGTTCCCACAGGTCGGTGGGCAGGTGAACTGGTCCCCGCAGGTGGGCGGACAGGTGAACTGGTCCCCGCAGGTGGGCGGACAGGTGTTCTGGTCCCCGCAGGTGGGCGGACAGGTGTTCTGGTCCCCGCAGGTGGGCGGGCACGTGTTCTGGTCCCCACAGGTGGGCGGGCACGTGTTCTGGTCCCCACAGGTGGGCGGGCAGGTGTGGCAGTCAGTGTTCGGGCAAGTGTCCTTGTTCCCGCAGGTCTGCGGGCAGGTGTCGTTCTGGGTGTCGCAGGTCTGCCCGTGTAGACCCCGGGTCGGGACGCCGATGGGGTCCGTCGCGGCGTCCACCGGCATCCGCCACCGGCCGCGGGTGAGCTCCCCGAGCCGCACGTCCAGGTCGAACTCGGCCAGCAGCGCCACGTCGACCGGACGCAGCGCCGGGCCCCTGGTGCGCAGCAGGCGCAGGTCGAGGTCGAACTCCTCGTCGACGACAGTCACGGCGTCGCCTCCGAGCGGCGGGCGGTCCCACCCGGTCTCGGGTCGGTCATCGGCTCGGCTCTCGTGTCCCCCGGTGGCTCAGCACGGGAAGGCGGGCGGGCGGGTCGGCCAGGTCGGACAGGTGTCGTCGGGACAGGTGCCGGCGCACGAGAACGCGCAGGTGTCGCGCAGGTCGTCGCAGGTCCGGAAGCAGGTGTCGTTGCGGGTGTCGCACGTCTGCCCGGGCAGGCCCCGGGTCGGGACGCCGAGGGGCTCGGTCGCGTCGTCCGCCGGCGGGCGCCCGGCGGTTGTGAGCACACCGAGCCGCACGTCCAGGTCGAACTCGGCCAGGAGCCCGGCCTCGACCGGGCCCGTCCCCGTCCGCCGGGGCCGCAGGTCGAGGTCGAACTCGTCGTCGATCATCGTCATGGCAGGCCCTCACGGTCGCCCGCGCCGGAGCTCGTCCATCACTCACCCGTCGCCCTCGGCAGCCTCGTCTTCGAGGACGGCGAGCCGCCGGGCGAGGTCGGCGTTGCGCGCGTCCAGCTCGTGCACGGCCGCGACGAGCACGCCCACGAAGCCGCCGTAGTCGACCGCCTTCATGTCGTCCGGGCCGGCGCTGACGACGAGCTCGGGGAACCCCGTCTCGACCTCCTGCGCGACGACGCCGACCCGCGTCCGGTCGTCGCCGTCGAGGGTGGAGCGGAACCGCACCCCGCGCACGGTCGCGAGCCGACCCAGGACGTCGTGCAGCGGCGCGACGTCGCTCTTGAGCCGGGCGTCCGACGGGTTGCAGTACGACTGCGCGCACACCACGCCCTGCACGTCGAGGGCGAAGTTGGGGGCGGCCGGGCCGATCCCGACCTTGCCGTCGGCGGCGACGACGATCCGGTCGACCGCCCCGGCCCCCGTCACCCCGGACAGCCGCCACCGGCCGTCGGTTCGCGACGACATCGTGAAGATGTTCCCGCCGCTGCTCGTGGTCCGCAGCTCGGCGTTCACCTCGACGGTGCGGGCCTTGACGTCCTGGTCCACGGTGAGGTTCCCCCCGGAGACCTTGAAACCCTTGGTCACCTCGAGCTGCGTCCCGGCCGGCGTGATCTGGTCCACGGCCAGGTCGCCCACCACCCGCAGACCCTTCTGCGCATCGAGCAGGCCCCCGGTGACCGCAACGCCCTTCGACACCGTCACCTGCGCGGCCGTCGGGGTGATCTCGTTGACGGTGAGCGCACCGCCGTTGACGGTGAGCGCCCCGGTGACCGTCAGCCCCTTCTGGGCCTCGACGACGCCCCCGCCGACCCGCAGCCCCTTCGCCACCTCCAGCTGCGCCCCGGCCGGCGTGATCTTGTCCACGGCCAGGTCGCCCACCACCCGCAGACCCTTCTGCGCATCGAGCAGGCCCCCGGTGACCGCAACGCCCTTCGACACCGTCACCTGCGCGGCCGTCGAGGTGATCTCGTTGACGGTGAGCGCACCGCCGTTGACGGTGAGCGCCCCGGTGACCGTCAGCCCCTTCTGGGCCTCGACGACGCCCCCGCCGACCCGCAGCCCCTTCGTCACCTCCAGCTGCGCCCCGGCCGGCGCGACCCGCTCCGCCTTCAGGTCGCCGGAGACCGACAGCGCGCCTGTGACCTGCGCCCCCTGCTGGGCGTCGAGGCTCCCCCCGGTGACCCGCAGCCCCTTCGACACCGTCAGCTGCCCGGCGGTCGGGGTGACGTCGTTGAGGGTGAGCGCGCCGCCGGTGACGGTGACCGCCCCGTCGAGCGTCAGCGGCCCGGTGAGCCGCAGGCCCGCCGTGGTGTCGGTCGGGCCGATCGCGGCGGCCGTGACCGTGCCCCCGGTGACGCGCAGTCCCTGCTGGGCGTCGAGGGCGCCGCCCTTGACCGCGAGCCCGTTCGCGACCTCGACCGAGCCCGCGAAGCCGAGCCGGCCCGGGGCGAGCGTCATGGTGCCCGACGGGCCGGTCAGCGCGAACGCCTCGGCCTCGACCGTGAACCGGCCGCCCGCGGTGAGGGTGAGCCCGCTGCCCGCGACGTGGCGCAGCGTGGCCGCGGCGTCGTCGGTGACGGCCAGGTCGGAACCGCTGGGCCCCACCTGCGACCGCGGCACCCTCGTCGTCCCGGCGGACGGTACGCGCTCCCCCACGTCCAGCGCGGTGACCGTCCCGCCGGCGAGGGTCACGCGGGCCAGCACGACCTCGTCCGGACCGGTGGGAGCCCCGCCGGCCGGCCGTAGCGTCAGCTCCGGGGTGTGGTCTTGGACCTGCCGCTCGCCGCCCTCGATAACGCGCACCTCGAAGGTCTCCTTCGGCGACACCCGGAGGACGTGGTCACCGTTGAGGCCCGTCGTCGGCACCGTGACGCCGGTCTCGGGGACCGGGACCCGGGTCCCGCCGACGACGGCCCGGCCGGGAGTCGCGGCCAGCACCACGTGGTCGCCGGTGGCGGTGACGGCGACGCCCGGCCGGACGCGTACCCCCGTCGCCCCCGGGGTCGCGCGCACCTCCAGGCCGCTCGCGACCCCGCGTGCGTGCAGCGCGGAGAGGTGGGCGCGCGTCCAGGGGCGCAGGTACTTCTCGTAGTCGACCAGGCTGTCCGGCATCGTCGTCTGCGTGAGCCGGGGGTCGTGGGTGGCCGGGTCGCGGTAGTCGATCCGCGTCAGCGGTTCCACGACGGTCACCCGGCCCGGACCGGGCCGGCGGCGGGGGTCGCGGCGGGGGTCATCGCCACCACGTCGGCGCACCCGTCGGCGTCCAGGACCTCGCGCAGCACCTGGGTCGCGCCCGCGATGCGCAGCAGGGTGGCCCGCAGTTCCGCGGCCTCGTCCTCCAGGGCCCGCAGCCGCTCCTGCCCGAGCGCAGTCTCCCGCGCCAGCGCGGCCAGCCGCTCGGCGATCCTCGCGCGGAGGTCATCCATCTGGTTGCTCCTGACTCACGTGTCGGTCGATGCCTGCGGTCGGGCGGCCACCACGGAGGCCGGCTTGTGGTGGTCGATGATCGACGCCACGTCGTGGGCGATCCGACGCCGGGTGAGCGCCGTGTCGGGGTCGGTCGGGCGCTGCCGGGAGAAGTGCACCGAGACCCCGAGGAATCCCGGCCGGTTGCGGACGATCGAGGCGTCGTCCCGATCGACGGCCTGCCCGGGGTCGCTGACGTAGACCGTGCCGTCGAGGACGACCATGCCGGTGGGCCTGTTCAGCCGGCCCGGCGCGGTGACCTCCTCGATCCCGGCCACCGCGAGCGTCGCCGCGTCGGCGGTGCCGGTCAGCCGCACCCGGTACACCGACGCCGGCTCGGCCCGCGCCTTGACGAACGGGTCCGCCTCCCGCGCGGTCCGCGGACGCAGGCCGAGGTCGAGCACGAGCAGGGAGTCCGGGCCGTCCACGGTGAGGGCGACCGGCGTCACCAGCGGGTTCGCCTCCGCCGGCAGCGTCGCAAGGAGCCGGCGCTCGGTCCAGGTGTCCGGGTCGGCAGGGTCGTCGCCGCGGTCGACGAGGACGAGGTCGGCCGGGCGGGCGTCGGTGGACTGCGGGTCCCGGGAGCGGAGGTCGACGACGACGAGGTGGTCGCCGAGCGCGACGAGAGGGCCGGGCACGAGGCCCTCGGTCCGGAACGGGTGACGGAACGCCTCGGTCGCGGGCGCGTCGGCGTTCACGGCGACGAGGGCGTCGCGGTCGACGACGAGGAGCCGGGCCGGGGCGTCGACGATCATCTCGTCGGACTCCAGCGGCGAGAGCCCGGTGCTCGCGAGGCCGAGGGCCGCCCGCGTCGCCAGCTGGGTGAGGGTCTCGGGGGTGCCCGAGGAGAGCCGGTATAGGGCGTCGACGTCGAGGACGAAGGCATGCCACCCGTTGCCCTCCACCTCGACCACGAGGGCGCGCGCACCCTTAAGCGGCGCCTCTGGTCTCGGTTCCTCGGCGGTCGGACGCGGACGACCGAGGGGCCGCGGCGTCGGCGGCGCCCCCTCGGTGTCGACGTAGGCCCCGGTGCGGGAGACCCGCCACAGCCCGCGCACCGTGCCCGGGGCGATGGCGCTCTCGCCGAGCAGGAGATCGCCGTCCGGCGTCGCGGCGAGGCAGCCGGGATCGGTGAGCCCCGGGTACACCACCTCGACGGGTCCCGTGTCCGACACGGGGGCGACACGGCCCTCGTCGGGGAGGTCGTCGCGGAACAGCTCGTCGGCGGGATCGTCGTCGGCAGGACCGTCGTCGGCGGGATCGTCGTCGTCCAGGGGCGCCGCCGGGCCGCGGCGCAGGAACGGTCCGTGGGCGAGCAGCGTGTGGAGCGGGGCGAGCCGGCCCGGTGTCGGCGTGCAGAACAGGATCCGTGACCCGTCGTCCAGGGCGATCCGCGGACGGGCGGCCGAGACGGCGTAGTGCTCCAGGCTGCGGAGCAGTCCCTCGAACGTCCCCTGCCCATCCAGGGCGGGCACCGCGGTGGCGACCGCCCGCCGCCGCTGGTGGTCGTCCCACACCGGGGATAGCTCGGTGCCCACCCAGCCGGCCAGCCACGGCAGGAAGCCGGCGGGCATCCGGTAGGGGTCGAACAGCAGGGGCAGCCGGTCGAGGACGGCCTCGATGCCGTCATGGGTGTGGGTCACCCCGTCGACGGTGTGCTCGAGCCCCCCGCCGCGGCGGTCGAGGATCGTCTCGGCGATCCGCAGCAGGACCTCGACTGAGATGCCCTCACCGCCCAAGGCCAGGACCTCGGGGAGGTAGCGCAGGTAGCCGCTGCGCCGGTCGTCACCGACGCTCACGGCGGGGGCACCTGGCCGGTCGGCCCGACCGTCACCCGTCCCGCGCAGACCAGCTCGTAGTCGACGACACGCACCTGGTTCCTGCTGGGGCGGTCACCGATGATGTCGCCGATGGGCCGCTGCTTCTCGAAGACAGTGCCGGAGACGTAAAACAGCCGCTCGGGCGCGAGCACCAGGGAGGTGAGGAACCCGACGGACTCCGGCGGGCGGACGGCCTGGTAGAGGTCGCTGATGAAGACGCTCTGGCCGATCTCCCAGCCGCGTCCGCCGCGGCCGTGCACCGGGTGCAGGTACTCGCGGATCGCCCGCTCGATCCGGTCCTGTTCGGCCTTCTCGTCGGCGACGAGACCCTGCGCTCTGGCCGTTGGGAAGACCTCCACCGTGGCGTGCACTCGGATCGAGATGTACTTCGGGCCGCTGATGTGCACGGCGGTGGCGAGCGAACGGCTGCGGTCGAGCGCCGCGAGGACCTGCTGCACCAGCGCCAGCGACGGCCGGGGGCGGGGGTCGTCGGGCCCGAGGTCGGGCACGACGATCACGTTGACCACGCCCGGGGCGCGCTGCAGGTTCGCGTACGTCCACGGGTCGCCCTCCTTGCCGCCCGGCTCGTCACGCTCGCGCAGGCGCGGCGGGAGGGCGCGGACGATGGCGATGCCGGGGGCGGCGGCTCGGGCGACGGCCTCGTAGTCCTCCGCCGTGACCGCCCGGCCGCGCTGCCGCAGCACCGCAGGCGCGCGCCGCTTGGCCTCCTCGATCGGCTCCTCGTCCACGCCGTGGCGGCCGGGCACCGGGTTGGTCACCCCGCACCCGACGTCGCGGGTCGGCACGAGCACGGTTCCGGCCGGCACGTTGCCACGGGCGCCGGTGGCGACATGCCGGTAGGACGCCAGGATCTCGGCGTCGGGGAGCGGGACGTCGCCGGGCGCCGGGTCGCCGAGGACGACCTCCCCGGTGACCGGGTCGAGCAGGTAGGAGCGCTCGAAGCCGGCGGCAAGGTACTCGACCCTGCTCCAGGGCCGCCCCGCAACGGTGATCCGGACGTGGTCGTAGGGCCGGTCGGCGCCCGGCACGGCGTGCACCGGCCACCGGGCCAGCCGGCCGACCGGCAGCGCGCCCGGGGTGGCCCCGGCGACCGGCTCGAGCCGCTCGTCGACGACTGCGCCTACCGTTGCTGCGGGGGCGGTGTTCGGGTCGAGCCGATTAAGGCGCAGCCGCAGGAAGCGCGGGGCCGCCGGCGGCGTCCCCGCGGGTGGGGCGGGCAGCGGTTCCGGGTCGTAGCCCACCCGCACCCCGACCCAGCGCGGGGCACGCGGGTCGGGGCGTTCCGGGTCGGCGGGCAGCACGACGCCCGGCGCGGGGTCCCGGCGCTCCCACTCCTCCTCCGCGCGCACCGCCAGCCGCACCACGCCGGGCCGGGTCAGGCCCGCGGTGCCGTCGTCGAGCATGTCGAAGGCGGTCCAGCCGCCCCAGTCCGTCAGGCGGTCGAACGGCTGCTCGGGATCCACCAGGCCGGACGACGAGTACACCCACTCGACCCGCTCCCCCGGCTGCCGGCCCTCGAGCCCGCGGAACGGCTCGACGTAGAGGTCGAGCGTGGCCGGCGGCGGGTCGTCCGTGGCCAGGGCGAGGGTGACCTGCGCTCCCGTGTCCTCGACGAGCTTCAGGTCGAGGTGCGCGGGCTCCGGTCCGGCGAACCGGGCGGAGGCGTCGGAGTGGGCCGCGCCGGCGACGACGTCGGTCCGCACCACCCCGATCCGGCGGGCGGCGACGACGGTCAGCGCCGTTTCTGTCGCGAAGATGACGGGTGCGTCGGCCGCGGTGCCAGTGGTCGCCGTGGCCCCGGTCTGGGCGGCGGTGCCGGCCGGGAGGGTCACCGGCGCGCCGGTGCGGGAGAACGTCAGCAGCGTCCACGCCGGCCGCTGCGGTGCGCGGGTGACGCCGAGCAGGTTCAGGAAGGCGACGTAGTGCTTCTCGGGCACCCGGTTCAGCCGGTAGATCAGGCTCTCGACCAGCCACGCGAAAAGCTCGATCAGCGTGATCCCGATGTCGCTGGGGTTGCGGTCCTTCCACTGCGGCGCGAAGCGGTCGATCAGCGCGGTGGCCTCGTCGACGAGGTCCTGCCAGCGGCGGTCGTCCAGGTCGGGGGCAAGGATCCGGCCGCGCTCGGACCGCTCCGGCGGGAGCACGTTGTCGAGGCGCGGCACCGGCCCGGTCATGACGGCCCCTCTAGCGGGACGGGCTGGAGCAGGCTGCGCACGTCGGCCGTGCCGACCAGCCGGTAGGTCACGACGACGAGGAGCGTCGCGTCGGCGACGACGTTGCGCACGTCGACGTCGAGCACCTCGATCCGCGGCTCCCACCGGGCCAGCGCGGACTCCACGAGGTGGCGAGCGAGGTTGGCCGTGGCGGGGGTGTTGGCCGAGAAGGCGAGGCTGCGCAGGTTCGCGCCGAAATCCGGGCGCATGACCCGCTCGCCGTGCTGGGTACGCAGGATCATGCGGATCGACTGCTCGACCAGCGCCACGCCCGCGGCCTCCGCCACGCCGCCGATGGGCGTGAGGGTGAGCGGGTGCGCCGCGCCGCGGCCGTAGAAGTCCCCGAGCATCGCGTCACTCCGCCTGCAGTCGGGTCTGCCCGGCGTCCACGTCGATCGGCACGGGTGGGGGCACCGGCGGCGACACCGGCATCGGCCTCACAGCCGGCGGCACGCCCGTGGTCGCCGCCGCGAACGTCGACGCCAGCAGCACCGGCACACCGTCCACGAACAGCCGAGACGCGGATCCGCCGGACACCGCGACGGGCGGCGGGCACGGCGCCGTCGGCGGGCTGGCCGCGCTCGGCTGCGCGCAGCCGGCGATCGTCGCGACCCCGGCGGCGGTGAGCACGCCCACTCCGCCGACGGTCAGCCGCGTCGACGCAGGGGTGATCGTGATCTTCCCGGGGCCCGGGTGCCCGCACGTGAGGGTGCTCGCCGCGGTGAGGACGGGGGTGGCGGGCATCAGGGGCTCACCCCCGTCACGTCCATCTGCGCGGTGGTGACGGTGACCTTGGACCCTCCCGCGTTCAGCGCGATCCCGGTCTTCGCGTTCACCGTGGCCTGGCCCGCCGTCGCGGTCAGCGTCAGGTCCTTGCCGGCCGTCACGGACACCCCGCCACCGCTGGCGCCGACGGTGACGTCCGTGCCGGCCGTGACGGTGACCCTGCCCGTCGCGCCCACGGTCACGTCCTTCGCCGCCTGCAGGTTCACGGTGCCGGCGAGCGACGTGAACGCGATGTCGCCCGCCGGGGCCTCGAACGTGAGGTCGCCGCCGGTGAGGCCGGCGGTGACCTTGACCGAGCCGTCGGCCGCCATCGTGATCGCCGCGCCGCCGGGGTGCTCGACGGCGATGGTGCGCTGGTTGTCGTCGAGGGTGATCGTGTGGCCGGCCCTGCTCCGCAGGCGCTGCACCCCGGGCAGCTGCGCCGGCTTCGGGCCCGCCCGCCACAGGCAGCCCAGCGCGTAGCCCCGCGTGATCTCGCCGTCGACGAAGGCGAGCAGGACCTGGTCGCCGATCTCGGGCAGGAAGTAGGCGCCACGGCCGTCGCCGGCCATGAACGTCGCGCACGACACCTTCACCTGGTCGGTCGGCGGCGTGTTCGGGAGGTTGACCCAGAGCTTGTAGAGGATCGGGTCGACGGCCCGCACCGTGCCGACTACCACCCCGTGGATGGGCTCGCGCTTGTGCGGCGAGGGGGTGTCGAACGTCGCCTTGCGCAGCAGGCCGAGCACGCTGGCCTCGGCGCGCTGGGTGACGTCGAAGTCCGTGCGGTAGCCCGACGCGTCGAGGGTGTGGCTGACGCGGCTGAGCCGGTAGCGCCCGCTGAACCGCTTACCCACCCCGCTGACCTCGATGAACTGGCCGGCGAGCAGCGCGGGCAGCCCGATGCACGACCCGCTCGCCTCGTACATCCCGTCGAGGATCTGCTGCAGCATCGCCTTCGCCAGCGCGAGCGCGTCGATCGGCGAGGTCACCTTGCCGGTGCTGATCGTGCGGGCGCCCAGCCGGGCGAGCGTCGCGATGCCGGCCTCGCCGAGCCGCTCGAGGACGTCGTCGAGGTCCAGCGTGGCGGCCGCCATCACCCCGACGATGTTCTGCGCGAGGTCGGCGTTGTATCCGCGGACGATCTGGACGCCGGCCAGTCCCGCGTAAGACAGCCGCGGGGAGAACGACGAGAGGTTGCGGCCCCATTCGAGCTCGACCATCTCCGTCTGGGGCCGGGGGAACCGGAAGAACAGCTTGTCCCAGCGGACGAAGACCTCGAAGTAGTTGGCGTAGGCGCGCTCCTTGAGGATCGTCATGTCGGGCGCGGTCCGCGGCAGGGCCTCCTCCGGCGGAAACGGGCTCGGGTCCACGATCGGGATCAGCCCCGCCTCGAGGGCGACCTGGGTGGCCATGAGGCTGTCGTTGGTGAACAGGAACGCGGGCCGGTCGGGGACGCTGTGGCGCAGCCGCTGCGACCGGTCGTAGCCGGACACGGTGATCGTCTGCGCGCCGGACTGCGGGAACGACGGCTCGATCGCGGCGATCTCGCCGAGCATCATCGGGTGCAGGTCGTCGCCGTAGCCCATGTGCAGCTCGACGTCCTTGCCGGGCGCGAACAGCGGCGAGTCGGTGAACCGGTTGCCGGCGTTGTCGAGCACGATCGTGAACATGTCGGCGAGCTCGACGTCGTTGTCGTAGCGCACCGACAGCACGTGCCGGCTGACGTCGGCGGCGAGCGTGACGCCGCTGATGTCGATGCGGGCCCGGGGGGCGAAGAAGGCGGTGGTCATCGGTCGCGCCGGTCCCGGGGCATCACCAGCGTCGCGCCGGGGAGCAGGGCGAGGGGGTCGTCGATGTCGTTGGCCTCGGCGACCTCGCGCCAGCGGCGCGGGTCGTTGAGGAAGGTGGCGGCCAGGTTCGGGAGGGTGTCGCGCGTGGTGACCTGGTGCAGTGCGGGCGGGCCGACGAACAGGCCGGAGCGGACCTCGACCTCCACCCGGACGAACTCCTGGAAGCGCACCGACAGCCGCGCCCGCACCGGGGTGCCGTCCGGCAGGAACATCGTGACCTGCTGGTTGGCCTCCAGCAGCACGCACTGGAAGGAGAACGTGCCCATCAGGAACAGCAGCACCGGCGGGGTGTGGGTCACGGGGTCCGGGTCGAGCAGCCGGATGATCCGGCCGGTGTGCGCGCGCACGTCGGCCCGCTGCTCGTAGGTGTCGTAGAACAGCTCCATGCGCAGCGTCCGGGCGCGGCCGCGGACGTACTGCACCGGGGAGGTCGCGAGGCCCGGGATCCCGATCTCGCTGATCTCGTTGCCCTGGTCGAGCGTGTACTCCTCGGGGTTGAACATCACCGGCACCCGGTCACCGGAACGGGTGTCCACGATGACGGCGCTGGTGACCTGGGCCCGGGCGCGGGGGGCGGGCTCGCGGACGGCGGCGCGGATCGCCCGGAAGGCCGCCGCAATCACCGGGGTGGTCATCACGCCCCCCGTTCGCGGTCGGTGCGGACCCGGCGCATCAGCGCGCGGAGCGCCGCCGCTGCTGAGTCGCCCGCCGGTGCGGCGGGCGGTGACGGCGCGGGCCCCTCGGCGGGCCGGTCCGCGGGGGCCGCCATCGGCGTCGCGGCGGCCGAGGTGGCCGGGGCGGGGGCCGCGGCCGCGGGGACGCTCGGTGCGGGGAGGGCGCCGGCGTGCCCCGGGGCCCCGTCCGCAGGGGACCGGTGCCCGACGGCCGTCGTCGCGGACGTGCCGTTCGGGAAGGCAGCCGGCGTGGACCGGCGCTGGTCGGCCGTCGAGGTCGGCCACGCGCGGCCGCCGACCGGCGGGGACGCGACGCCCGCGGGAGGCGCGGGCCGCCGCGGGTCGCCGCGGCCCACAAGCAGCCGCCGGGCACGGACCACGGGCTCGGCCGCGTCCTCGGCGGCGGGGTGGGCGGCGGGGTGGGCGGCAACGTCGCCGTTCGTCGCGGGAGCGGGCGCGAGCGGCGCCGGGAGGCCGGCCGGCGGCGGGATCGGCCCGTCGCCGCGGGGCGCGGGGACCGGCGCCGGGGCGTCGGGGGACGGCGGCGGCGCGGGCGGCACGGCGGCGGAGGCGCTGCCGGTGCGGTCCCGGTCGGCGATCGTGGCAGCGACTGCGGACGCCGCCCGCTCCTCCCCCGCCCGCCCGCTCGCCGTGGCGCGCCGCCAGGCCGTCCCCGGCCGCGTCGCCTCGGCGGCGTGCATCGCCTCGTGCGCGAGCAGCGCGCGGCCCTGCGGGGTGCGCGGCCGGAACCGGCCCTGCCGCAGGAAGATCTGCTGGCCGACGGTCAGCGCCGCGGCCCCGTGCGCCCGGGCGGCAGCGTCCGCGGCCGGGTCGGCGTCGCCGTCGTGCACCGCGACCCGCTCCAGGCCCGGACCGACCAGCGGCGCCAGCTGCCCGGCCAGGTCCGGGGGGAACACCACCGAGGGGGTGCCCGACGCGGCCGCGACCGGGTCCGGGATCGGCGGGGCGAACGGCGTGGGGGCGGCGGCGCGCGGCATGGGCGCGCGAGCGGTCGCCGTCGGGACCGGGCCCGCCGTGGGCCCTCCCGACGATGCCGGGGAGGCCGGGTCGCCGAGCCGGGCCGGCGCGTCGTCCCAGGCGGGCGGCACGTCGGCCTCGACGCGCAGCCGCCGGTCCGCGGGGGCGTCCCAACGGCGGGCGGGCCGCTCCCGCGCGGCGAGCCGTCGGGCGACTGCGTCGCGGCGGGCCAGCGTGGCGCGGGCCGTGACGTCGAGGCGCTGCCCGAGGGTGGTCGGCTCGGGGGTATCCGCATCGGGGATGTTCACGGGCTCACCTCGCCGGCGCCCGTCGGCCTCGTGCGCCGGGGCGGCCCGCTCACGATCCGTCCTGCGTGTACTGCACCGCCGCGAGCCAGCGGCGGCGCTCCCGGTGGTCGAGGTTCACGATCTCACCGTGGGTCCAGTGGACACGCTGTCCGAGGAGGGCGACCTCGTGGTAGACCCGGTCCACGGGGTAGCCGACGATTCCCCCGGCGGCGGCACCTCGGCCCGGTACGATGCCTGGCACTGCGGGCAGATGACGGCGACCTCCGGCGGGGCCAGCCCGTTGATCCGGTTGTACATCTCCTGCAGGTGGTCCAGATCGCGGGCGAAGAGGCGCTCGATCACGCCGGGATTGATCTGGGTGATCGTGCCGAGCCGCAGCACCACCCGGGCGAGCAGGATGACGATGAGGTACGCGGGCAGGGCCTGCACCCGCGGGTCCTTCATGGGCAGGATCTCGTCGGCCGCGGTCGCCAGGCGCATCACGCCGTGGCGGTGCAGGTTGCCGTCGTCGTCGACGTAGCCCTGGGGCAGCTCGAACTCGTGCTCGACGTTCAGCACGGCGTCACGCCCTCGAAATGCCCTCGTGCGCCAGCACGAGCGACTCCACCGCGACCTCGTTGCCTTGGGCGTTGAACGCCGGGCCCTCCCACTTCGTCGGCCATGCGTTGACGAAGTTCCACCGGACGACCTCCGTGCGGTTGGCGAGGTCGTACACGACGATCGAGCCGTTCTTGCGCTGCACCTGGCCGTCGATGACCTGGCGGCGCCACGTCCACAGCTCGGTGGAGTCGGTGAGCCCCCATTTGAGCATGATGTCGCCGAACGTCGTCTTGCCGGGCAGTTTGTAGACGGTGGTGTTGTCGCCGCCCTGACGGAAGTCGATGACCTCCGTCGTGGCCTCCAGGCCGCCGCACTCGCGGAAGCTGGCCTGGATGATGCCGTCGAGCTCCACGAGGAAGTTGAAGCTGACGTAGGGGTCGACCCGTGCTCCGGTCGTGGGCATCGATCAGCCTTCCTGTACCTGGCCACCGCCGGCCCAGATCCCGATCTGGACCACGACGAACTCGGCGGGCCGCACCGGCGCCACCCCGACCTCGACGACGACCTGACCGAGCTCCGGGTCCGGGTTGTTCGACTGGTCGACCTTGACGTAGAAGGCCTCCGCCGCGGTGGCCCCGAACAGCGCCCCCGAGCTCCACACCCGGGTGAGGAACTCGGTGATCGTGCGGTCCAGGCGCTTCCAGAGCGACAGGTCGTTGGGCTCGAAGACGGCCCAGCGGATGCCCTCCTGGATGGACTCCTCGATGAACAGGAACAGCCGCCGGACGTTGACGTAGCGCCAGTCGGTGTTGTTCGAGGTGGTGCGCGCGCCCCAGACCGTGGGGGTGGACCGGCCCGCGAAGACCCGTAGGACGTTGACGCCGCGGTCGTTGAGCCGGCCGTGCTCGACGTCGTCGAGCACGGCCTCGAGCCCGAGCGCGCCCGCGACCAGCTCGTTCGCCGGCGCCTTGTGCACGCCGCGCTGGGCGTCCACCCGTGTGAAGATCCCGGCGACGTGGCCGGAGGGGGGTACCGCGATCGTCTTGCCGCGGCGCGCGGGGTTCGGCACGGACAGCCAGGGGTGGTAGAGCGCGGCGAAACCCCTCGGCGACTCCAGCCGGGCGCGCTGCGTCAGCACCGCCGCCGCAGGCGCGCCCTTCTCGGCGTCGAGCACGGCGAACCGGTCCTGGGTGGTGATCTCGCAGTGGTCGATCAGGGCGCGCTGGACGTCGGGCGTGGTGACGCCGGGCGCGCAGACGATGCTGACCTCGTCGACCTTGGCCAATGCGCCGAGGGCCGCGGTCCACGCCTTGGCGTCGTCGCCGGCCTGGGCGTCCGCCCCGTCCTTCAGCGCGGTTGCCCCCGCCTTGGCGGGCGAGTCGCGCTCGTCGGGGTCGGCCAGCGTCACCTCCACCGGCGCGTCCTGCAGCACCGAGCCGACGAACCGTGGGTCGGCCGGGTCCATGGACAGGTTCTCGAACGTCTCGGTCTGGCCGTCGACCGGCCCGGTGACGACCAGCGCGAAGTGCGGGTCGTCGGCCGCGGCCGGGCGGGTGACCTCGACCTTGATCTTGTTGCCCCCGGCGCCCGCCCGGCGCGCGGTGACGTTGAGCACGGTGCGCGCCGGCGTGCCGCCCTTGAGCTCGGCGGACGCGCGCAGGGCCGTGGTCCCGACCCGGGTGACGAAGGCGACTGTCCCGCCGTTGTCGAAGAAGCCGGCCACCGCGCGCGCCAGGTTGAGCTGTTCAGGCTCGGTGGCGACCGGCGCGGCAAACCGCGCGGTGAACCGGGCCATGTCGGTGATCAGTGTGGGCTCGCCGATCGGGCCGTCGGCGGTGGCGCCGAGGAACCCCACCGCGCTCGTGCCGACCCCCGCGATCGGCCCGGTGGCGACTTTCTCGTCGATGTACACGCCGGGGGCCGTGAGGTTCACCATGGCAGCTCTCCTTCGTCACCCGCCCGCACTCGGGCGCAGCCTGGCAGCCCGTCGTCTCTCCCGTGTTGCCGCGCCGTCGTCGCGGCGTCACGGCCCCGTCACCGCCGCAAGCGGCGGGGCCGGCCCGGTGACGCCGCGGTGGCGCCCGCGTGACGCCTGTGCACTGTGCTGGTCCCCCGTCCACCGGGGGAGCCCGTCGCGATGATCGATCTGCTCGACCACGCCCTGCGCACCCTGCTGCTGCGCGGGCTGACCGACCTGGACGACGACCTGCGACGGATCGGCTTCCAACCCCCGGACGACGAGTGGCGGGCCGCCGTGGCCAGCGTGTCCGCGGTGGCGCTGAACGTCTACCTCGCCGAGGTCCGGCAGAACCGTGACCTGCGCTCGACCGCGCGGCACCGGTTCGTCCGCGACGACGTGCTCGTCGACCGGCCGGCGCCGACCTGGCTGGAGTGCCGCTACCTGATCAGCGCGTGGAGCCCGGCCGCCGCGCAGGTGGAGCCCACGCCGATCGAGCACGCCCTGCTGTACCGGGCCGTCGCGGTCCTGCAGGACGCTGCGCCGGTGAACCCGACCCACGCCCACGGCGCCGACACGGCCGCGATCGAGGCGTGGCCCGACGGGTTCCGCGACGTGGACCTGCCCACCCAGCTGATGCCGGTCGACGGTTTTGCCAAGCTGGCCGAATTCTGGGGGACGATGGGCACCAACCACCGGTGGCGGCCGGTGGTGGAGCTGGCGGTCGGGCTGCCGGTGCTGTTCACCGAGCCCGTCGTGCGCGGGCCCGCCGCCGTGACCCTCACCCTGCGGACCGGTCCCCGCACGGGAGAAGCGGACGAGCAGGATGTGCGGGTGCAACTCGGCGGTCAGGTGCGCGGCCCCGACGACCGCCCGCCCACCTCGCCCGTCGCGGTGACAGTGGTGGAGGTCGCGAGCGGGCTCGCGGTGCACACGACGACCATGGACCCCGCCACCGGGCGCTTCGTCGTCGACCTCCCGCTCGGCGCAGTCGCCGATCCCGACCGCTTCCGCCTGCGGGCCACCACGGCGGCCGGCATGACCGCCGAGGTCCCGGCGGACCCGCGGCTGCCCGGGCCCGTGATCCGGCTCGGACCGTGAGGGTCGGTGGGCACGCTGGGTACCGGGGGCACCGGGCGGCGCGACCGAACGGGCGTGTTGCTGATCAGGGTGTGGTGGGAGGCCGAGCCGTCGGTGTGGCGGGCCCGCATCACCCACCGGGTCGACGTGACTGGACCTGCCGAGACAGTAACGTTCGCCGCGAGCACGGACGACATCCACACCGCAGTGGGCGAGTGGCTCCGAACGTTCCTCGAGGCCGAAACCCCTGACGGCCCCGCGACGGCCCGGCGACCTCCGTCACCGGGCAGAACGGGTCCGGGCACCGTCGAACCGCACGGCCCGCTGGGAGCCCCATGACTACCTCTGCTCGCGTCGCGGAAGGTGCACGTCGTGGTGGAACGGACGCGGTGGGTCGGGTCGAGCTCAGCCTCATCCGCGGCTTCCGCGTCGTGCACGAGGGCACCATGGTGAGCCTGCCGCTGGGCGCCCAGCGGGTGCTGGCCTTCCTGGCGCTGCACGACCGGCCGGTACTGCGGGCGGCCGTGGCCGGCACGTTGTGGCAGGACGCCGCCGAGCGGCGCGCCTGCGCGAGCCTGCGGTCGGCGCTGTGGCGGCTCAACCAGCCCGGCCTGCGGCTGGTGGACGCGACGGTCACGTCGCTGTGCCTGGCCCCGCACGTCCGTGTCGACCTCCAGCGGGTCGAGGAGCTGGCCCACGACGTCCTCTCGCGGCGCGTCGCGTGCGAGGCGATGGGCCGCCCTGCGCAGTCGTTCCGTGGCGACTTCCTGCCTGACTGGCCGGACGACTGGGTGCTCATCGAGCGCGAGCGGTTCCGTCAGCTACGGCTGCACGTGTTGGAGGCGCTGTGCGACCAGCTCACCGAGGTCGGCCGGTTCGGGGAGGCCGTCGACGCGGGGCTCGCTGCCGTCGCGGCGGAGCCCCTGCGGGAAAGTGCGCACCGCGCCGTCATGCGCGCCTACCTGGCGGAGGGCAACCGCGGGGAGGCGCTGCGCCAGTACGACCTCTACCGCCAGCTCGCGCAGACCGAACTGGGCGTGGCGCCGTCGGCCGTCATGCGCGCGCTGGTCGCCAACACCGCCGCGCCGGACCCGCGCGATGGCTGAGCTGGACGGCTGCTGGGCCCGGCTCGACGAGCGGCTGCTCGGCGCGGTGGCCGCCGCCGAGCAGCGCCTCGGGCCGCCGGGCGGCGACCCGTTCCGGGGGCTGCACCTCTCGGCCCAGGACGTCACGAGCGCCTTCGGCCCGCCTGCCGGCGCCCCGCGGCTCGGGACCTCGCCGGCCGGGACGGTCGAGCCGCCGGCCGGGCTCGCCTGGCTCGTCGACGGCTACGGGCTCACCGCCTTCGACCTGGACGCCCTGCTGATCGGCCTCGCGCCGGAGGTCGACCTGCGCTACGGGCGCGTCTACGCCTACCTGCAGGACGACGTGCGGCGCCGGCGGCCGAGCGTCGACCTGGTGCTGGACCTGCTCTGCGGGTCGGCCGAGGAGAAGCGGCGCTGCCGGGCCCGGTTCGCCCCCCACGCGCCGCTGCTCCACCACCTGCTCGTGCACCTTGACGCGCCGGACGCTGACGCTCCGATGCTCGCCCGCCTCGTGCGGCCGGACCCGCAGGTCGTCGACGCCCTGCTCGGCGTCGGCGGAGTCGACCGCAGGCTGAGGGGCTGGTGCCGCCTGCTCCCTCCGGCGCCCGCGGACGACCCGCGAGTCGACGCGAGCGCGGTCACGGCCGTGACCGCGCTCGTCACCGAAGCCCGGGCGCGCGCTGTCCCGCTGCGCCTGCACCTGCAGGGCGCGCCCGTCGGCGCCCGTCGGCTCGTCGCCGCCGCTGCCGCCACGGCCGCGCGCGTCCCACTGCTCTGCGTCGACCTCGCCACTGCGGGCGAAGAGATCGCGCTGCTGCCGCTCGCCTGCCGGGAGGCCCGGCTGCATGGCGCGCTGCTCCTGCTCGACGGGACCGACGCCGTGGCCGACAATCCGGCCGTCTGGCGGCTGCTGGTGGACGCGGTGGCCCGCGACGGCGGGGTCACCCTGCTGACCGGAACACGGCCCTGGCCACCGACGGCCGACACCCTCGCCGGTGTGGTGACGGTGCCGGTCCCGGCGCCGGGGGCCGCGACGCGCCGGGCGTGCTGGACGGCGGCACTCGCGCGCCACGGCGTCGACCTGCCCGCGGACGAGCTGGACACGCTCGCCACGCGCTTCCACCTCGACGTCGCCCAGATCGACGACGCCGCCGCGGCCGCCGGCCCGACCGCCGCCCTGCGCGGCGCGCCGGCCGCGCGGCTCGCCGACGTCTCGGCCGCCGCCCGCGATCGGTCGGGGCACGCCCTGGCCGTGTTGGCCCGCCGCATCCGCCCGCGGGCCGGCTGGGCGGACCTGGTCCTGCCGCCGGACCCCACCGCGCAGCTGCGGGAGGTCTGCGACCGCGCCCGGCACCGGGAGCAGGTGGTGAACGGCTGGGGCTTCGACCGCGGCGGCACCCCCGGGCTGGGCACGAGCGTGCTGTTCACCGGCGGCTCGGGCACCGGCAAGACCACCGCGGCGCAGATCGTTGCCGGCGAGCTGGGCCTGGACCTCTACGCGATCGACCTGTCGCGGGTGGTAGACAAGTACGTCGGCGAGACCGAGAAGAACCTCGCCCGGATCTTCGACGCAGCCCGCGACACCGACGCCGTCCTCTTCTTCGACGAGGCGGACGCCCTGTTCGGCAAGCGCTCCGAGGTGCGCGACAGCCACGATCGCTACGCCAACATCGAGATCAGCTTCTTGCTCCAGCGCATCGAGCAGTTCGACGGCGTCGCCATCCTCGCCACCAACCTGCACCAGCACCTCGACGAGGCCCTGCTGCGGCGGCTGGCGTTCAGTGTCGCGTTCCCGTTCCCCGACGAGGCGCACCGGCGACGTCTCTGGGAGGTCGTCTGGCCGGAGGTGCCCCGTGCGTCCTGCGTGGACCTCGACCTGCTGGCCCGCCGGTTCCCCCTCAGCGGCGGCAACATCCGCAACATCGCCTTGGCCGCGTCGTTCCTCGCCGCTGCGGACGGGAAGGTGGTGCGCATGGAACACCTGATGCACGCCACCCGGCGGGAGTACCAGAAGCTCGGCAAGGCGCTCGGGGCCGCAGAGCTGGCACTGGTGTCCGGGTAGGGGCGGTGGAGCACCGGGCGCAGCTCGTGGCGGAGCGCCACGGACGAAAGCGTTGGTCAAAAGCACTGAGGGCGGCCCTCGACGACCGAGTATCGCCCTCGTTCGCCGTGTCGGGACGACAGGATCTGAACCTGCGACCCCTTGGCCCCCAGGCTCGGCCTCAGCGTCTGCCAAGCGCTGTATCAATGCGCTGAGCTGCAGAGACTGACTCGGCAGACGTCGGCACATCTCGTCGAATCCGGGGCCGTTGCGGTCAGCGTTGCTGTCATAGGGAGCCGGCAAGACGCCGTAGCTCCAAGCTGCCCTACGTGCAGTGCCTCAGATGCCAACCGGGATGTGCCCACCAGCGCGACGATCACCGCTGCAACGTCATGGCGGCCTCCAGCATCCATCAGCCAGCGATGCCACCGCGCCGTCTCCGCTACCTGCTGGTCGACACTGCTCCATACAGGGTCACTGCTCGACATCAGTGGCACCTCCACGTAGTGTCCGACATATGTCGGATAAGCGCATGACCGACTCCACCCTGCAGGTCCTGCACGCCCTGCTCGCCGACCCCACCCGCGAGCGCTACGGGCTCGAGCTAAGCAAGAGCTCCGGCATCGCCCACGGCACCATGTACGGAATCCTCGTCCGGCTCGAGGACTGGGGCTGGCTGGAGAACCGCCTCGACTACCTCCCGGACCGGGCCACTCCCCCACGCCGCTACTACCGGCTGACCAGCGACGGCGCCGTGCGGGCACGAGCAACCGTCGAACAGGCCGAGCAACGCGCGACCCGTGGGCGGCGACGAGGCTCGCCCCTGCTCGGCAAGAAGGCGGGGTACGCGACATGACCTCCCCCACCCTGCGGCTCCTCGACTGGGCACGCGCACACGGTCCCGAGGTTCTCGACGCCATCGGCCGCGCCCTGGTCGTCGCCCAACAGGCGCACCGCGACGAGCAACGCCGCAGCGGAGACCCCTACATCACCCACCCCGTCGAGGTCGCACTCATCCTCACCGAACAGGGCGCGGCACCCGAAACCGTGGTCACCGCGGTGCTGCACGACGTTCCCGACGCCAAGAGCCCACGATCTGTCCCCGAGCTGCGCGCACAGTTCGGCGACGTCGTCGCCGGCCTCCTCCTCGGCTACACCGGGCTCGACCGACACCCTCACAGCCCCGGACTGCGGCAAGCCGACCGGCGCGCACTGCAGGTCAAAGTCGCCGACCGCCTGCACAACATGCGCACCATCCGGCACCTGACCCTCGCATCACAGCGGCAGAAGGCGGAGCAGACCCGCGAACTCGTCGCGCCGATAGCCCGGTCCCTCGGCATGGTCGAACTCGGCCTCGAACTCGACAGATTGTCCTACGCGACCCTGCGATCAGTCGACGAAGCCACACGTCGCAACCGCGGCGGCACGTCCACACGAAGCATCCGCTGAGCACGACCGCACTGCGCCACACCCTTCACGTCGGCGCGATTGCCCTACCGCCGCACTGCCGCGACCGGTGGCGACAGGACTGGGACGGCGAACTCCACGCCTGCACGACCATCCACGAACGCCTCGCCTTCGCCCGCAACGTTCTCCTCGGCCTTCCGGCCATGGCCCTGCACACCCGACGAACGGATCGTCGATGAACACGACCCTGCTCCTCGCCATCTTCGTGGCGCTCCTCGGCCTCTGCGCGTTCGCAGCCGCTGCGGCCGCCGTCGAACACGCCACCCGCGCCACCGCATGGCGTCAGATCGCGCTCGCACGACGCTGGAACCAGGAGAAACGAGTCAGGTCGCGGCCGCGATCAGTCGTTCCTCAATCACTGACTCTTGCGCGCTGCCCCCCAGCAGCTGACCGAGCCGGATCATCCCGGCGAAGTGCTCCTCGCCTATGCCGGCAGGAGTGGCAGCAACGGCACGTCCGTGGCGTCGGGCGGCGTACGTGCCACGTTGAGGACCATGGACAGCATGGTGAAGTAGCCGATGAGACCGACCAGTTCGACGACGCCGCGCTCACCCAGAGCGGCCACGGCGTCCTCGTAGGTGGCGTCGCTAAGTCCGTGGTGGGCAAGCAGCTCGTGCACGAGGTCGACGACCCGGCGCTCATCGTCGGGCAGCGTGGGCGGGCGCCGGCCGTGGCGCAGCGCCTCGACGGTCTCGGGGGCGACGCCGGCCGCCACGGCGAGCGGGGCATGGACGCACCACTCGAACTGTTGGGTCCAGACGCGGGCGACCACGAGCGTGGCGAGCTCGGTGAGGCGGGCCGGCAGCACGCTGTGGAAGCGCAGCGTCTCACCGACCTTCTGCACGCGGGTCAGCAGCTCGGGGCTGCGCATCAGCGGAATGAACGGCCCCCGCACCGCCTTGCGCGGACCGGCGATCAGCTCGTCGGCGGCGGCCCGCTGGGCGGGATCCAACGTCTCTGGCGGCAGCGGGGGCATCCGTTCCGCGGGCAGGGTCGTCATGACGGTGGTGTCCTTCCGGTCGACGCGCGAGGGTGGCGGCGGTGACGAGCAAGACCGCGGCAGCGACCAAGCTGGGAACCGTGAGGTCATCGCTGCGGACCAGCAGGGGGCCGACGAGCTGCCCGACCGCGAACGCGGTCGTCATCGCGGCGACAAGTCGGGTGCCGCTGGCGGTGAGTTCGCGCGCGGCCCGCATCGCGGCCAGGGTGACGACCATGAAGGTGCCGCCGACGGTCACCGCCGCGACCACGACCCCGGGCAGGCCGGGTCGCAACACCGGCGCCAGCACGCCGACGGCCATCACCGCCTGGGCCAGCGCCCAGACCCGCAGCGGGCCGTGTCGGCGCAGCAGTGGCCCCGCGGCCAGGGTCGAGACGGCGGCGGCGACACCGAAGACCGGCCAGGCCCACCCGAACACGGCCGGGTCGGGTACCAGCGCCCGAGCCGCAGCGGGCAGGAACGTGGCGGGCAGGATGTAGCCCAGGCCCAGGGCGCCGTAGCAGACGACGAGCCGGCGCGGTGTCACGGCGATGTCGGGCCGGCCCGGCGAGGGCAGCGGCTCGACATCCGGCGGATCGGGGCGCAGCGGCGGCCCGCTCGCCGGCCGCCACGCGGCCACGGTCAGCACCGCAGCGAGGACCCCGAGCGCGATCCACGCCTCGGCCGGGACCCGGCCAACTGCCCCACCACCAGGACCAGCAGCCCGGCCACCGCGATGCCGGCACCGACGCCGGCGTAGCTGCCGGCGGCGACCGTGAGCGACGAGACCCCCACGAACACCGCCGCGCTCGCGACCCCGGCGCCGAATCGCAGTACCACCCAGCCGGTGAAGTTCGGCAGCAGGGCCATCGCGGCGGTGAGCACCGCCACCGCGGCGAGCCCGGCGCGCACCAGCACCTTCGGCTGCGGCCGCCCGAGCGTGCAGGCCAGCGCGCCTGCCAGGTAGCCGGCGTAGTTCGCGGCCGCCAGGACGCCACCCGCAGTCAGCGACAGGCCGAGCTGCTGCTGCATCAGCGGCAGTACCGGGGTGAACGCGAACCGGCCGATGCCCATTGCGGCGGCAAGGGCGAGGAAACCGGCGAGGGCGGCGGGCACGACACGATGCTAGGGGCGGGGAGCGGCGGCTCGGCTACTCCGACCGCACTCTCGATGCCGCCTGCGTCGCCGAGCTGCTCCGCCTCCTCCACGCTCGACCACCTGCCGGTGTTCACCGAGCCGGCCGAGTGCGTGTCGGCCTCCGGCCGACCGGCGCAGGTGCGGTGGGGCACCCTGAAGCGCATGAGGCTCGAGCTGGACCACGTGATGGTGTTCGTGCCGGACCCCGATGCGATCGAGCCAGGATGGTTCCCGGGCTGTACCTACGAGCCGGGGCAGCGGCACACCGGCCAGGGCACGCGCAACCGTCGAGTGGTCTTCCCGGACAACTACGTGGAGCTGGTCTGGATCGACGACGCGGACGCGCACGAGCGCACCGGTCTCCGGTTCGGACCGCGCTGTGCGCGCCGGGCGGGTGCCTGCCCGTTCGGCGTCGTCCTGCGCGGTGTGGTCCCGGAGCAGGACCGCGCGCGCTTCGCCGGCTACGTCGTCCCCGCGGGCGGCCCGTCGCTGCTCCTGCTGCGTGCCGCCCTGGACCGCCCGGAGCTTCCCTTCGTCGCGGTGGGGGAGTCCGACGGCGTCCCCACCCCCAGACCGCGCGACCGCTTCGACCCGGCATTCCTGCAGCAACCCGGCGGGGCCCGAGGAATCCGGCGGGCGACGATCCGCAACCAGGTGCTGCCGGACCTCGGCTCGCTGCGCTCGCACGAGGTCACCTTCGCGGACAGTGAGCCCGAGCTGCGGTTGGAGATCGACGGAGTCACCGAGCCGTGGTCGGTTGGAGCGTCGCACTGACCGGTCGACGGCTTCATCCGGGTGGCCGGGCCCTCGTTGGGTCGTGACGCGTAATGCGGCTGCACTGCTCGGCGAGTATCAGCACCACTACAACAGCCATCGGCCACACCGCGCGCTGTGCCAGCCGCTCCCCTACGACCACTTCCCAGCGGACGAGGAGCGAGACGAACATCATCCGACGACGCGACCGGCTCGGTGGACTGCTCCACGAGTATCAGCAGGTCGCGTGACCTGTGCCCCGTTTTCGGCACCCACAGGTTAGGCACGCAGGAAAGGGGCCCCGTCAACAATCTTGACGCGCGACACTCGGGCCGAACCGTCGTCCCCGTCCGACAAGTCATGTGTCGGGCACCGGCTCTGACCGGTCTTGATCGCCATCACGTGCGGGATAGAAGATTCGGCCTGGCGGACCATCCAATCGTTTGACAGACTGAGACCTGATGGACAGTATGCGACAGCGACATCTGAACCAGTCGTTCATGCGGATCCCTCGGCGAGCCGAGAACACTGACCGCAGTACTCTCGCCGCGACTTACGTGAACGCGGGGTCGTTTTCGGCGATGCTGCACTCGACTGATCACCAAATTTTGTACGGTCGGCGCGGTACCGGCAAGACTCACGCACTACAGCACCTAAGCGACCTGGTTGAGCGCACCGGCGATGTGTCCATCTATGTCGACTTGCGGACAATCGGCTCGACCGGTGGAACATACGCGATTGGCGATATGAGTGCTTCAATACGAGGGACTCAGTTACTCGTGGACGTTTTGGAGACTATTCACGACGAGTTGTTTGCGTTCGCGCTTGAGCAGGCAGACGACCTGCTGCAGTCACTTGATGCGCTTGCCGAAGCAGCCACGACCGTTGAGGTGGTGGGCGAGGTCGAGCGCGAGACTACAGTGGGAGATACGAGGCAGTCGAAGTTCGGCTTGGAGCTGAGCGGTGGCCCCTCAGCGAAGCTTACGTCTGAAGATAACACGTCGACGTCCGCTCAGAGCCGATTGCGCCGCACCGGCATTGAGCAGCTTCACATTGTGTTTGGGCCGCTCAACCGCGCGCTTCGCGCAATCAGTCGAGCGCTCGGCACACGAAGACTGTGGCTTCTTTTGGACGAATGGAGCAGTATACCGCTTGATCTTCAACCATTACTGGCCGACCTACTAAGACGGAGTGTTTTACCAGTATCGAAGATAACGGTGAAGATTGCCGCGATCGAGCGTCGCTGCAGATTTAGTATACCAACGGCACCAGGAGATTACGTTGGGATCGAGCTTGGAGCCGACGCTGCGACAGCCGTCAGCCTGGATGACGCGATGGTCTTCAGCGACGAAGGGAAGGGAGCGCAAGACTTCTTCGCCCAGCTATTTTACAACCATTCTCATGCAATGCTTCGCAGACTGGTCGATCCGCCGTGCGATGCCGCACAATTTATCTCGGAAGCCTTCCGGGGAGATGCGTTCTTAGAACTAGTCCGTGCAGCCGAGGGCGTACCCCGAGATGCGATCAATATTGCCGCACTCGCGGCTCAACTCGCTCATGAAGACCCCGTAGAGCCGCTACACATTCGCAGAGCGGCACGTGACTGGTATCTTCGGGACAAGCAGGCTGCCATAGATAGTGATGAAGAAGCTAGAATCATCTTGAGCAAGCTCGTGAACGAGGTGGTGGGCAAACGTCGGTCCCGCACCTTTCTTCTCGAGCACACCACCAGCGCGGCACACCAGGTGATCGATACGCTATACGACGCACGGCTACTCCATGTGCTGCGTCGAGGCATCGTGGACCGAGAGCAGCCCGGAACCCTCTATGACGGGTTTGCTATTGATTACGGCTGCTATGTTGCCCTCATGCTTGACGGTAAACTGCAATGTCGGCCACGACATCGCGTGGGTTGGCTAAACTCGGTACACGCCGTTCCGCCCGACGGCTTCGACTTCCACAAAGAGGCGATCGATTTGAATACCCTCAACTAACGCCGACGTCGAGGAGATCATCGCCATGGCCGCCGAGCGGATGAGCATTGCCGCGAGATCGCGCTCGCGTCAGAGAGCCTCGCCATTTGGGGGACGTCGACGTCGTGCGGCAATTCGTCTGCGACATCGAGCTCGAGGCAGAACCTGGAGGATGGAGTAGGACGCGAGCCGCTACCCGATCTATCGACCGGGCAGCGCTTTGATCTGCGTCTCAGGCAAGCGACTCAAGTATGAGGTGGCCAAGCTGCGCCGGACCAATGAGATCTTGAAGGCGGCTTCTGCTTTCCGCGGCCGAGCTCGACCGCCATCCCACGCTCGTGAGGTTCATCGCCTACACAGCCTTCTGGCTGTTGGTGGAGCTCCGGGCAAGGACGCTGTATGTCGCGGCCGACGATGCGATGTCGCGGCCGACGATGCGCTGCCGGGGTCAGCACCGGCGGTGCCGACTCCCGCGGTGGCACGGGCGTACCGCTGGGTTGCAACTGGTGAACGCGACGGCGCTTCGGTGAGCAGGCAGGAGCACGACACCGGGAAGACGATGTGGCCGAAGGCAGCCTCAGACCGCGCCGTGCGACCCGCTCCGCGATCAGGGAGATTATGAGTCGCCGGGAGATGATGATGTCGAGTGATGCCCCATGTCGTCGAATCCCATCCTGTGCAGGTCAACGGCAGGCGGGACAGGTGGCGCAGAATCCTGCCACCACGGCGGAGACTAACGGCCTCGTCGAAGCCGTTGTACCGCTGGTGATCCTATTCCTGGCCTATTACTGCGGCGGTTACGTGGCGGGGCGGACGGCCGGTTCAGCGGCGTCAAGCAGGGCGTGGCCGTCTGGGTATGGGCGGTCCTCGCCGCGGCGGCCGTCGCGATCTTAGCGGCGATCGCGGGCGCCCGGCTCGACGCGCTGACCGACCTCGGCGGTCTGCCCCGGCTCCCGATCGGCGGGGATCAGCTGACCAGCGGTGGGGTGGTCACCGCCCTGCTCGCGCTCGCCGCCGCCCTCGCTGGGGCCGTGCTCGGCGGACTGGCCGGGATGCGGTTCCACCGCAAGGTCGACCGCGTGGATGTTGGGGATGTTGGGGATCGAACCTAGCCCTTGCCCGAACGACGTATTCTGGCCGCCGGCTGGCGGCCGGCGGACGTGTCGACCTCGTCGTCCGCAGCGAGCCGCAGGTTTCGACCCTCGCTTCGATGCGCCGCGCGGACGTTGCGGGCGCCGCGCACTCGCCCGGAAGAGCCGGGCCGATCCGCAAAATTTGGCAGGACGAGGAGGGAAAGGGCCTTTTCGACCCGGGTCAGATCCGTGACCGTCGGCCCCGCGTCTGCGTCGCGATGTACACCGCCCACGCCAGTGCGGCGATCGCGGCGATGATGCCACCCCACATGAGCAGCATCGCGAGGGTGCCGTCGCCGACCCGGGGGGCGAGGAACAACCACGCCAGCAGGCCGACGACGAACAGGACAGCGGGACCGATGAACGCGCGCATCGCAGCCTCCTAGGCCAGCGTCAACCGCAGGATGCCGTTGACCTTCTCCAGGATCCCCCTAGTTCGCGGCTGTCAGGACGGCGATCTCGTAACACTTGACCGCCGGTCTCAGCGGCCCAGCCTTGGCGCGCCACCGCGAGCTTGGTCGTGTCCCGCCCTCGACCGTGTGCTTGACGCCGGGGCTACTTGGCCGCCCCGCCCGCGGCCTTGCCCCCTGAGATGCGCTCACGCTGCGACGTCGAGCGCAAACGGCACCGCAAACCCGGCTGGTCCCCCGACGACCAAGGCCTTTGGGTACTCGGGCCAGATTCTTGAAGTTGGCCACGTCGAGCGCCTTCGGCAGAAGTCGAACGACCGCTGGACGAACCAAACGGCGTGTCCCGCCACCGGGCCGGCATCGTGGACCTCGACCGCCCACCGTCAGCGCCGGGATGGACGGCGACGCAGGGGCGTCCGCGGGGAGCGGGCGTATCGGCTCAGCGTGGGCCGGTCGGGGTGAACGGCCGCGACGGGTGGTCCCGGCGGTAGCTGGTGGACCCCGCTGGCCTTCATGACCGACAGGTTCGCACCGGGATGGCGGCGGCGACGCCGGCGGTCTCGACCATCCGCCGGACCGGACCGTCGCCGGGGATGAGGAGCTCGCCGGCAATCTGAAGCGCCTTCAGATGTGTACCGAGCCGGTACAGCACCCACAGGCCGGCGCTGTCGATGTAACGCAGGCCGGTGAGATCGAGTGTGACCGCGGCGGGTTCTCCGGTGATCGCCGCCAGGATCTGCTGCTCGGCGACCGCGGCGTTCGCCAAGTCGACCTCACCGGTGATGGTGATACGGACTGTGTCACCGCAGCGCTCGACCTCGACGACGACCTCGGTCGCAGGTTCGTCGTCTCGTCGGGGTGATGCCGCGCCGTCCCCGCCCGCGGGCCGCATCCGACGCTCGTCCACGCGGACAGCCAACACCGAGTGCACCGTCCGGTACAGGTCGGTGGGCGGGGGATATTCGGCGGGAGCCGCGGCGTTGCTTCGTCGACGCCGGCGCAGTGGCCTGGGCAGGGCGGGCGCTTCATCGGCCGCTTGGTTCCAGTCCCGGAAACAGCTCGCCAAAAGTAGCGGTGCGCGGCCGGCATCGCAGGTGCTGTCCTCGCTCGCCTCGGGTGTCTCGCGGGTGCGAGCGCGGGTCAGGCGCGGTGGGCCCCCGCGGGCCGGGCACCACGGGTGGGTGGGCTCGGCGAGCGGTCCGGGGCGGGGCTGCGCATGGGATGGCGCAGCAGCACGTTGGTGCCGCGGTGATCGTGGTGGATCAGCACGCAGTCGATGAATCGACGCATCAGCACCAGGCCCAGGCCCTGCCCGCGTGGTCGCGGCCCGGGCGGCGGTTCGCGCCAGCGGCCCTGGTCGCGGATCTCGACGCACAGCGCGTCGGACTCGACCCAGTACGTCACGTCGATGACCCCGGGCTCCGGCTGATGTTGATAGGCGTGTTCGACCGCGTTCGCCGCCGCCTCGCCGACGGCCAGAACGACCTCGTCGCGGCGGTCCCGCGACAGCGGAAGCGGCCGGAGGTACTCGTGCATCGCGTGCCGCAACCGGCCGAGCTGCGCGGGTTCGGCCGGCAGCGTGAGACGAACGTACTCAGTGCGCTCCGAGCGCGGTGTGGTCACGGACCCTCTCCCCAGGCTGCGCAGCTGAGTCCCGGTACCCGAATGATACGAGGCAGCGGAAGCCCCAGCTCCAAGCCGAAACGGGCGGCAGCGCGGAAAGCGGGCGGCAACGCACGACGAGGCACCCGGCCCGTATCGCGTCGCTATCTGCCGATGGCCCGAACCCTGCGACCACCACCGCAGCCCACACACCCCATGTAGCGGACTGTGGCCAGGTTCGACGGATGCGGCCCGACCTCGGACCCTGGACTGCGGGGCCCCCGGAGGGCTTCAAACCCAGACCGGGACCTTCTAAGCTTGATCTTTAACCCGACCGCTTCTGATGCGCGGTGATGGTCATGTGGCGTTTGACGGTCTTGCCGACGTCGTAGCGGGGTGCGGGCTGCCGGTTGTGGGAGCCGGGTGGGCGTCCGGGGCCGGGTCGGCTGGGTTTCGGCGCCTTGGCCAGGAGGGCGGTGGTCGGGCGGAGGCTCGGAGAAGCCGCGGCGGGCCCGGGCCGGGGTCAGGCGGGCCGGCCGGGCGGGTTTCTCCCAGGGGCCGTCGCAAATCCTCGGCGAGCGGGCGGGCGAGACGCAGCTGCACGTTGCCCAGGTCGTAGGTGGCCCTGATCTGGGGAGCCGCCCGCATTTCCCGGCCGGGCGGGGCTGACGGGGCACAGGTCTGGGTCAGTCAGCTGTAGTAGTCGTTGCCTCGGGAGAACTCCACGAAGATGCACGGCTCGCCGCCGACGGTCCAGGCATCGTGACCGGGCGGCAGCAGCATCACTTGGTTCGGGCCGAACTCCTCCTCGCTGCCGTCGTCCATTACGACATGCAGGCGCCCACTGAGCACGAGCGCGACGTGCGGCAGCTCGCAGCTCTGCGTTCCCGCGTAGTCTTTTAGGTCGTTCGACCACTGGGCTCCGACGTCGAAGCGCACCCGAGTGACGGAGACACCGTCGAGTTCGGCGGTCTGCTTGCTGATCAGGCCATGGACGTTGGGCGACACGGTGTCCAGGTCGGCCTTCTGCATGGCCGGGGAAGCTGTCGAGGTCATGGATCCAGTCTTGCTCGCCACCGGAGGAGCAGGCGACCGCCGATCGGCGAAAGAAAGACGATCAAGTTGGGGTAGCCTCCGTCAGCGAACGATCGGTCACCGGCCGCGGGCGGCCCCCGACGACCCCGACGGCGCAGCCAACGGCCGCCAGGTCGGACCAGTTGCACCGGATCCAGTCCTGGTCACCGAACTCGATCGAGAACCAGCTCGGCCGCGTGCGTGATCAGGTCCGGTTGGGAGAACTGAATGTAGTGGCCGCTGCCAGTAGCGATGAGGTGCGGGGTCGTGGGCGCCAGAGTCACGAAGCTGCCTTGCGCGCGCTGGTACTCGTCGTTGAGCAGGGACGCGGGCAGTCCCGGGAGGTCGGAGAGACCGGCGAACGGCTCGGTCTTGGTAAGCACGGCGAGTGGGAGTTCGCGAGCGCGTCCTGTACCGGTGGCCCCGCCGGGGGTGGGGCCAGTGTCAGCACGTCGGTGCTGTTCCAGACGTCGGAGGAGTCGTGGTAACCGGAGACGAGGACCACTGTCGGCTCGCCCGGGGTGGCGGGGCCACGACAGTCGATGTAGATCGTCCGACCTGCGACGTCTACTGAATGGGCGAACGGCTCGGGCCCGGCGGCTGGCGAAGCAGTCGAGGATAGCGACGGCGTACTGTCGGCGGCCGAGCCTCGGACCGAGTCGGTCGAGCAGGCCGACGTGAGGAGCAGTGCACACGCCGCAACCGCGGCAGCGGTCCTCGCTCCACCCGCCATCTCCATGTCCCCGTCCCCGCTTCTCCTGCGCGGCTCGAGCAGCCACCCATCGCGGCCCAACTCGTCCATGCAGGCAGTGGTCGTCGCCGATGTATCGAGGGTGCAGCAAGAGGAGCCGCTTCGGTCCCGACAGCACGAAACCGGGCCGTCGTACCGCCGCGAGATGAACCGGTGCGGAGTTCTGGAACCAGGTGTAAGCACATCGGCTCGTCGCGACTGGAAACGGAGCGCGTCGCCTCCTCGCCGCGCACGTGCCACCGGGACACCTCAACTTGACAGGACAGCTAAATGGCCGTGTCGTTGAACGTGACAACCGCCCAGTTGCGGCGACTCGCGGGGCCGCTCTCGTGTCGCCATTGGTTGATGCCCGTATTGAGGGCGCGCGAAGGAGACGCGGTCTGCCGTGCCGCCGAGTCCGCATCCCCATATTTACGCGGTCTTGAAGGGCGGCGCTGTCACCGACCGCAGGCAGCTGTCGTCGTAGGCACTTTGGGGCTGGTTGAGGAAGTTCCGCATGATGGTGACTGCGCAGTCCGGGGACCAGATGAGCACGTCGTGCGCGGCTCCCGGGAAGACCAGGACGCGTGAGTTCGCGAGCCCGGACGCGGCGGCTTCGGCCCAGTTGGCCGGGGTGATGGCGTCGAAGCTGCCTGTGAGCAGGAGCGCCGGGACGTTACTGCGGGTCTGCGTCCTGAGCGACGCATCGGCGGGGGGCACGTTCCAGATGCCGCAGTCGCGGAAAATGGTCGGGACTTGAGGGACTAGTGCGAGCACGGCGTCGGGGAAATCGGGCAACGCCTTCTTTGCCTCTGCCTGGACGCGGTCCGGACTGGTGAACGGTGCCCATTCCCGGCATACCACACCAAACTGCAGGCCATAGCCGGTAAGCCCGGCCGGCGGCCGGGTGTCGAGCAGAGCGGCGGCCGCCTGCGTGCCGTCGCCAGTGGCCAGGTTGTGGACCCATGCCGGCACCGTGGACAGGTCACCCGGGCTGAGACTGCCGAGCACGATCAGGTTGGCCAGGGTGTAGCCGTCGAAGACAACGTTGATGTTCTGACCGCTCGTCGGGTCGGTGATCGGGATGGTGCGCGGCTGGGCGGTCAGCTGGTTAACCAGCGTTCGGAACTCGCTTTCGACATCCGGGAACGCGGTATGGCAGGCAGCGTCGGCGGCGCAGCCGTCGAACAACGCCCGGTAACCGGCAGCGGCGTTGGGCCAGAAACCATCGAGCAGGTTGAGTTGCGGTGGCACGACTGAGTCGAGCACGACGCTGCGGATTCCGTCCGGGTGATCGCGCAGGGTCTGCAGCACGAGGTCGGTGCCGTAGGAGACGCCATAGAGGTTCCACTCCGGGAGGCCGAGTGCGACCCGCAGGTCGGCGACGTCGGCCGCGTTCTCCGTGGTGTTGTAGGCAGACAGGTCCCACCCCTCGGCCATCAGGCGGTCGTGGCAGGCCTGCGTGGCGGCTGCGCTGCGGGCGGCGAACTCAGGACCGGTGGGAGCGAGGGTCACTGCCACCGCGTAGAAGGCGTCGATTTCGGGGCAAGCGAGCAACGGCTGCGCCTTGAGCGCTCCTCTCTGATCGATGAAGATCACATCGCGGTCGGCGTTCCATCCGGCCCGGACGCGGGCGACGGCTGAGGCAAGCCCGGTCCCACCCGGGCCTCCCGCCAGGTAGACGAGGGGGTCGGGAGCGGGATTGGACGATGTGGCCTTGGCACGCGCGACCGGGATCCTGACGGTACGACCGTCCGGCTTCGCTCGGTTCTCCGGTGCGATGAGCGAGCCGCATTCGAAGTCGGGGCCGAGGTCAATCTGCGGCACGCCCTCCACGATCGGGTTCGGGCACGGACCTACCTCGTATCGGGAGCCGCCAACCGCTGGGGAGCCGGTCGCGCTCATGGTTCCGGGTTGCGCACCGGTGGGCGCTGTCGAGGTACTCGGTCCGCAAGCGCTCAACAGGACGGTCGTGATGGCCAGGCCGACGAGGACCCCTCGGTGGGCACGACGGTGTCCCCTCATGGTGTTGCCCCTTGCTGTTGTCGGCCGCGATGCGGCCGTGGGAACCGCAACCTCGGGATGACGTCGACGATCCTGGCCCGTTGACCGCATGTCAACGACCAATGTCGGCCCCCGCTCGGTCACGACACGCCTACTCAAGTCGAAGCATCAAACCGACCTGTTGATACGGATTCGAATGAAGTCTCTATGTATTCATCAGGCATAGGCGATCAGCCACGAGCATTAGCTTACCGACCAACATCGGCAAGACGATCAAGGCCTGTCCGTGAGGCCACTGGATCACCGTAGACAGCGCTGGAGCGGCCGTCGGAGTGCGATTCTTTATAGACAGGGACGGCGCGTCAGAGAGGACCACACGAGCTCTGACTCGTAAACTGAATCAGCGCGATGCTGCGACGTCGGTCACAGCCTACTGGCTGCGGCAAGATCGAGAGCTGATCATCCTACAGCTGCCAACTTTGCCCTACGCGAGTACCTGACGTGCAAAGACGCAGGTCAGCACAGCGCTGCAAGCGATCCTCCTCTTAATCAGCGGGTTATAGGTTCGGTTCGATTCCTACGCGGCACTACGCGGAGCACCAGTTCTCGCAGGCTAGAGCGTTGGCGACCAGCGGAGCGAGCTCTCAGGCCTGATCGAACTACCGGATTGGTGAGCGGAAACCTGGAGCACGTGGCGCCTCAATGCGTCGGCGGTAGCCGCGGGTGAGGATGCTGCAGCGGTTTGAGACTGGCGGTGGATCTGATTATCGGCTGCGGCAGCCCCACGGCTCGGCAACCTGGCCGCCACCTCGCTGACGCCGACACCTGGGTCTGGCAAACCAACCCAGCTCGCGGATCTCGGCGTAGTGAAGCGGATCAAGGCGCGGTACCGGTCGGAGGGGCGGGAGCGGCCACCACCGGTCCGCCCCGTTTGGCTACGTCGGCGAGGATTGTTGGAAGCTGCTCACTAGGATTCGATCATCTGCGGGGTGTACGGTCCGGGCCCGGCGTGTCGAGACGACGTGCCTCCGTTGCCGGAGGGCTGGGCGTGCTTGTCCTCAATCGTGCGCAGGTCGAGTCCCTGCTGGACCTCGATGCGTTGATCGATGCGCTGGCCGCGGCGATGGCCGACCTCAGCGCCGGGCGCGCGTCGGTCCCCGATCGGACCGCGGCGATGGTCCCGGAGCGAGATGGGTTCCTGGCCGCGATGCCGGGATATGCGCCGTCCACCGGCGTGCTGATGAGCAAGCTGGTCTCGCTGTATCCGCAGAATGCGGGCGGCCCGCTGCCGACCCACCAGGGGGTGATCGTCGCGTTTGATCCCGACAATGGTCGTCCACTGGCGTTGCTCGATGGGACCTGGATCACCGCCATCCGCACCGGGGCATGCTCGGCGCTGTCCGCGCGGTTACTGGGGCGGGAGGACGCGGTGACCCTGGCCGTGCTCGGCACGGGTGTCCAGGCGCGAACGCATGCCCGCGCGATGTGCCGGGTACGACCGATCCGCCGGATCCGAGTCGCCGGGCGCGACCCGAGCAGGGCAGCCGCGCTGGCCGCCGAGTTGGCCGCGGTCCTCGCCGTGGAGGTCGAGGCCGCTTCGTCGTATCAGGAAGCGCTGGACGGCGCGGACATCGCCTGTGCGACCACGCACGCAGTCGAGCCGGTCGTGCGCCGCGCCTGGCTCACCCCGGGGGTCCACGTCACGTCCGTCGGATACAACCGATCTGGCCGGGAAGTCGACGATGCGACGGTGGCCGACGCACTGGTATTCGTTGAGTCCCGGCACGCCGCCCTTGCACCGTTCCCGGCTGGCAGCAACGACCTGACGATCCCCATCCGGGACGGCGTCATCGGTCCGGAACACATCCGCGCCGAGCTCGGCGAACTCGTCGCGAACACCAAGCCAGGACGCAGCTCCCCCGAGCAGATCACGCTCTACAAATCGGTCGGCGTGGCCGTGCCGGACGCCGCCGCCGCCGCCCTGGTCATCCGCGCTGCCCATGTTCAGGGCGTGGGCCAGGAGGTGCAGGTGTAGCAGGACGCGCGGGACGCCCGCCGGTTGGTCAGCGGGCCCGGAGCCAATCTGCGGGTCGTCGGCGACACCACCCGAATGATCATCAGCGTGCCCAGGGCGTCCTCCACCCGCGCCACGGTCATCACACCGGGCGGCTGGATCGTTGCCGCCATCTCCGCCGCCCCGCCCCGCGACGGCACACGCCACCGCCTCCAGCGGCCCCGTCATCACTACACCTCGTCCGGGCGCCGGTGCTCCAGGCGGGGTCGCGTCCCGCAGAGTGGTGTAGCTCGGTCAGGGTGAGGCTCTGCGGTTCAGATCATGCCGTCATCAGTTCCGGGGTGGCCACTCCTTCCGCAGATGGGGTCGGAGTCGTGGGCAGTGCCATGGTGGCTTCGCCGAGGTAGCGACGGTCGGTGGCCTGCCATTCGTCGTGGGCCTCGACCAGGACGGCGCCGGCCAGGCGGAGCAGGGCTTCGGGGTTGGGGAATACCCCGACGACGTCGGTGCGGCGTTTGACCTCCTTGTTCAGTCGTTCCAGCGGGTTGGTTGACCAGATCTTCTTCCAATGCCGGGCGGGAAGCTGGTGAACGCGAGGAGGTCGTCGGCGGCGTCACGCAGCATCGACTCGACCTTCGTCGACTGGCGGCCGAGCATCCCGGCGATGACCCCGAGCTGTTCACGGACGTGCGCGGCGTCGGGTTGAGCGAAGATCGTGCGGATCGCCGCAGCGACCATCTCCGCAGAGCCTTTCGGAACCTGCGCCAGGACGTTGCACAGGAAATGCACCCGACCGCTGCCAGGCCGCGCCGAGCAGCACCGCGGCAATGGCCTGCTTGAGCCCGGTATGGGCGTCGGAGATGACCAGCTGCACCCCACCGAGCCCACGCGCCTTGAGCGAGCGCAGGATCGCGGTCCAGAACGCGCCGTCCTCCGAGTCGCCGACGGCGAAGCCGAGGACTTCGCGCCAGCCGTCGGTGCGCACCCCGGTGGCGATCACCACGGCTTGGGACACGACGCGGTGGTTGACCCGGCCCTTGCAGTAGGTGGCGTCGAGGAACACGTAGGGGAACTGCTGGTCGACCAGCGACCGGTCGCGGAACGCGCCCACCTCTGAAACAGCCGGTGGTAGGCGCCGATCACGAACTCCGCGACCGCGTTCGGGTTTCGGTTCCTCGTCCGCGATCGGGCCGGGCAGTTCGCGGCCTCGTTCGACGCGGTCCTGGCGGACGCGGGCATCGAGGTAGTCAAGATCCCGCCCCGGTGTCCTCGCGCGAACTGCTTCGCCGAACGCTTCGTGTTGACCGTCCGCACCGAGATCACCGACCGGATGCTGATCTTCGGCGAGCAGCAGCTGCGCCGGGTGCTTGCCGGGGTACGCCGCCCACTACAACGCCCAGCGGCCGCATCGGGCACTGCGGCTGCGCCCGCCGCGCCCGACATCACCGGTCCCCGAGCCGGTTCACGGCAGGATCCGGCGGCGACCGATCCTCGGCGGGCTCATCAACGAGTACGAGGCGGCGGCTTGAAACCGCTGATCAGGCGGTATGACCGTGTTCTGGAACCCGACAGCCCTTGGCGCCAGCGATACGGGCCAACTCGCGGTTGGCGAAAAAGCCACCGGTGCGCCCTTCTTGCCGCCGATCGCGCCGATCCTTCCGTAGAAGTCCGCCCCATACTTAGCTTTGTTCGTTGCAGCAGCGCTCTTCGCGCCCTCTTTCGTCCCGGCCATATGGCTTATCCTTGTTTACTGCAATAAGCATAACGTAAACGGGTAACATGAAGGTCCGCAATGCGATGGCGTTATAGCTGATGCAGGATCTACACAGTCTTAGGTGCAGCGTTCAGTCGTCTAACAGGTGCACCTTCATTTCCACCAGCCTCTTCAGCACCAAGTGCGCTTCTTCGCGCATAAACGCAACGCCGGATACCGTCGCGTCTGGCCGTCCCTCGTATTCCGTGACTAGCTGCTGCAGCTGAATAGCAGCGGTTTGAATGATCGCGTTCAGTCTAGCTTCGACAGTACCCCGTGCTTCGATATCATCCACCATGGGGCCAGTTAGTCGTCAGCCTGACGCCCTCGTCGGTCTTCGTCACGGGTGGAGTCTACCTCCGCCAACCTGGCGGCGTTATTAGCGATAGGACCAGGATGGCACTCAAGCCTCACCTAGGAGCCGCCTCTTCTCCTCCGAGAGCGTCTCCAGCGTCACTATCGCCGGCTCACCTAAATGTGCCAGACCTGCCACCGTCGCACTGGGGCTGTTCTGATACTCGTTGATGAGCTGCTGCGCCTGCACCGCGGTAGTCCGGATGAGAGCGTTCAGGCGGACCGCCATGTCTTCTCGCCCTTCAAGCTCGTCCACTAGTTTGCCACCAACCCCGCCACGAACGCACGCAGCTGCTCGTTGCCGCATAGCTCCTCGGCCAGGGCCTCCAGGACTTCCTCCGGCGTCACCTGCAGCTCGAACACCGCCCAGCCGGTTAGCATCTCCGCGACGTACGGTGGCAACGACAGTTTGACTCTGGTCGCGCGGTCGGTCTGCAGCATGCCGGGAGCGTCGCTACGGACGGGTGAATGACGAAGCCCCGCCACGGCGTGTCTGCTGTTACGGGGCTTTGATCTTTTTGCGGTGCTTCTGACGACGGCCGTCCTGCTTATTCAAGTGGCCGGTCGTTTCCCAGTTGCTGCCACTGCCAGCGGATAAACTCGTCCGTAATATCGAGTAGCTGGCGCATCCTCGCCTCGGCCTCGTGCCGGTCCGCCGCGCACTCCCGTCGCATCTGCTCGAGGATCGCCGCCACGCGCTCGTTCCAGGTGCGCTCGTCCATCAATCGGGAACCAGCCCAGCTACGTAGGCCGGAAGCTGCCCGTTACTGCATAGCTCTTCATCAAGCGCTGCCAGCACTGCATCCGACTCTTCGTTGAGGTCACTCAGTGCCCAGCTCGTGGCGGTATCGCGGACGTGCGCAGGCACAGTGAGTTTGATCGTTGCTTCCTGCTTGGTCAGCATGGGCGGAGGCTACTGCGCCACCGTGATCCTGACTAGCTACGCGCGGCCGCTTCAGCAACGAGAGTCCAAGCGACGTGACGGATGCGGCGAATGCTGCCGTGATCCAGTTCGCCGGCCAACCCTTAGCATCGTTGTATGCGAGGACCCTGAAGGCAACAAATGATGCTGTAACCAGGTACGCGATGACAATTAGCATCGTCACGCGCTGCAGCACGTCGGTGCCGGCGTGGTATTCGCTCCGCTTCTCAATTGCAAAGCCAACGACAGCACGGGCAAGGCTTGTGCCGCGGCTTTATAGTACTCGATGTCCACATCGTGGTCAGCCCTCAAGGTCACCACAGCCCCATGACGCTGACGGCGACGAACTGTACCCGGCTATTACCACCATCGAGCAAACTCGTCGGCGATACGCCACGCCAGGTCCCTGAAACGCATTAGAGTCGCCGATCGTCAGCGCGAGTCAGTACTGCGGCGGCCCGCCCAGCCACTCCGCTGCCGCGTCGACGAGCTCGGGAGGCATCGAGGCGAGGCCGTCGGTGCCGTCTGCCACACCAACGACATCTGTGACGTCAGGGCCGACGTCGATGATCCAGCTCTGCCCGGAGGGTCCCTGCAGCGCGTCGAACTGGTTCAGAAGCCATGCGATCTGATCGGGTGGGACCTGGGTTTTCGAGAAGACGCTCACCGTGGTCGGCACGATTCGACCATATGCAGCAGCCGTTCGTGATCGCAGCCTCCGGGAAGGCAGCGGCGGGCACAGGTGCCACCACCGCTGCCACCGGCTCAGTTGGCGGCCTGGTACGCCTCCATCACCGACTTCGAGATGCGCCCGCGGTCGCTCACCTCATGACCGTTCTGCCGGGCCCACTCGCGGATCGCGTGCGTCTCCTCGCGGTTCGAGCGAACGGGCGTCTCGGTCATCGGCGCCTGCCCCTGGGTGCGGCCTCGCCCACCGGAACGTCCGCCGGCCTTCCGACCGTGCTCGATGAAGGGAGCCAGGGCCTCGTGGAGCTTGTCGGTGTTCTCGTCCGACAGGTCGATCTCGTAGGCACGGTTGTCCAGCGAGAAGGTCACCGTCCCGACCGCTTCCGAGCCATCGATGTCGTCGATGAACCTCACGGTCGTCTGCTGTGCCATTGCGCACTTCCATCCATGGTGGAGAGGTTGAAGGAGTCACGACCGATTCTCCGGGCGATGCTGAGCATCCGCAACTTTCCTGCCAAGAATCGCCGAACAAGGTACGGGCGGTCACGCACCGCCACGCCTCCGCAACCGCAACGCCTGGACGAGTGCCCGAGCCGCAGCGCGTCGCTTCGGGTCCCTGGAAAGCATCGCAAGCAGCCCGGCGATACACAGCAGCAAAGCGTGCACGACGGGCAAAATGAGGGTTGCGCAGGCAGCGGGAACCACAAGCAGAACCAGGTCGAGCAACAGACACACTCGTCCTTGTGCCACACATACCCGCGCCTGCCGTTCTCGACACGGGCCCGAGTCGGCAAACCCGCGGCGACTGCCGGAGCGTGCAGCGCGGTGATCAATGGTCCGAGGGCCAGGTCGTACTCCCCCGGCCCCGTTGAGGCGGGCTGCCAGGCGGCGTCGAGCCCGTCCCACGAGGCGATCACCCGCGGCGCCCGATGCTCCTCAGCTGTGCCTGGGCCGAGCAGGTAGGCCAACAAACCGGCCGGGCGCCACCCGTGCACCACCTTGGTGATCACGACTGGCCCGAGCGCCCCGCGGGTGAGGAACGCCGCGCACCAGACGACATCGCCTCCACGACCGCTGCGGTCACCGCGTCGATCCGGCGCAACACCTCGACCACAGCTGCCCGGTCCGACAAACCCGGAATGCCGAAGAAAGACTGGCCGGGCAACTCCTTGGCCGCAGGCGCAGCGGCATCGACCTCCACGACCGGCACGCGCCGCAGGGCGGCGACCTCTGCGCGCAACGCCACCAGCGCCGCGACCAGCTCCCGCCCCGACCACAGCCCTGCCCCGCCGACCTCATCGAGTTCGTCTCCGACCGCTTCCATGCGGGCCCGGCCGACCGCGGTGTCCCCCACCCACGCCCCCACCGACATTCCTGCTCGAGCCGCCGCCTCACCGATGACCGTCGCTTCGTCCAAGGTCAACGGCACCCGCACCGACTTGCTACGCGCCACCCCGGCCCGAGCTCGCCGCCGCGCATGGGACGCACCAGTCGGAACCGGGTCGCTGCTCGACACGACCCCGAGCCTCACCCACGTCGATGCCGACCCCGTTCCCCGCCGCTCCCTGCCTGCCCTCCCGTCGCGGCGATACACGCCAGGCACCGGCCGCCAGACGGCTCGTCCAGCAACGACACCACCTGCACCCGCCGTCCACACACCGCCATCGGCCCGTCCTCCTCCGGAGGCAGCTCCCACACCGACACCGCATGAAACAGCCGGTCAGTCCCATCGCGTAGCCACACCCACCGCGACGGCTCAACCGGCGACACAACCCACCACCCCGACCACGACTGCCCTCCGCCCGTCCGTTCTACGAGCTCGAAGCGCAGCAGGAATGACCGGCCCGTGGGGCCGAGGATCGGAATCTGTGGACAACACGCGCGAGAAACGCGCCGGTGTGGACAACAAACGGAACCCCCCGGTTCCGCACCACCTCGACAGCGGGAAGTTCCACTTCCCGCATATCTTGCTCCGCCGGGGGCACAGCAGGGCACAGCCCGTTCGAGCAGCGGAAACGGTGGTGAACCGGCTCGAGGGGGAACGACTCGGGACCACCGGTCGATGGCGAGTCGCGATCCACAGCCAAACGCCGATGGCCATCTGATCCACAGATTGCTGCCCGGGCCACTTCGGGCCGAGGAACTGTGCCCAAGCTGAGTCATGCAGACGAACGTGAAGGCGCGAAGCGCGCGGGGTAAACTGCCAAACCCGCCGTGGGGGGAACGGCAGGGAACGGGGCAGGCACTGGCGCCTCTGCAGCGTGAGCAATGGAGCACGTCGCCCGGACGGCTTCACGACGTTCACCGATGCGGAGACACAACCATGGCCGAGCGCTGGTACTCCACCGAGGAACTCGCCGAACTCCTCGGCCTCGATCCCTCCTCCCTGCGCCGCTGGCGCACCGCCCAGCCGCTGCAGGGACCCCCGTTTGTGCGGCTCTCGGCCCGCAAGACGATCTACAGCGCGACCGATGTCGACCAGTGGCTGCGCACCCGCCGCACCGACCCCTCGACGGCGGCGTAGATGCCACCCGTCGATCCTTCGAAGCCGGTCGTGCTCCACACCGACATCGAGGAACGCCGCGGTCCACGAGTCACAAGCCACCGTGCTCGCGTCCGCTGGTACGACGAGGCCGGTCGACGCCACTCCCAGTCACGCAGCTTCGCCGACCGGCAGACCGCACTCGACTGGCTCACCGAACTGACCGACGCCGCGGAACAAGGTCTCAACCCTGACCGGTTCGCCCAAACCCTCGCGGACTACGGCGAATCGGCACTCGAGCTCGCCCTTCGCGGGCTGGAACCCAAGACGACCGTCCCCTATCTGGCTGGCTGGCGCCACCGGATCGTCCCTTCGCTGGGACACCTCCCCACCCGGCTCATCAGAGCCGGAGAGGTCGACCGCGCTGTCGCCGGCTGGATCGCCGATGGCGCGAGCCGCTCCACGGTCAAGAACACCCTGGCCATGCTCGTACGCATCATGGAACAGGCGCTGCGCGACGGCATCGTCGATCGCAATCCCGCCCGCATCAGCGGCTGGCAGCACGAGTACCAACGCATCGAGGACGAGCTCGACGACCCTCGCAGCCTCGCCCTGCCCGACTGGAGCGCGCTGCAGACCCTCGCCGACGCCCTCGTCGCCCGCTCGGCCGACCAGTACCGCGGCTGGGGCGACATCGTCATGTTCGCCGCCGCCACCGCCGCCCGCATCGGCGAGGTCTCCGGCTGCCGCGCAGTCGACATCGACACCAAGCGCTGGTTCTGGACCGTCCGCCGCCAGACCACCACCTCGCCCGGCGGGCTGGTCGACAAAGGCACCAAGGGCAAGCGCGCCCGCGTCGTGCCCCTGATCCCCGAGGTCCGGCCGTTGATCGAACGCCGCCTCGCCCTGGCCGCCGCCCGGCCCGACGGCCGGCTCTTCGTCGGTCCGCGGGCGGGTCTCCACCGCGATCCTGCGCGTCGCCACCCACTGGGACGACGTCGTCGCCTCGCTGGGCTTCGACCGGCTCCGCCGCCACGACCTGCGCCACACCGGGCTGACCTGGATGGCCGACGCCGGCGTCCCCCTGCACCACCTCCGCAAGATCGCCGGACACGGCTCGCTCACCACCACCCAGCGCTACCTGCACCCCGACCACGAGTCGATCACCGCAGCCGGTCACCTGCTGTCCACGCACCTGAACGTTGGTCCCGACCGTGCACGGCTCCGCGTGGTCTAGCAGCGCCTGGTCCCAAATTGGGTCCCAAGCAGCCTTCAGAGATCATCTAGGACGATCTTGCCCGAGATATCGGTGGCCGGACCCACGGTCAGCTCCGGCGACATAACCGCTGGTAGAACGACTGAAGCCGGCGCCACGAAGATCGCGACACCGGCTTCAGAACTCTGTCGGGACGACAGGATTTGAACCTGCGACCCCTTGACCCCCAGATGACTCCTCGGCGTCCACCTGGTGTTCCCGACTGCTGTTTCAGCAGCTCAAGGCGGGTGCAGTGTCCAACGAATAGTGGCCAGTCCCGGGTGATGCCGGGTGTCGTGCGACCACCATGCGACCACCGATGTCACTGTCTATAGGACGGTAAGATCTGCTTTTGGCGTCGAAGGTGCTCGTCCTGGACCCCAGCGCGGCTGCCCGCCCCGTCTCCCATCGGTGCGGCACCGGTTCAGGGCACGGCAATCTCTGTCATCTGTGGCGGCAATACCTGGTTCGCATCACCGATACCGTGCGTGAAGGCAACAGACGGGAAGAGGCGATGGACCCCGCTACGCTCGCTGTCGTCGGCACGCTCTCCGGTGTAGTGATCACCGCCGTAGCCGCACTGCTAGGGAACCTCCTGGCCGCCCGACATCAACGTGCAACTACCGAACGCCAACTCCTCCACGCCGTCAGCGAACGCCTCCGCACCGAACGGCGAACAACGTTCGTCGACTACCTCAGCGCCTACAGCGACCTTCGCGAGAAGATCAATGCCAACGCCGGGAGCCGCCCCGCCGAAACGGCTGCTGCGCTCCCCCACACCGCGCAAGCGGCGAGCGGGCGGCGACGGGCATCTCGCGTCGACGAGTACGCCGCAGAGGAGGCGGCCCGGTTCAGCAGGGCCTATCACACCCTTCGCATCACCGGTAATAACGCCGTCGGCGAGGCCGCCCACCGCTGCACATCCGACCTTTGGGTACTCGCCGACCTCGCCGCTATCGGTGATCCGCGCGAGTTCGAGGAGGGCTGGCAGACAGCACAACGCTCACGTCGCGACCTACGCGAAGCGATGCGCGCCGAACTTGGAGTCACGGAACCACAACTTCGACTGCCAGGAGCAGGTTGACGCGGTGTTGACGCCGGACGCGTCCACGCGGATGTAGTTCACCAGCCGGTCGAGCCGAGTCCAGACCGAGCCACATGTCCGTGCCAGGCCCGGTCTAACGTTGCATGAACTCGTTGGGTGTCTCTGAGCACGCTCGCTCGTCGGCGCGGAACTGGGAGACCGTCGAGTGCTGTCTACCCTCCTCACCCATGGAGTGGTTCACGCTGGTGAGCACGGCCGTCGGTGTGGTCCTTGGCATCGGCGCGACGAACGTCAACGAGCGCGTGAAGTGGAAACGCGATCGTAGGAAGGCGCTCTACGAGTCGCGCAGCAAGCTCTACGCCGAGTACCTGTCAGGCTTGACGAAAACACGGGACGCTATCCGCATCGTCGCCCGAGGTTCTTACCCGGCCGGCGCCACTCGAAGCGAGGCAGCTGACGCCGCGTTCGCCTCCCAGAGCATCTACGCCGGCCGGTATCAAATTCGGATCATTGCGTCGGGCGATGTAGCCGAAGCGGCGGCGCAGGCGCTGCGTCGACTAAGAGATATGCGGTCCGTCATCAGCTACCCCGCTCATACCCACCTCACGTTTGGCGGCCCGGCCGCCGGCCACGGCGCTTTCGATGGACACCTTCCGTTACTACCGTCGGACACAGAGAAACCTTCCTTAGCCGCATGCCGACTCCCTCACCCCCCGACGGTGCCCGTCGCAACCCCACCAGATACCTGCGCTCCTGCAGGTAGGCGACGAATCCGTCGACGTCGGTCGCGGCCTGGGGGAACGGCAGGAACGACAGGGAACGGCAACGGAACTGCACTGCACGAACTCTGACGGCATCCGCAGCAGCGATACCGTGCGCCACGACAACAGCTGGGAACAGGTAATGGACCCCGCCGTGCTTGCTGTGCCCGCCGGCTCGGCGACGAGCCCGGCCCAATTGCCAACCCTGATCTCACCAGGCCGCTTCCAGGAGTTCTTCGAGGCTGTAGTTCGCGAGGGCGACGAGCAACTCTTGGCCGGCCCGGGCCGGCTGATCGCACTCGCCTGTAGATTCGGCTCGGACACCCTGGGCGACATCCCGGCCTGTAGGAACAGCCCAGCGAGCTAACGAAGCACGCGGAACGGGGAACGTCGGTCGGATCGGCGTGGCGGGTCAGGGAACAGCCTGTGCCGAGTCGGCGCTGATCTGCAGCCGGATGGTGTCGCGGACCCAGCACCTGTACTGGTCGGGCGACCACCCTCGTTCAATGACGAGGTTCCGGTAGGTCCCGATGTTCATCAGGCCCCACAACATGTCCGCGAACAGCCCGACCGGCATCGTCGGCGGCAACTCGCCCTCCCGCTCAAGCCGCCGGCCCACCTCGAGCAGCCCGTCGTAGTGCTCCTCCTCGCGCGGGAGCAGGGTCCGATCGACCTCCGGATGCTGCCGTCGGGCCGTCGTGAGGGACTCGTGTATCCGCCACACCCTGGCCACGATCTCGACGTCCGCAGCGATCGTCGCGTCGAGCACCTCCAGGGCGGTCATCGCATCGGTCACTGGATGTCGCCGGAGGGCCGGGACGACGTCGGTGTCGAAGACGTGCAGATGCAGAGCGGTCAGCAATTCGACCTTGGACGGGAAGTGCAGGTAGATCGCCTGGCGAGAGACCCCGGCCTTCTTCGCGACGGCCCCGAGGCCTGCCCCGTAGTAACCGAGCTCCTCGAACATCGCGCGCGCCGCCTCGAGGATCTGGCTCCGCGTCTCCGCACGTCCACTGCTTGACACCCTGTAAACCCTAGCCTACTTTACAGGCTGTCAAGTTCCGCATGACGGGGAGGGGTGCCCCATGAGTCGCTACCTGATCGCAACCTGGGACGGCGCAGGCAACCTCGCACCGACTCTGGGGATCGCCCGCACACTCGTCGAGCGTGGCCACGACGTCCGGCTGATGGGGCACCGCACCATCGCCCAGCGGTGCGGCGACGTGGGCACCCGCTTCATCGCGTTGAACCAGGGCAAACTGTGGGACGCGATGGACGACCCGGGCGACTTCGAGGACGAGATCCGGCTCCTGATCGACGAGCTGTGCTTCAGCTCGACCATCGCCGCGGACCTCGCGAAGGAACTGGACCGCGAGCCCGCGGACGCGGTGCTGGTCGACTGCATGCTGTTCACCACGATCGACGTCGCGCTGGCGTCCGGCAGCCCGACCGCCGCGTTGTTCCACACCGCATACACGATCTTCCGAGGTGGACCGCTGGTGGAGATGTTCGCCCCGGGCGTGGCGATCGCGAACCGGCGCCGCGCGAAGCTCGGCCTTCCCGCGGTCGAGACGCTCGGCGACATCCACGACTCCTGCGCATGCGCGATCGTCGCGGTGCCGAAGGAGTTCGAGCCAGACGTGCCGGATGCGGCCAACGTCCTGCGCATCGGACCCGTGCTCGACGCTCCCCCGCTGTGCTGCGAGACCGACGAGGTCGACGTCCCCGCCGGGTCGACACCGCTCGTCCTGGTCAGCCTCAGTACCAGCGAGCAGGGCCAGACCGACCTGCTGCAGCGGTGCGTCGACGCCGTCGGACAGTTGCCGGTGAACGCCATCGTGACGACCGGACCGTCGATCGATCCGAAGTCGGTGACCGCGGCGGCCAACACGCAGGTAGCGCGGTACGTACCGCACACCGAGATCCTCCCGTCGGCATCACTGGTGATCACCCACGGCGGTCTCGGCACCACAATGGCCGCCCTCGGCCACGGTGTGCCGCTGCTGTGCACCCCGCTCGGCCGAGACCAGTTCTTCAACGCCGAACGGGTCCAGGACCTCGGCGCGGGCCAGATGCTGATGCCCGACGTCGACAGCGATGCGATCGCGCTCGCCGCAAAGGACATCCTCGGCGACAGCCGCTTCACCACGGAGGCCAAGCACATGGCCGACGCAATAAGCGGCTACGGCGGCGCGACACAAGCCGCCACAGCGCTCGAAGCCCTCGCCTGACGAGCGAAACGCGCCAACGATTGCCACGCCGTCTCGCGGTCGGCGATCCTCAATAAACGGGCGAGGCAGGACTCCGAGGTCCCGAAGCGGCACGCCACCGCGCGAGACTGGTCGCCCTGGTCAGCTACCGCGACGACGTCACGGCGGAACTCCTCGGATGCGGCGTGAGCACCATGTCCATCCTTCCAAGTGAGGACGCATCCTCACCGGAAGGAGTCAACCAAAGCCGGGCCAGACCCCCAAGCCGATTACCGCGGCAGGTTCACCGGCAGCATCGGCTGGTCCGGTCAGCGCAGCTCATTGGTGGACGTCGCAAAGTGGGCGAGGGTGCCGGCCAGTGCTCGCAGATAGTGGTTGAGCACCTCTTGGTTGACGTTGTCGATGCGGTCACAGGCCTGGTGGTAGCACCCGTCATAGGGTTGGCCAGCTTGTCCGCCCCAGGCATTGGCCTGCCCGACCGTCTTCTCTTCAGCGTCGCCGTTCTCGGCGCCGCCGACCGGGATTCCGGCCTCGATGAACGGAGATTCGTCGTCGCCGACGAACTCGACGATCTCCGGGGCGGTCACGCCGGCAGTAGCCAGCTGGGCGACGAGCACCTGCGCGATGTCGGCTGAGCCATCCGGGCCAGCCATCTCCGAGTCGCCACCTTTTCCACCTTGGACGAAGTAGCCGGCGTTCGGGGATGCCACCATGTCGACATTCAGGTACATCTGGATTTTCTGGCGGTCATCGTCGGACAGGCCCTCGACGTACCCGGTCGAACCGAGGGCCCCAGCTTCTTCGTTGCCGAAGAACGCGAACCGTACCGAGTTCTGCACCGAAGGGTCGGGACCGAGCCGTGTGGCGATCTCGAGCAGGCTTGCCACGCCGGACCCGTTGTCGACGATGCCGGGTCCTTCTGGCACCGAATCCAGGTGAGCTCCGATCATGACGACACGGCCGGGGTCGCCAGTACGGGTCTGCGCCAGGACGTTGCGGTCCGTCCCGGGCGCGAACCCGTCTTCGTCGTCTCCCGATGTCTGATAGGTCGGAGTGTTGACCTCGAAGCCTGCACCTCGAAGCACGCCGACCACGTAGTCGACACTGGCGTTGTAGCCGGGGGTTCCGACTGCCCGATTCCCGCCATTCGCGTCGGCGATCTTCTGCAACGCTTGCAAATGCTCTAGAGCCCCGCTGTCGGTCACTGTGCCGGCAAGCTCTCGGACCAACGGCGCACTCGACATCGTGACCGAGGGGCCAGGCACACCCGCGACGAGCGGAGATGCCGGCGTCTCCACCGCTCCAGATCCGCATGCCGCCACGGCGAGCACCACTGGAATTCCCATAGCTGCACGTGTTATCCGGCATCGAGCCAGCGTTGACGCCAACTTCATTCAGGAACCTTTCAACTTAGCTTCGCCTGCCGTGCACCGCGGCTCGTATATGCCTGCCCTCGTCCGACCGAATGGCCTAGCGGCCGGGAGCGATGCAGCCACCGAGCTCACCACCGGCACTCCTTCATGCCCGCAGTCAGGTCACGCGAGGTCATGGTTCCAGGCTGATGCTGTGGTGACGCTGAGTTCGAAGTTTGTGGCCGCTCGCACGAACACAACCGGGACAGCCATCGACTCACGACGAGTCCGATCGGTGAGTTGAATGGAATGGCTGTCAATGGCCAGTTCGTTCTCCCCGCTGGCGGCCAGGAGTTGTCCCCACTGGTGGCCAGATAGTTCTCCCCGACGGCGGCCAGATAGTTCCCCGCCTCGGGTCGTTCGGGGTCAGGTCAAGGCCGT
>NZ_JAVREJ010000025.1:0-70989 GCF_031845345.1 Pseudonocardia charpentierae | reverse complement strand
GCTGCTTCGAGACCAGCCGCGCGACGACGCACTCCGACCCCACCTACGTCGAGGAAGGCGTCATCCACTACTGCGTGGCCAACATCCCCGGCGCGGTCGCCCGCACCTCCACCCTCGCCCTCACCTCCGCCACGCTGCCCTACCTCGTCAAGGTCGCCCAGCACGGCGTGACCGGCGCCGCACAGGCCGACCCCGCCCTGCACCTCGGCCTCAGCACCCTCGGCGGCAAACTCGTCAGCCGGCCCGTCGCCGACGCCCACGAGATCGCCTTCACCGACCCCGCGGAGCTGCTCGGCGATCGGTGAGGTGAACGCACGGCGTCAACTCCGTCAGCGGACGTAATCCGCCCCGGTGATGTCGATGGTCGCCCCGGTGGTGTGCCGGGCCCGGCCGGAGGCCAGGAATGCGATCACCTCGGCGACGTCCTGCGGCGGCGTCACCTCCCGCAGCGGCAGGCTGGCGACCAACGCCGGATCCAGCTCGCCGGCGGCCAGGTCCGTGCCGACCCGACCGGCTGGTGAGTTTGACGATGATCCCCCACCGGCTGCTCGGAAGTGCTGGATGGCCAGGCGGCACAGCTCGGCCGGGGCCGTCAGGTTCAACGTCAGGTTGCGCTGCCAGCCCGTGCTCCAGGCAGGCCGGTCGTGGACGGGCGACGCGATCCACGCGCCGGCGTTGTTGACCAGGACGTCGACCCGGCCCGCGGCGTCGAGGGCCGCGGACCAGGTCGCGTCGGGCCCGGACGGCTCGGCGAGGTCGCCCCGCACCAGGTGACTCCGCTCGCCTCCGAGCTCGTCGGCGACCGCCCGGGCGACGGCGTCGGCGGAGCCGTAGTGGAGGACGACGGTGGCGCCGTCGCGATGGGCGGTTCGGACGACGGCGGCACCGATGCCGCGCGATCCTCCGGTGACCACGACCACCCGCTCGTGCAGCGGGCCGGTGGGTGCGGTCATGTCGGCGGGGTCCCCTTCGTGGGGCGGCCGGGCCGGTCGGAGTCCGCCAGCTCAGACCAGCGGTGAGTCCTGCAGGTCGGGGACGAACTTCGCCTTGTTCGCCATGCGCCGCTGGACCGCGAGGATCTCCCGGATCGCGTCGTTGACGACGCTGGTATCGATCGTCGACATGTCGCGCAGGGCGATGACGTCCGACGGCGGCTCTCCCGCCTCGACCTGTTCGAGCTGGTGACGCAGCCGCGTGCGCTGAACGATCTCGAACACGTCACCGAGGGTGTCGGCGTCCTCAGCGCTCAGCATGCGTGAGCCGGCGGCGGCGTGGAGCCGTTCCGGTGTCGGGAGCGCGACCGACCCGGCGCTGAGCGCGGCCCAGCGGGCGACGTTCGCGATCGGCAGCAGGGCCTGCCGTTTGAGGTCGATCGTCTTGCGCCGCCACCGCCCGCGAAGCGCGTCGGACCGGTCGACCGAGATGGCCAGCAGCATCCGCATCGTGGAGGGGTGCAGGCGGAGGTCTCCGAAGACGCGGGCGACCTCGGGCAGGGCGAGGTCGCCGTGGATCGGCCGCCCGTCGACGAGCAGGCAGGTCATGATGACGGCGTTGTCCTTCGTCGGCCCGGACAGCCAGGCCCGCGCCGCGGACTCCCACTGGCGATGGGTACGGGAGAACTCCGGGTTCACCGGGCTCACACCGTGCGTGTCGTGCTTGATACCGGCGCCGGTCAGCACGTCGATGATCTCCGCGAACGCCGGCCGGTAGCGCGCGATCTCGTCAGCGGTCGTTCGGTCGGCGAAGGCGACGGCTGCGTCCACATCCGAGCTGAGCACCGCCTCACGTCGGCCGTTGCTGCCGAGTGAGAGCCAGGTGAACGCGTCCGCGTCGAGGTCCGGACGTCCCTGCATCACGAGCTGGATCGCACGCCGTACGAGCGTGTCCACGAGAGCCGAGTGGACCGTGATGACCCGGTTCGAGGCCAGACCTCGGGCCATCAGGTCGCCGACGAGGCGCGGGACCTCGCGGTACCGGTACTGCAGCTCCTCCACGGTGTTCGCCCGCCGCAACTGCTCGTGCAAGGCTGCGCCCGCGCTCGTCGACGACACGACGAAGTCGATCGGCGCCACGACGCCGCGCAGCTCTCCCGCAGGGTCGGTGACGAGGACGAACGCCGCGTTGCGCTCGAGGACCTTGATGAGCGCCTCGGCCGCCGAGGCTCCGAGCTGGACGGTCGGCGGATCGTGGCTCATCACATCGGCGACCGGGGTGGTCGTCGGGCGCGCCGCCGCGACGACGCCGCGGATGGTCGCGTCGGTGACGAGGCCGTATCGACCGGGGCCGACGCGCACCGCGACGTAGCCGAGGTCGGCCGCGACCATCCGCGACGCGGCCTGTTCGATCGACGCGCTGCGGTCGACGACCACCGGCGCGCGGGCGATCAGGTCGTCGACGAGGGTGTAGGTGGGCATGCCGACCGTGCGCCGGTTCGTCGAGAGGACCTCTTGCGCGAGGAACCGGGCTCCACGACGCGACGCGAATGCCGGCGCGACGAGTTCGGCCGGGAGCCGGATCACCGTCACCTGTCCCACGGCCGTGGCCCGGGGGCCGGCCGCGGCTTCCGTGATCGCGGCGACGAAGCCGAAGAGGTCGCCGACCCCTCGCGTCTCGTCCGGCAGCTCGGTGACCCGGTCCGGGTGGACCCAGATGTCGACCCGGCCCTCCCACACGACGAAGAGCTCCTCGACCTCGGAATCGAAGGCGTCGAGAATGACTGCGCCGGCGTCGTACCGTTCGACGACAGCATGTGCGGCCATCCGGGCCAGCTCGTCGTCCGGGACGCTGTCGAAGGGCGGGCAGGATCCCAGGAACTCGGCCAACGCCACGACGTCGACATCGGAGACCTGAACAGCGGCGGGCACGACGCCCGATGGTAGATCGTCGCCGTCGTGGCCCCGTGTGCTGTCCGGACGCGGACGCGAGCGGTCCGGACGCCCCCTCCCGCCGGGCTTCCGGACCGCTCGCGCCACGGGCTCAGCCTCCCGTCGTGTCGGCTGTGTCGGCGGGGCTGCGCATCTGGTTGGCCGCGAGGATCTCTGCGAGCTCCTCGGTAGGACCGCCCGCCCGCACGGACCAGAAGAACGAGCCGATCGCGATCGCGATCATGATGATCAGATCGATCGGATTGGCCAGCACCGGCGAGTCCAGCGGCCCGAACGGGCCGAGGTAGGCGACGAACAGCACCGCGAGAATCGTGGCGACCATCCAGGTCCCGCCACGGATGTGCCGCCGGCCGACGTCATTGCTCACCGTGTAGAGACCCGCCATGAACACCGCGACGATGAGCACGATCAGCCCGAAGAACAACGGGAACCCCCAACCACCCGGTCGCTGCTCCTGGTCGAGCGTGGCCAACCATCCACCGCCGACTGCGGTGACGACCCACGCGATCGTGAAGGCTCCGGAGAACAGCCAACTCGGCATCGGCCGGCTCCAGCCCTCCTTGACGCTGGTGTAGGCGCCGTAGAGCGGGAGCGCGAAGAAGACGACGGTGAACAGGTTGATCAGGGGCACCCATCCGGCGAAGTAGATGAGCATGAGACTCGCGACGTACCCGGCTCCGGCCCAGAACATGGGCGCCTTCAGTTTGACCGGTCGCGGGAAGTCCGGTGCGGTCCGGCGCAGCACCGCCAGGACGGGACCGCCCATGACGTAGCTCAGGGTCAGCGCGATGGAGACCATCCCGACGAAGAGGTACCAGCTCGGTGCCGGGAAGAAGAAGAGCAGGCCAAGCACGGTGCACGCGGCGAGGGCGATGATCGGTGTCCCGTGGCGGTTGATCCGCTGGAAGCCCTTCGGCAGCTCACCGTTGACCGACATCGAGTACACCGTCCGGGTGCCGATCCCCAGCCACACCCAGCCGGTGGCCGCCGGGGAGAGCGCCGCGTCGGAGAGCAGGACGATCGCGAACCAGGTGAAGCCGGCGGCGGTGACGGCGTTGAGCAGCGGAGCTGACGCCCAGGTGCTGCCCTGCAGCCCGGCCCAGTCACCCGGTGCCAAACCGGCGGACGCCCAGTCGATCGCCCCGATGAAGCCGATCTGCAGCAGGATGTAGATGACCAGCGGAATGATCAGGCCACCGACCACGATCGCGATCGGAATGTTGCGCTGCGGGTTGACGACCTCGCCACCGAAGTCGAGGATCTGCCGCAGACCCGAGTAGGCGAAGACGATGCCACCGCTGGCGAGGGCACCGAAGATGGCGCCACCGCCCAGAGGCGCGAACCCACCACCGATGGTGAAGTTCGCCGAGGAGAACGCGGTGAACATCAGGATCGCCGTGACGATCGGGATGACGAGCTTCCAGATGGTCACGTACTTGTTCGACTCGCTGAGCAGCTTCGCTCCGAACGAGTTGAGCAGGAAGAAGACGAACAGCAGCACGAAGCCGACGAGGATGCCGGACGGCCACGAGAGGACCGTGATGCCCTCCCGCTCCTCGAGCAGGCCGAGCCCGGGCCAGTTGCCACCGAGGTAGGTGAGCACGGCCTGGACCTCGATGACCGGTAGCGAGAGCGCCGCGATGAGGTAACCCCAGCCGTTGAACCAGCTGAGGAACGCGCCGTGCGTCAGCCGCGGGTACCGGACACCCGCGCCCGACCGCGGGAGCATCGCGCCCAGCTCCATCCAGGTGACCCCGATGATGCCGAAGAACACCGCACCCAGCACCCAGGTGAGGATCGAGGCCGGGCCCGCGAGGCTGGCCGCGGCGAGCGTGGCGAGCAACCAGCCCGAACCGACCTGGACGCTGACCGCAAGAGCGATCAGGCCGAACAGGCTGATCTGTTTCTTGAGATGTGCGTCGCTGGCCTCGTACCCGCCTTCAGCGGGTAGACTTTCTGCCGTTCCGGACATGCTGACTCCTTGTGCGACTGTTGTTTCTCTAATGGAGGAGCCGTCATCGATGACGTGCCCGCGACGTGCCAGGGCGGCGGCGTAGCGCGTTGGCGCCCACCCGTGGAAGGGCATGGTTGCCCCCGCGACGAATGCGCTTTCGCCGCTACAATTGGCCTTGACGAGCAGACCCCGGCTCCTGCGCGGAATTACGCCATCAGCCTGCGGAGTGCAGTCCTGTCTTGTTCGATCAGGCGTCGGACTTCTTTCGCGGCGACCGCAGGAACCGCTCGGGGCCGTACGGCGTGAGGGGGCTCCGGCGGCCTGCCACGACATCGCGGGCGAGATCACGCACGGTCTTGGCGGTGCTCGGTGCCAACGTGAGGCCGAGCATCCCGTGCCCGGAAGCGATCAGGACGTTGCTGTCGGGACGGAGCCGCCCGACGATCGGCAGACCGTCGGCGGTCATCGGACGCAGACCGGCCCATGGCTCGGCGTGCGGGGTCTCCTCGTCCCAGTCGCGGAAGCCGCGGGCCGCGGCCCGCTTCACGGCTCCGACCCGGCGTGCGTTGATGTCGGTGGCGAGCCCGGCGAACTCCATCGTTCCGGCCAGTCGGAGCCGCCCGTTCAGTGGCGTGACCGCGACGTGTGCATCTTCGAACGTCAGGGGTGTGTTCAGCGGGACGGGGGACGGGAAGTAGTCGACGCTGTATCCCTTGCCCGGTCCGATCGGCAGGGCGGTGCCCAGCTTCGCCGCGAGAAGGCCGGTCCACACGCCGGTGGCCAGCACGAGCTGGTCGCACTCCACCCTGCCGGCGTCCGTGATGACCGCCGTGACGCGGGAGCCGGTCTGCTCGAAGTCGAGCACGTTGGTGTGCTCGCGGACCTGTGCGCCCATTTCCCGCAGCCGCTTGGCCAGCGCTCCGGTCAGCGAGTCGGGCTCGACCTGCCGCTCGTCGGGGAAGAACAGGGCGTGGCGAGCCCGGTCGGACAGACACGGCTCGCGGTCGTGCAACGCGTCCGCGCCGAGCAGTTCGGGCTCCAGCCCGAACGGGGCGAACGCGTCATTGAGCCGCACCCGGTGCTCGAAGCTCTCCCGGTTCTCGAAGACCAGCAGCCCTCCCTTGCGGTGCATCTCGAATGCCAGCCCGTCGTCGGCCCACTCGTCGAGGACTTCGGCGCAGGTCGAAGCCATGTCGAGGTGCACCTTCAGCGCACGCCGGAAGTCGCCCTCGTTGCAGTGGCGCGCCATGGTGAACATGAAACGCAGGAACGGCGGCGACAGCGACGGCCGCACGAACAGCGGGCTGTCGGCCTTCAGCATCCACTTCAGACCCTTGAGCACCATCCCCGGTGCCGGAACCGGCGTCGCCTCCGCCATCGTGATCTTGGCCGCGTTGCCGTGCGACGCCCCGGCTCCGACGGTGTGGGCATCCAGCACCGTGACGTCGTGCCCGTCAAGCGCCAGTTCGTACGCGCTGCCGAGTCCGACGATGCCGCCGCCGACCACCACGATCTTCACTACTCTGCTCCCCTTCGGCTGTTGACCGCTCCCTCAGCCGCTGCCGCGGCCCTGTGCAGCGGGGTCAGTCGACGACCTCGACACCCGCATCGCGCAGCAGCCGGGCGAGCTCGGCCCGGGCCTCCCCCTCGAGCAGTGCGAAGGGCTTGCGGATCGGTCCGGTCGCGTATCCGCGCAGCTGCATGCCGGTCTTGACCGCGGCGGCGTAGTTGTACTGCTCGAGGAACCGGCAGATCGGGTAGATCTTCGCCCACAGCTCACGGCCGCGGACCAGGTCGCCGTCCACGGCGAGTGCGTCCCACAGCTGGCGCGACAGCTCGGGGATGACGTTCGTCGCGCCCCACACGGAACCCTTTGCGCCGGCGGCGATCCCGTAGAAGGTCAGCGTGTCCCAGCCGTTGAAGGTGGTGATCTTGTCGCCGTGCAACTGCAGCAGCTCGGTCAGCGCGACGGCGTCGCCCGAGGTGTCCTTGAGGTAGCGCACGCCGTCGACCTCGGCCAGCGACGCGATCTCCGCCGCGGTCAGGCTCAGCCCGGTGGCCGACGGGATGTTGTAGAACATGATCGGGAGGCCCGACGCCGCGTAGATCTCGCGCAGCAGCTCCTTGAACGTCGAGAGCTCCACCGCGTCGTAGAACGGCGGCACCACCATCAGCGCGTCGGCGCCGGTCTCAGCGGCGTGCGTGGCCAGCTCGATGGCGTCGCGAGTGGACAGGGCGCCCGTGCCGGCCACGACCGGCACCCGCCCGCTTGCGGCCTTGACGACGAGCTCGGTGAGCTGCTTGCGCTCGTCGAGAGTCAGGGTGGTGAACTCTCCGGTGCTGCCGCCGGGCACGAAGCCGTGCGCTCCCTCACGGATGAGCCGATCGACGTGAGCCTCCAGCGCGACGGCGTCGATCTCGTTGCCGTCCGCGGTGAAGGGGGTGACGAGTGCGACGAGGACGCCGGCGAGGTCGGTGGTGGTCACGATGTGCCTTCCTGGTTGCCATCTAGAGGACCTGCAGTTTGTTTGACAATCTGCACTTGTCACGGAAGGATGACGGCCATCACAAGGTTCGTCAAGACCCGGGTCGAACAACACCTGCGAGACGCCGGTCGGGAGGGCAGGACATGAGCGGACCGACATCCACCGGAACCACGACGATCACCTCGATCGACGTGCACGCCGAAGGCGAGGCCGGGCGGATCCTGCTCGGCGCACATCTGCTGGTGCGTGGCAGCACCTGGCCCGAGCGGATGCGCTGGTGCGAGACACAGCTGGACTGGCTGCGCCGGCTGCTGCTGCGCGAACCCCGCGGCCACCCCTCGATGTGCGCGGTACTCGTGCTCCCGCCACTGGACCCCACCGCCGACGTCGGCATCATCATCCTCGAGCAGGGTGGCTTCCGGCCGATGTCGGGCAGCAACACGATGTGTGCCATCACCGCCCTGCTCGAGACCGGCAGCCTGCCGGTCACCGAACCCGAGACCGTCGTGCGCATCGATACAGCCGTCGGTCCCGTGGAGGCCACCGCCCGCGTCGAGGGCGGCCGCGTGCGCTGGGTGCGGGTACGCAACGTGCCGTCGTTCGCGCTGGCGCTGGAGACGAAGATCGTCGTCCCGGAGTACGGCACGGTCGCTGCCGACGTCGCCTTCGGCGGCCAGTTCTATGTGCAGGCGCGCGCCGCCGACATGGGCGTCGCGCTCGGCCCGGACCACGCCCCGGCGATCGCCCGGGCCGGCACGGCGCTGCTCGCCGCGGCCCGCGAGCAGGTGCCGGTCGTCCATCCCGAGCAGCCCGAGATCGACGAGATCTCCTTGGTCATGCTGCACGGCCCCGCCGACTCCCCCGACATCTCCGGACGCAACAGCGTCGTCCTGCCCGCCGGGCGGATCACCCTCGACGACCCGGCATCGTGGCGGGGCACGCTGGACCGCTCCCCCTGCGGCACCGGCACATCCGCCCGGATGGCCGCCCTGCACGCCCGCGGCGAGCTCGGGCTCCGCGTCCCGTTCATCCACCAGGGTGTCCTCGGCACGACGTTCCGCGGCATGTTGCACGAGCGCACGACCGTCGGAGGGCACGAGGCCGTCGTGCCCTCCATCCAGGGCCGGGCCTGGATCACCGGCTACGTCCAGCACGTCCTGCAGGCCGACGACCCGTTCCCGACAGGTCTGACCGTCGGCGACATCTGGAGCACCGTCCGCGACTGACCACGCAGACCCCGCACCACCTGCTCACCCTGCCTGACACAACGACGTACGAAGCGAAGGAGCAGCCATGTCCCCGTCCGTCGACGACACGGGCCAGCAGTTCATCAACGGGCGCCGCCGCCAGGGCAGCTCTTCCGACCCGTTGACGGTCACCAACCCGTCCAACGGCGATGTGGTCGCCACCGGCACCCTCGCGTCAACCGACGACGTGAACGAGGCAGTGGCCGCCGCGAAGGCCGCCTTCCCCGGCTGGGCCGGCGCGACGCCGGCGGAGCGCTCGACGGCGATGCACAGGTTCGCCGCCGAGCTCGAGGCCGTGTCCGGTGAGCTGGCCACTGCGGAGAGTCGTCAGGCGGGTAAGCCGATCCGGCTCACCGAAGGCTTCGACGTCCCCGGCACGATCGACAACGTCTCGTTCTTCGCCGGTGCCGCCCGCAACCTCGACGGCAAGGCCAACGCCGAGTACTCCGGCGAGCACACCTCGAGCATCCGGCGTGAATCGATCGGCGTGATCGGCTCGATCGCCCCGTGGAACTACCCGCTGCAGATGGCCGCGTGGAAGGTCCTCCCGGCCATCGCCGCCGGCAACACCATCGTGCTCAAACCCGCCGAGCTCACCCCCACGACCTCGGTCGCCTTCGCCGAGGCGGCACAGCGGGCCGGCATCCCCGACGGCGTCATCAACGTCCTCACCGGCCGCGGGTCGATCGTCGGCGAGGCCCTGGTCACCCACCGCGACGTCAGCATGGTCTCCTTCACCGGCTCCACAGGTGCCGGAAGCCGGGTCGGCTCACTGGCCGCAGGCCTGGTCAAGCGGGTGCACCTCGAACTCGGCGGCAAGGCACCCTTCGTCGTCTTCGACGACGCCGACCTCGAGGCCGCCGCCCGCGGCGCCGTCGCCGGATCGCTGATCAACGCCGGACAGGACTGCACCGCGGCCACCCGCGCCTACGTACAACGTCCGCTCTACGACGCCTTCGTCAGCCGGGTCGCCGACCTGATGTCCCAGGTCGTGATCGGGCGCATCGACGACCCCGCCACCGACCTCGGATCACTCATCTCCACCAGGCACCGCGACCACGTCGCCGGCATGGTCGACCGCGCCCGCGCCGCCGGCGCGAAGGTCGTGACCGGCGGTCGGCGCGGTACCGGCGATCTCGAGAGCGGCGCCTACTACGAGCCGACACTCGTGATCGACGCCGCGCAGGACTCAGAGATCGTCCAGGAGGAGATCTTCGGCCCGGTCCTGGTCGCGCTGCCGTTCGACGACGACACCCACGGCCTGGACCTGGCCAACGACACCCCCTACGGGCTCGCCGCATCGGCCTGGACCAGCGACGTCTTCCGCGCCCAGCGTGCCTCCGCCGGAATCGCCGCCGGCTGCGTATGGATCAACGACCACATCCCGATCATCAGCGAGATGCCGCACGGCGGCTACAAGGCCTCCGGCTTCGGCAAGGACATGTCCACGTACTCGCTCGAGGAGTACACCCAGGTCAAGCACGTCATGTCGGCCCTGTCACCACAGCCGCGCAAGGACTGGCACGACGTCATCTTCACCAGCGCGCCGGAGGAGCACGACGGCGGCGGCTCACGCATCATGACCGCCTGAACCGTCGGCCACGTCTACGGCGCAGCGACGCGCTCCGCACCGGCCGGGGCTGCAGCGATCCCTTGAGCGGCCCGAGTGAGGGCCGCCACCGTGGGTCGTCCCCGGTCGGCGTGGTGGCGCACGAGGACGACCTGCCGGGTGACCTGCTCGTGCAGGGCCACGATGCGCGGTGCGCCCGCGACCAACTGCCGCATCAGCGGTGTGACAGGTGTGATGCCCAAGCCGCGGGTGGCTAGCAGGATTGCGGCAGCGGTGTCGGTCACCTCGTGGATCACCTGGGGTTCGAAGCCGGCGGCGCGGCAGGCGCTGCGGATGGCGCGACCGAACGGGGCACTTTCCGGGGTCAGGATCCACGGCCACGCCGCTGCGTCGCCCAACGGGATGCGATCGGCGCCCGTGTAGTCGTGCGCCACGGCAAGGCTGAACACCTCGGTGCGTAGGGGTACCAGTTCGGTCCCGGCGTCGCGCGGCATGGGTGAGCTGGCATAGTCCACGCCGAAGGCGACGTCGACCTCTCCGCGGCGCACGGCGGCGGCGGAGTCGTCGACGCCGACCTCCCGGCTCAGGACCGTGATGCCGGGATACTCCTCGGCCAGCCTCAACACCAGCGGTGCCAGCAGTGCGCCTGCGGTGCTGCCGAAGACCCCGATGACGATGCGGCCGACGACCTCTTTGCCGACGGCGCGCACGGCGGCCAGAGCCGCCTCCTCGGCCCGCAGCACCATGATCGCGTGATCGGCGAGCACACGCCCGGCGTCGGTCAGGCGCACACCGCGCCCGACCTTCGACAGAAGGGGCTGGCCCACGGCCGCCTCCAGCCGGGCCAGCTGCTGTGAGACGGCACCGGCGGTGTAGCCCAGCTCCTCGGCCACCGCTGCCATCGTGCCGCGCCGGGAGAGCTCGACCAGTGCACGTAGCGGGGCTCGGCCAAGCTCGTCCATATAGCAACGCTATAGCTTTGATCGCACAAGTCGTCGCTGGTACTGAAGAGACCGGAGTGTCACGCTCGACTCACTCACCGGGCGGAGGTCGAGTTGAGCATCACGGGACCGGCACACGGCACGACGCGCACCCAGGTCGCCATCATCGGTGGCGGGATCATGGGCGCGGCGAGCGCCTACCACCTCGCACGGGCGGGCATCACCGACGTGGTGCTGCTGGAGGCCGACAAGCTGGCAAGCGGCTCGTCGGGCAAGCCGCTGGGAGGAGTGCGCGCGCAGTTCTCCGACGTGACCAACATCGAGCTCGGCCTGCGCAGCCTGGAGTTCTTCCGCCGCTTCGACCACGAGGTCGGCGTGGATATCGGCCTGCAGACGGTCGGGTACCTCTTCGCCCTTCGCAACGAGGAGGACATAGCCCGCCACCGGGTCTGCGTGGCACTCCAGAACTCCCTCGGCGTACCCAGCCGCATCGTCGACCCGGCCGAGGCGCTGCGCCTGTGCCCTTACCTGGACCCGCAGACCGTGCTGGCCGGTGTGTGGTCGCCGTCGGACGGGTTCGCCCGGGCCGGCGACGCGGTCCGCGGCCTGGCCGGGGCGGCGCAGGCGCGGGGCGTGCAGGTGCGCACCGGGAGCGCCGTCACCGGCATCGACGCCGCTCCCGGCGGGATGGCCCGCATACACCTGGCCGACGGCGCCGATGTGCTGACGCCGACGGTGGTGTGTGCCGCCGGCGCGTGGTCGCGGACAGTGGGCGAGATGGTGGGAGTGGACCTTCCGGTGACCCCCAAGCGCCGCGAGATCGCGTTCACCCCCGCGCTCTCGCCTCGACCACCGCAGGTGCCCTTCACCATCGACTACTCGACCACGGCCTACTTCCACGGCTCGCAGGACGGCGGGCTCTTGCTGGGCTGGGCTGATCCCGACCAACCCGACGGCTTCGAGCGCGAGGTCAGCCGAGCTTGGCACGACCACCTGCGGGCAGCACTGCGGGCCTTCGCACCCGACCTCGCCGGTGTGCCCATCAGCCACGGCTGGGCGGGGTTGTACGAGCTCACTCCCGACTGCAACGCGCTCATCGGCCAGAGCGAGGAGCCGGGCTTTCGGTTCCTGTACGCCACCGGGTTCTCGGGGCACGGTTTCCTGCAGGGCCCGGCCGTGGGTGAGTGCGTCCGCGACCTGTACCTGGGGCGACCGCCGGTGGTGGACATCGCCCCCTTCGACGCCCACCGCTTCCAGCGCCCGGCCGTGCGCACCGAACTCGGCATCATCTGACCCCTCCCCCACGTATCGATCCTGGAAGGACTCCTCGTGACGACCACGACGCCCGCTACCCTGACCCGGAGCACCGAGCAGCTGCGCCGTCGAGCGCACGACGCGCTCCGCACCTGCGGAGTGGACACCACCACACTGCCCGGCGCCGATCGCATCGACGTGCGCACCCCGCTGACCGGCGGCACCGTTGCCACGCTGGCCGCCATCGGTCCCGGCGAGGTCGAGGCCGCGATCGAGCAGGCGCACCAGGCGTTCCTGGCCTGGCGCAGCGTTCCGGCGCCCGTGCGCGGGCAGCTGGTCAAGCGCCTGGGCGAGCTGCTCAGCGAGCACAAGGAACACCTGGCCGACCTCATCGGCGTCGAGGTCGGCAAGATCGCATCCGAGGCCCTCGGCGAGGTCCAGGAGATGATCGACATCTGCGACTACGCCGTGGGCCTGTCGCGCCAGCTCGAGGGGCGCACCATGCCGTCGGAGCGGCCCGGACACCGGCTGATGGAGACCTGGCACCCGCTGGGGGTCGTCGCCGTGATCTCCGCCTTCAACTTCCCCGCCGCGGTATGGGCGTGGAACACCGCCGTCGCGCTGGTGTGCGGTGACACCGTCGTGTGGAAACCGTCGGAGAAGACGCCGCTTGTCGCCCTGGCGAGCGCGGCGCTGCTGCAGCGCGCCGCGCGCGAGCTGCACGCTCCCGAGCACCTGAACACCGTCGTCGTCACCGACGCCACCGGCGCGGCGCCCCTGATCGACAGCCCGCTGGTGCCGCTGGTCAGCGCCACCGGCTCCGAGCGCCTCGGAGCGCAGATCGCCCCTCGGATCGCCGCCCGCTTCGGCCGGGCGATCCTGGAGCTGGGCGGGAACAACGCGGCGGTCGTGACCCCCTCTGCCGATCTGGACCTGGCCGTGCGCGGCATCGTCTTCGCCGCCGCCGGAACCGCGGGGCAGCGCTGCACCACGCTGCGGCGTCTGATCGTGCACGAGTCGGTGACCGACGAGGTGGTTACGCGGGTGGCGGCCGCCTACCGCGGCCTGCAGGTCGGCGACCCCTTCGAGGCGGGCACTCTGGTCGGGCCGCTGTTCGGTGCTGCCGCCCACCAGGCTGTGCAGGACGCCCTCACCGAGGCGGTGGCGGCCGGTGGCACGCTCGTCGCCGGCGGGGAACGTGTCGACGTCGGGCACGACGACGCCTACTACGTCCGCCCGGCCCTGGTCACCATGCCCGCTCAGGCCGACGTCGTGCAGCGCGAGACCTTCGGGCCGGTGCTGTACGTGCTGACCTACCGCGAGCTGGACGACGCCATCGCGCTGCACAACGGCGTCCCGCAGGGCCTGTCCTCGGCGATCTTCACCCAGGACCAGCGCGAGGCCGAGGTGTTCCTGTCCGCCGAGGGCTCCGACTGCGGCATCGTCAATGTCAACATCGGCACCTCCGGAGCCGAGATCGGCGGTGCCTTCGGCGGGGAGAAGACCACCGGCGGGGGACGCGAATCGGGCTCCGACGCCTGGCGCGCCTACATGCGCCGCGCCACCAACACCGTGAACTACTCGCGCGAGCTGCCGCTGGCGCAGGGCGTCAGCTTCGCCTGATGCCCGTTCGCCCCGCATCCGAGCCACGTCCCGCGAGGAGCACCAGTGATCGCCGATGACTTCTCCCACGTCGACGAGTGGGGACCCGAGAAGATCGTGACCGTCGCCGATCCGCGCAGCGGGATGCGTGGCGTGCTGGTCATCGACAACACCGCCCGGGGCATGGGCAAAGGCGGCACCCGCATGAGCGCGGGCCTGACCGTCACCGAGGTCACCCGCCTCGCACGCGTCATGACGTGGAAGTGGGCAGCGGTCGACCTCGGCTTCGGCGGAGCCAAGGCGGGCATCCGCCTCGACCCGTCCTCGCCGGACAAGGAGCTCGTGCTCCGCAGATTCGTGCGGGCGCTGGCGAGCGAGGTACCTGCCGAATACGTCTTCGGCCTGGACATGGGGCTCACCGAGCGCGATGCGGCGATCGTGCAGGACGAGCTCCGTGATCGTGGTGCAGCCGTGGGAACGCCGCGCGAACTCGGCGGCGTGCCCTATGACCAGTGGGGGGTGACCGGCCACGGCGTGGCCGAGTCCGCCGACGCCGCGGCGCAGTGGGCCGGGAGGCCGCTGAGCGGCTGCCGCGTCGTCGTCCAGGGTTTCGGTGCCGTCGGTGTCGGTGCCGTCCGCCGCCTCGCCGAGCTGGGAGCCCAGGTGGTCGCCGTCTCCACCGCCGCCGGTGCCGTGCACGACCCCGCCGGCTTGGACATCGATGCGCTGGTGCAGGCCAAGGACCGGTGGGGCGACGCTCTGGTGCAGCACGTTCCCTGCGCCGACGTGCTGCCCGCCGGGCAGGAACTGCTCCTGGACTGCGACGTGCTCGTGCCCGCGGCGATGCAGGACGTCATCGACACCGACGTCGCCGCACGGCTCAAGGCCGGCATCGTGGTGGAAGGAGCCAACCTGCCCGTCAGCCCGGCCGGTCTGGACGTGCTGCGCGAGCGGGGCGTCGTCGTGGTGCCCGACTTCATCGCCAACGCCGGCGGCGTCGTGGCCGCGGCCTTCGCGATGGACGCCCGGTACTCCGTCTTCCCGGTCGAACGGGAGCCGGTCCTGCGGGCGATCTCCGACCGACTCCGCGGCAACACCCGCACCGTCCTGGAGAACGCGCAACGTCTCGCGATCACCACTCATGCGGCTGCCCGTCGCCTCGCCGAGCAGCGGGTTGCGGCCGCCATGGAGCTCAGCGGACGGCCCGTACGCACCCACGTCGCGCTGTGAGGAGAAGACGATGACGATCCACGTGCCCACCTGGGAGCTGCGCGCCCGCTTCGCGCTGGGCCTCGCCGAGATGTACGGCGGCGAGGTGCCCGCCTACAACACGCTCGTCGAGGTCTCCCGTGCAGTCAACGACGACGTCGCCGCCCTGCGCGGTCAGGACGCCGAACGGCTGGGAAGCATCGAACGGGTCACCGCCGAGCGCCACGGCGCGATCCGCGTCGGCTCGCCCGGCGAGCTCGCCGGCGCCGCTCGCGTCTTCGCCGCCTTCGGCATGCACCCCGTGGGCTTCTACGACCTGCGCGACGCCTCCAGCAGCTCGGTCCCGGTGGTGTCCACCGCTTTCCGGCCCGTCGACGCCGAGGAACTGGCGAGGAACCCCTTCCGGGTGTTCACCTCGATGCTCACCACCGACGACCGCCGGTTCTTCGATCCACCGACGCAGCAGCGGCTCGAGGCGTTCCTCGCCGGTCGTACCTTGTTCCGCGACGACCTGCTCGCCCTGGCCGACCGGGCGGCAGCCGGAGGCGGCCTGCCGGAGCCCGCAGCCACGGAACTGCTGCGCCTGGCCACCGCGGCCTTCCGGCTGTCCGACGAGCCCGTGGACGAGGACTGGTACCGCCACCTGGAGCGCATCTCCTCGGTGGCCGCCGACATCGGAGGCGTGCCCTCCACCCACGTCAACCACGTCACGCCCCGGGTGCTCGACATCGACGAGCTGTACCGGCGCATGCAGGCCCGCGGCATCGAGATGATCAGCGAGATCCAGGGTCCGCCGGCCTGGGAGGGACCCGACGTGCTGCTGCGCCAGACGTCCTTCCGCGCACTAGCGGAGGACCGCGTCTTCCGGGCCTCCGACGGCGGCGTGCGCCGCGGGCAGCTCAAGGTTCGCTTCGGCGAGGTCGAGCAGCGCGGCATCGCCCTGACGCCACGCGGGCGCGAACTGTACGACCGACTGGTCAACGAGGTGGACCGGCTGCGCAGCGCGGACGGCGAGCAGCGCACACGCGTCGAGGTCGCCGCCGAGGTGTGGCGCGCGAACCTGCCCCGCACCGAGCGGGAGTTCGCCGTGCAGGGCTTGGCCTTCTTCACCTACCGGGCACAGTCGGGAGCCACGATCCCCGCTGGCAGCGCAACGGTGAAGGACCTGATCGACCGTGATGCGCTGGTACCCGAGCCGATCGTCTACGAAGACTTCCTGCCCCGGTCGGCGGCCGGCATCTTCCAGTCCAATCTCACAGACGAGGGCACACGCGACGACCGCCAGAGCGGCACCGCCTGGGACATCACCGCGCTGTCCGCGGTGATCGGTCGGCCCGTCCGCGACCCGGCCGAGTTGTACGCCGCCCAGCAGGAGGCCTCGCTAGATGCCGCCGAGAAGGCCCTCGGCATCACCATCGACCGGACCGCCCTGCACGCGCTGGAGGGGATGGATGTCGCCACCGTCGACGTGTGAGCCGAGCGCGCCGCGCGGGACAGTACGGCCCTCGCCGAGCTCGTGCACGATCTGCCTGAGTCGGCGACGACCGACCCGCAGGTTCTCGCCGCCCTCAGTACCGACGCTTCCCGGGCGACGGCCACCGGGCTGCCGTTCGCCGCGGTCCGGGCCCGCACCACCCACGACGTCAGCCGCGCACTGGCGTGGGCGTCCCGTCGGCGCGTGCCGGTCTCCGTGCGAGGCGCCGGCACGGGGCTGGCCGGCGGTGCGGTCGCCTACCGCGGCGGGCTCGTCCTCTCCCTGGCGGGCATGGACAGCGTGCTCGAGGTCGACGTGCCCGGCCGGTTGATGCGCGTGCAACCGGGGGTCATCACCGCCGAGGTCGACCGGGTGGCCGGTCGACACGGTCTGATGTACGCACCGGACCCCGCCAGCCACCGCGAGTCGACGATCGGGGGCAACATCGCGACGAACGCCGGCAGACTGCGGTGCGTGCGTTACGGCGTGACCGCCGACAGCGTGGCCGGTCTGCAGGTGGTGCTCGCCGACGGTCGCATGGTCACCACCGGCTCCCGCACCCGCAAGAACGTCGTCGGCTACGACCTCACCCGACTGTTCATCGGCTCGGAGGGCACCCTCGGCGTGGTCACCGAAGCCACCCTGCGACTGCTGCCGCGCCCGACCGGAACCCCCGCCACGGTGCGGGCCGTCTTCGCCACCCTGGAGGCCGCCGGCGCCGCAGTGGCTTCGGCCATGGCCGGTCCGGTAACACCGGAGGTCATGGAGATGATGGACCGCGCCAGCGTGGACATCGTCGAGCGGTACCAGCCGACCGGCCTGGCCGACATCGCCGGCGCCGCCGTGCTGGTCGCCCAGACCACCGGCATCCAGGCGCGCACCGCAGCCGAGGAGACCGGCCCGCGCAGATGTTCGCAGCGATCGAACGCATCAGCACTGACGAGGGCGTGCTCATTCCTCCCTTCGCCCACGCCGGCGACGGCAACCTGCATCCCTCGGTGCTCGTCGAGAACGACGGAGCAGCGGCAATGGCCGAGGCGAAGCGCATCCTGCATCGCATCACTGCGGAGGCGCTGCGGCTGGGAGGACCCTCAGCGGCGAGCACGGCGTGGGCAGCGTGAAGGTGCCCGATGTACCCGAGCAGCTGGACGCCGCCACACTGACCGTGCACCACGCCATCAAGACCGCCCTGGACCCGGCGGGGGTACTCAGCCCCGGCCGAGGCTTCTGAACGCCTGCTCTCCGGTGGTCTGTCAACGTCCAGAAGGGTCGCGGTAGAGCTCAGCGAGGAGACCGACCACGTCACGGAGAGCGGGATGCGGATCATCGCGCCACCAGATCAGACGGACCGGAACCGGTGGGGCGCCGACAAGGCGGCGGAAGACGATGCCCTGGCGACGGTACTGGCTGAGCGTGCCCTCGGTGGTGACTCCGACACAGCGTCCGGCGGCGATGACCGCAAGCCAGTCGTCGATGTCGTGGGTCTCCTCCACCTGCGGGCGGCTGTCGGGTGACCAGAGCTCGAGGGTGGTGGTGCCGGTGCGCGGGTCGACGGCGATGACGCGGTCAGCGAGGTCGGCGAGGCGTACGTGGCGGCGCCGGGCCAGCGGGTCGCCCGCAGCGAGCGCGCAGTGGCGCGACTCCAGCCCGACGACGGCGCTGTCGAACCGACGCTCGGCCCATACGTGGTCAGTGGCGTCCGTGTCCGGTGCGGTGCGGATGACGGCGACGTCGCAGGCACCCTCCGCCAGACCGCCGGTCGGCGAGTTGTGGCGCACCAGGTGCAGCGTCATGTCCGGGTGTTGATCGGCCCAGCGATGCTGGAACTCGGGCGTCCGCTCGCCCACCGCCGCCCAGGCGTGCCCGACGCGCAGCCGGCCGCCACCGCTACGGGCCTCCCGGTCCAGGTCGTCGACCTCTGCGAGCACGCGCCGCGCCCGAGCCAGCACGCGCTCCCCCGCAGCCGTGGGCAGCACCTCGCGGCTGGTTCGGCGTAGCAACCGCACGCCGAGCGCGTCCTCGAGCGCCGCGAGCGTCCGCGACACGGTCGGCTGTGAGAGGCCGAGCTCGGCGGCGGCGCCGGTGAAGCCGCCCGCGTCCACGACTGCGATGAAGCAGCGCAGGTGCCGGAGCTCCACATCCATGCACGAAGCGTATTGATGCAGAGCAGCACGTGGCGTGCGTTCTCTCAGAACTGCTCGGCGCCTGCCGCTGCAGCGCGCGGTACTGGTTCGGGCGGAGCCGCTTTTGTTGCTGACGTGCACGGCCAACCAGTTGCATGCGTTGCTGCGTGACCTGCCCCCGGTGGGGCGGGCACCGACGTGACCGCTGCGAGGGTCCTGGTTGGGGTCCGCCCGGCAGTCTCGGTCGCGTGGAACCGCCCCGCGCAACGACATCCCGAACATCCGCCCACTCAGCCAGTGTCCGGCCAGCGTCGCCGATCGGGTCGAGCCGGGCACTTGGAAGGCGACCTGATCATCGGCCGCGGGCAGCGCTCGGCGATCGCCACTCTGGTCGAGCGCACCAGCCGGTTCGTCGTCCTGGTCGCCCTTCGCGGCGGCCACAAAGCGCCTTCGGTCCGCGACGCTCTCATCGCGGCTCTGCGGTCCCAGCCAGCGTCGCTGCGCAAGACCTTGACCTGGGACCGTGGACGAGAGCTGTTCTGGCATGAGCAGATCAGCGCGGCCACCGGCACCGAGATCTTCTTCGGCGACACGCACTCGCCCTGGCAGCGCGGCACGAACGAGAACACCGACGGACTGCTGCGCCAGTACTTCCCCAAGCACACCGACCTGAACGAGCACGACGCGCGCGTACTCGCTCGGGTCGCCCGTGAGCTCAACCGTCGGCCCCGTCTCGTCCTCGATGAACGCACACCCCAGGAGGTCATGCGAGACTGCCGAGCGACAGCAGCTCACCTCTGATTCGCGACCACCGCTGGAAACCGCCTCGGGTCCAGCGGCCGGTTCTGCCACTCGGCCATGCCCTCGAGGACTTTGTCGGTGATCGTGGAGATGGTCTGCCGGGAGACCTGGGCGCCGTAGACCTCGGCCAGGTGCGCCTGCACCTCACCGGTGGTCAGGCCCTTCGCTGACAGCGAGATGACCAGCTCGTCGATCCCGGACAGGCGGCGCTGCCGCTTCGCGACGATCTTCGGCTTGAAGGTGGCGTCCCGGTCGCGCGGGACCTCGACCTCGACCGGGCCGACCTCGGTCAGCACTGTCTTGGCCCGGTGGCCGTTGCGGGAGTTCCCACCGTCACGGCCCGCGGCGTTGTGGCGGTTATAGCCCAGGTGGTCGGTGATCTCGCCCTCCAAGGCGGACTCGATCAGCCGCTTGGTCAGCTGGGCGAGCAGCCCGCCCTCACCGGTCAGCGCCAGCCCACCCTCGCGGGCCTTCCCAGCCAGCCGGGCGATCAACTGCTCGTCCACCGCATCCAAGCCCTCGGCCGCCGTGCCCGCCGACTCGCCGCCCACGACCTTGTCCAGGTCCACGGCCTGCTCGGACAGATCAGTCATCGGGTCCACACTCCTTGATCGGAGTTACACCGATGGTCTTACAGTCCCGCGGAAATGGCGCCGACAGCGCAGCACTTCAGAGGGTCGCCCGACGCCGCAGCTGTGCCGCCACGACGTGCGCCGGTCCGGGTCGGGCGAGGAGCCAGCCTTGGCCGGTGTCGCAGCCAAGTGCGCGGAGGCGTTGGAGTTGTGCGGGAGTTTCGATGCCTTCGGCGGTTACGTCGAGGTTCATCGCGTGCGCCAGGGTGACGAGTGCGGACACGATCTTTTCTGCGGCGGGGTCGGGGGTGTCGATTTCACCCAGGCCGACGGCTAAGGAGCCGTCGAGCTTGAGCGTGTGTACCGGCAGCCGTCGCAGGTAGGCCAGATTCGAGTAGCCGGTGCCGAAGTCGTCGATGGCCAGCCGGACTCCGATCTCCTCGAGTGCGGCGAGGGCCTGCAGGGGGCCGGTCTCCTCGGACATCACGGCTCGTTCGGTGAGCTCGAACTGCAGTCGGTCCGACGGCAGGCCGGTGTCGGTCAGGATCGCGGTGACATCGGCGACCAGGTCGGGATCCTGCAGCTGACGCGGCGCGAGGTTGACGCTGATAAATGGCGCGTCGTCGCCGAACCGCTGGAGCCAGCGCCGGGCCTGTCGGCAAGCGGTGGCCAGGACCCAGCGGCCCAGCGGGATAATGGCCCCGCTGTCCTCGGCGAGTCCGATGAACCTGTCGGGGGTGAGCAGGCCGTAGGTGGGGTGCTGCCAGCGCACCAGGGCTTCGACGCCGCGCAGCGTCCCGTCGGACAGTGAGATCAGCGGCTGGTAGTGCACGACGAATTCGTCGCGGTCGATGGCGGCGGGCATGGTCGCCGAGAGCGTGTATCGGGCGATCTCCTCCTCGACGCGGCCGCGATCGAAGACGGCGTACCGGTTCTTCCCCTGCCGTTTCGCCCAGTACAGCGTGATATCCGCCGCTGACATGAGGTCGGCCGGGGTGGTGTCGGCGACCGATTGTTCGACGATGCCGATGCTGGCCGTGATGGCCAGCTCGTGGCCGCTCACGTGCACGGGAGTAACCACCGCGGCGAGGATGTGCTCGACGAGCTCAACGACCTGGTCCACCGCGCTCGTGCGCTCGACGAGGACGAGGAACTCGTCGCCGCCCATTCGAGCCACCAGCTGCCCGGGCCCGGGGCAAAGGTGGGTCAGGCGGTTGGCGACCGCAACCAGCAGCTGGTCGCCGACGTCGTGGCCCTGGCTGTCGTTGACCGCCTTGAAGCCGTCGAGATCAATGCAGCACAGGCCGATCCGCAGGCCTGGCTCATCCCGAGCGAAGATCGCGTCGAGCCGCTTGCAGAGCTGCGTTCTGTTGGGCAGACCGGTGAGTGCGTCATGGTAGGCGAGGTATTCCAGCTCGGACTGGAGCCGACGCCGCTCGCCGATGTCCTCGAGCAGCGCGACCTGGTAGGACGGTGCGCCGGTGTCGTCACGAACCAGCGACACAGTAAGATTGGTCCAGATGATGCCGCCATCCTTCCGGAAGAATCTTTTCTCGACTCGGAAATGATCGCGCTTCCCAGCTACCAGCTCGTCGTAGGATTGCCAGATGCTCGGCGCGTCCTCGGGATGGACCATCTCGCTGACATTGCGGCGGGTGAACTCGTCGGCGGTGTACCCGAACATCTGCAGCAGTGACGGATTCGCATCGGTGATATTACCGGCCAGGTCGCCGATGGCAATGCCAAGACCAGCCTCCCGGAACATCGTGCGAAACCGGGCCTCGCTGACCGCGAGCCGCTTCTCGGCCTGTCGGGTAGCCATCAGCATGGCTCGATGAATGCCATCTTGCTCGTCGAGTGCTCGGTCGCGTAGCGCGGTTGCGTACCCGGCGGCCAGCGCCCCGAGTGCCTGAACGAGCCGCCGATCGAGGTAGGCCGGTCGTGGACGACCGAACAGCGCCGGAAGTCCCTCGCCAAGCACGACCATCGTTTGCTGCAACGTCTCGCTGCCGGTGAAGTGGGCTCGAACGAGGTCGGCTCCGACCTGACTCACCGCGTCGGCGTCGTAGTCGAACGCTGACAGCAGCTCCATCAGGCGATCGAGCAGGCCGAGCAGGTAGTCAGACAGCTCCGCCGGGCCCCAGGGCACATAGCTGGTTCCGGCGACCTGCTCGGCCCAGTGCCGCGCGAAGGAGTATCGCGCAGCGGCGGCAGCGTCCCCGCCACCGGCGCCGCCGGCCACCCTCACCGACGGCGGCCCACCGCAGCGAACCCCGCAATGCGTTCGGGCTGATCGGCACCGACGCTGCCCGGCTCGGGACGCCACTGAGGAAGAAACACCACACCGGGGGGCACCAGGTCGAAGCCATCGAGCAACGCCGCGACCTCGGCCCGCGAGCGCATCGTCATCGGTGTGCCGGTGCGTCGGTAGAGCGCAACGTGTGGACCGGCCTGATCCGGTTGCCCCTCGTGCGTGGCATGCGAGACGGCCAGGTAGCTGCCGGGCGTCATCGCCCGACGATAGCGTGCCAGGACACCGGCGGGGTCGGCTGCAGCGGGCACGAAGTGCAGCAGCGCCACCATGAGAACGCCGACCGGCCGGGACAGGTCCAGCAGGCGCATCGTCCGGGGGTCCTCCAGCACGCCCTGCACATCCCGCAGGTCGGCGTGCACGACCTCCGTAAGATCGTCGCCTGCCAGAATCGCCCGGCTGTGCGCAACGGCGACCGGATCGACGTCGACGTACACCACGCGCGCTTCCGGATCGGCCGCCTGCGCCACCTCGTGCACATTGCCGACCGTCGGAATACCCGACCCAATGTCGAGGAACTGACTGACGCCCTGGCCGATCAGATAACGCACGGCCCGCCGCATAAACGCCCGATTGGCCTGCATGATCCGCGGCAGTTCGGGCCACAGCGCAATGGCCTGCCGAGCCATCTCCCGATCAGCCGGAAAATTGTGCGAGCCGCCCAAATAGTAGTCGTAAACACGCGCAGCGCTCGGGCGACTGATATCCACATCACCCGACACCCAATCCGGCAGCGTCACAAACGACCTCCCAACCACCGCATCCGAGCAGCAGTATATGTTCGACAGCTCACGCATCAAAGTTGCTCTGATCGCGACGAACGCTCGCCTGGAATGGACCTTGGCTTCGCCTGCGGGCCGACGCGCCGACCAGGGCGTCGGCATTGACCGCGTCAAGGAGGCCCCGCGAGCAACATTTTCGGGCACCCACAGGCTTGTAGGAGGCGTTGACGGTCGCTGCGAAGGGTTGATCGAGAGAGATGAACACGGTCGGGCTGGGCACGGCGGGGTCGGCGGTGCTCGGATCGGCCGCGGCAGCACGACGTGGAAGCCCGGCTCTTCACGCGCAGCCGCCGTCGTCCGGCGAGGGAGCGCCGGTTCCACGACACCTCAGGCCACCGCGAGTCCGACACCACCGTGCACCGCGGCCCGATCACCAAGATGGGATGTGGCGGCCGCGGCGGCGGCTTCCGTTCCCGAGTGGCCGCGAGCGTGGGAGGTCATCATGGCGGTCGTGGGTGGCATCGATATCCATCGAGCCCAGCTGACGTTCGACTACGTCGATCTCGACTCCGGCGAGGTGGTGCGCGGCCGGATCGCCCCGGCCAACCGGGAACGGCTGCGCCACTGGCTGCAACGGTTCGCCGGCCGGGATCAGGTGGCGTTCGCGCTGGAGGGCTGCACCGGTTGGCGGTATGTCGCCGAGGAGCTGGCCCGGGCGGGAATCACCGCGCACGTCGCCGAGCCGGCCGAGACCGCGGCCCGGCGCGGCCCGAAGCGGCGGGCCAAGACCGACCGCAGCGACGCCCAGCTGCTGCGTGAGCTGCTCCTCGAGGGACGGATCCCGGAGTCGTGGATCCCGCCGACCCCGGTGCTCGAGGCCCGCGCGCTGGTCCGGCTCTACAAAGACCTGCTCGATGAGCGGACCGGCTGGCTGCAGCGGGTGCACGCCAGCCTGTTCCACCTGGGCGCACCCGACCTCGACGTCGGGGCCATGTCCGCGGCCGGGCGGGAACGCCTGGCGGTCGCGGAGCTGTCCCCAGCCACCCGCACGGCCGTCGACGTGGCCCTGCGCCAGGTCGACCGGCTCACCACGGACATGACCCGGGTGCGCGAGCAGATCAGCGCGCTCGGCCGCCGCCAACCGGCCTGCCGAGCGTTGCAGGCCGCGCACTACGGGGTCGGGCCGCTGACCGCGGTGGTTATCTGGGCGGAGATGGGCGACACCCGCCGGTTCCACAGCTCCGACGACGCGGTCCGCCACGCCGGACTCGACGTCACAGTCTACTCCTCCGACGGCCGGCGCAGCGCCGGGCACCTGGCCCGGCAAGGACACCCGATGCTGCGCTGGGCGCTCTATGAGGCCGCGGTCTACGCCGGACGGCCCAGCTCTCCCGACCACACCTACTTCCAGCAGGTCAAAGCCCGCCTCGGCGGCCAGCTCGCGCTGCTGTCGATGGCCCGCAAACTCGCCCGCCGCTGCCACCACACCCTGCGCAACCTCGACGACCAGGTCCTCGCCCCCGCCGCCTGACCGTGCACCCCCGGAACTGCGTGTCGCGCCCACTCCCGCCGATGAACCCGCGGTCAGCTCCCGGCAACCCTGTTGCTGCCGGCCTTCGCGCCGGACAGCCGACCAAGAACGAGCGGCCGCGCCCGTTGAGACACCCCGATCGCCATCTTGTCGCCGGACCCGGGCTCCGGGCCGAGCACCCAGATAAGCAGGGGCGCCCGACGCAACCCGGGAAACCCGCGGCCAGGCCCAACCCCGCAAGGAGCACTCTTATGCACCACACCTGATCCGCTCAAGTGATCTTCTCCGACGCCCGGTGATGATGCGCCAGCCCGGCGCCGCCGCCCAGGCCCTCCGGCCGCTACGCGGTCGGGCTACCGCCCGAGCCTGGACCCCGACACCACCCTGGCGCGGTCAACCACCGCCGAGAAGATCCCGAAATCACTGGGCAACCAGCGAGTGGACGTCCCGGGTTGCCACAGATAAATAGGGCTCCACCCAGCTCCGCTGGGCCGCAGTCGAAGCCGCGCAACGCGTCCCGGCATCAGTGGGTTGGCTGGCCGGCACCCGCGCGCAGATCACCGCCCGCCGTGGTCGCAACATCGCCACCGTCGCAGTCGCCCGCCGCCTGCTCACCCTCGCCTACTACGGGCTGCGCGACGGCCACATCCGCGCCCTCCAACCCCGACCCACCCCAACGGGAACGCGATCAGGAGCGGCATGATCTTCGGTCCGATCGGGCGCGTGGTCGCCTGGGGGTATGGCTCCCGACAGCTGGCGGCGCAGCCGAGGCCTTGATTGACCCCGCCCGATCCAGGTCGCACCACACCATGCCCCAAGCGGTGACCTCAACGCTCGCGGGGCGAATGGATGACCGGCAGCCGAACCCCGGCCTGCCCCCCACTACGGGCTCGACCGTGGTGAATCGCGACCACCCACTACGACAACGTCCCCAACATCCCGTCGTCCCGGCCCGACCAGCATGACGCCCACGACGTCGCCGCCGTACGTCCTCGGCTCCGCCTCCGGGCGCTCCGCCTTGACCGCGACGCCCTATACACGCCTGCCCAAAACCCGGCCGGAACCATCAGAAAAACGGCCCAAGCCCCGTTCAGCAACGACTTGACCGGCCCCGCTCCTTCATGGATGACCCCCAGGCTCGGTCTCGGCGTTTGGCGACCGCTGCGGAAGTACGCTGAGCTGGAGAGACGGTCTCGGCAGACGTCGATCTATGCCCCTGAACCCGGGGCCGTTGCAGTCAACGTTGCTGTCAACTGAGCTGGCTCGACAGCGACTCGGAGGCGGATCCGGGGTCGGTGCAGAGGCGCTCAGGTCACTGCCGCCGACCGGTTGTTGCGGGGATGTCGGAGCCGTCGCCGCGTCTCGATCACCAGTAAGGCCTCGCGCGTCGACACCGCTGGCTTCGCTCCGGCAGTTCTCACAGCCGCGCTCGGGCTCTCTCAGGTGATGCGCGGCGGCGTCTCCTCCACGCTACGACAGTCCGGATCGGCGACGACGATCGTCGTAGACGACCTCGTCGTGGCAGCCGCATCATGCCGAGTCGAGTCGCCGCTCGGACAACCGGCCCGGCGTCACAGCATGGCGCATCGACCGCTCACCGAATCGGGACGGCCGATTTGGTGGTGGTGCGGGTCCCGATCACGGAGGGCTTGATCAACGACTCCTGTCCCGCGACGGGAGGCGTGCCGTAGACGAAGTAGGTCTCCGCGGGCAGCGTCGCACCACCGATGGCGATTCCGGTGTCGAAGTCCGCGAGGTCCCAGGTGACGGTCTCGAAGTCGGGCTCGAGTTCGAGGATCCCGGAGTTGCCGAACAGCTCGATTCGGTTGCCCCCGGGCTCGAAAACATAGAGAAACGCACCCTGAGTGATGCCGTGCACATCGGGTCCGGCCTCGATCTGGATCCCGTATTCGCGGCACAACTCCGCGGCGTCGGTGTTGTGCTGCGGCACCCCGTACCAGAACGCCAGGTGATGAAGTCGTCCCTTCGATCCGGTCGAGTCGAGCATGATCGCCATCTCGTGGCCGAGGATGTTGACGCTCATCCACGCCCCGATCTCGGTGTCGCCGTGCGCGAAGTCGACGACCCGTTCACGGGTGCCGAACCCGAGGGTTTGCTCGAACAGCTCCTTCTGCACCGTCACGTCCGATGCCATCAGGTTGACGTGGTCGAGCCGGCGCGGTGGCAGGCCGCGCAGGGGGCGCTTGGAGCGCCGGGTCAGGATCGGTGAGCGTAGCTCGGGCGGCGCGAGGTACTTCTCGACCTCCCACACCAGCTCCATCGGATGTCCGTCCGGCGAGGCGAACGCGAAGGTGCGCCCCACCCCGAGGTCGCCCTTCGTCCAGCCCCGCCCGAGTCCTGCCTTGTCCAGGGCTGTGGCGCGGCGCTCGAGCGCCTCGGGGGAGGTCGTGCGCCACCCGAGGTTGGCCAGGCCTGGCCCGTCCGCAGCAGTGACCTTGAGGCTGTGGTGGTAGGGATCCTCGTAGCAGCGCAGGTACACCGAGTCTCCCTGGCGGTCCACCTCGCGCATGCCGAGGAGCTCGGTGAAGAACCAGAGCGTGCCCTCCATGTTGGGAGTCAGCAGTTCGGCGTGGGCGAGGTGCGCGAGCTCGAAGCGCGGGTTCATGTCAGACCTCCGGGCGCCAGCGGCGCAGGTCGGTGGTGGCCTCGTAGGCCTGCGGGGAGGGGTAGGTGACGAGTTCGACCGTGCTGCCCCACGGCGTGCGGGCGTAGACGTAGCGGTTGCCGGCCCCGGCGTCGCCGCCGGGTAGCTCTCCCGGGCTGCTGAGCAAGAGGCCGCCGGCCCGTTCGAGCTGCTCGGCCGCTGCGTCGATGTCGTCGACGTAGACGCAGAAGTGCTGGAGTCCGTAGTCGCTCGGCCGGACCGGGTCGCGCTGCGGGACACCGGAGTAGGTGAAGAGCTCGAGGTTGGGGCCGTTGCCGAGGCGCAGCATGCGGATCGCTGTGATCACTGCGCCCTCGGGGACCCCGAGGCCCTTCTCGATCGCCGGGCCGCCGAGCGGCTCGTCGATCATGTCGTAGAGCATTTCGGCGTCGAACGCCGCGGCGAAGAATGTGGTCGCCTGCTCGAGATCGGGAACGGTCAGCCCGATGTGCTCGACGGCTCGGATGACGCTCATCGATCCTCCTCAGATCCGCGCCGCGGTCCAGAACCCGGACTGGGTCGCCTCGTACATCCGCCCGCCGCGCAGGCGCGTCCCGACCACCTGGACGTGTTCGCCGTCCACCCGGTCGGCGAGGACGGCGGATGCGACGCGCTCGCCGGCCCATACGACCGTGCCGGTCGGAGGCGGCTGCACGTCGGTACGGGTCGTCACGCCGAGCTGGGCCAGTAGCCCGGCGAGGTGTCCGCGCTGCATGTCGTTGGTGTCGATGCCGACGTCGCCGGCAGGTGAGCAGAGCGTGACCCGCTTGCCCTGCTCGGCCAGCCAGAGTGCGGCGAACATCGCCGTCTCCCCTGCGCCGAACACCGACAGGTCGTCGGCCGGGGGAAGTGTGCGGTCGGCGAGCATCGCGACGGCGTCGACCGTGCCGTCCGGACGGGTCGCGTATTCGGTTCCGGTCGCGAGGAGCACGTCGTCGTATCCGGTCAGGTCGAGACCGGTGGCGTCCACGCCCAACCGGACATCGACCCCGAGACGTTCCAGCTCGTGCCCGTAGAACGCGATCATGTTGCCGATCTCGGTGCGGAACACGCTGGCGGCGCTCCACGCGTGCAGTTGCCCGCCGATCCGGTCCGCGCGCTCGACCAGCTCGACGCTGTGTCCGCGCTCGGCCAGGAGCAGCGCCGTCTCGCACCCTGCCGGCCCCGCGCCGACCACCAGGACGTGCCTGGCGCGTCCTACGGTTCGCCGGGCGTCGGCGGCCCGCTTCTCCTGCGACAGCGCCGGGTTGATGACGCACTGCGTGCGCTGGCCGTTGAACATCCAACGGGACACACACTCGTTGACCGCGATGCAACGGCGTACCCGCTGCGGTTCCTTCAGCTCGGTCTTGCGAGGCGTCTCCGGGTCGGCGAGCTGGCTACGGCCGAGCGCGACGAAGTCCAGTTCGCCGTTGACGACGGCCTTCTCGAGGTCGTCGAGCAGCCACGTGAGCCGGCCCACCCCGATGACGGGGACCGACACGCGCGCCTTGACCGCCTTCGCGTACGACAGCAGCGACCCGGGCGGAACCATCGGGAGCAGGGTCATGGCCGTGTCGTAGTTGCCGCCGGTGATGTCGAGGGCATCGACGTGCGGATCGAGCATCTCGCAGAACAGGAGCCCGTCCTCGAGCGAGAGTCCGCCCTCGTAGGGTTCCTCGACCGACAACCGGTAGAGCAGCGGCACGTCCGGCCCGATCTGCGTCCGCACCGCGGCGACGACCTCCAGTGCGAAGCGCGCCCGGTTCTGCAACGACCCGCCGTACCCGTCATCGCGCTTGTTCGTCTTCGGCGAGAGGAACTGGGACAGCAGGTATCCATGAGCTCCGTGCAACTCGACTGCATCGAAGCCGGCGGCGACAGCACGGCGGGCGCCCTGGGCGTAGAGATCGACCAGTCCCGGGATCTCGTCGAGTTCGATCGCCCGCGGCGGTGTGCCGAACGCGCTCGTGATGCCCGCGGTCGGGGCGATCGGCGGCTCGTTGCGTTCGGTGTTGCCCTGCGAGTTCTGCCGACCCGTGTGATGCAGCTGGACGGCGATCTTCGCGCCCTCGTTGTGCACCGCCTCGACGAGATCGGTCAGCCCGGCCCGGAAGCGGTCGTGGTCGATCCGCATCGGGTTGCCGACGGTGCGGCCGAGCTCCCAGTCGATAGAGGTGTTCTCGGTGATGATCAGTCCGACACCGCCCCGCGCCCGTGCGCGGTGGTACTCGATGAGCCGTTCACTGACCTCCCCCCAGGTTGTCGCAAACTGGGTGAAGATCGGTGCCTGTACGAGTCGGTTCCGCAGCGTCATCGAACCGATCCGCGCCTCTTGGAAGAGCGCGTTCCCCGTGGTTGTGCCGGCTGTGGTGGTCGCCGTCATCCTGCCTCCTCGTCGTCGAGTCCGGGTAGGAACAGGCTCTTCGTCGGCAGAGCAAAGGGCATGCCCCAGACGGCACGGAACTTGACGAGTCGTGCAGAGTTCAGGCCTCGCGCCGGCGCGCCTCCCGCGGGGAGACGCCGAACCGGTTCCGGTAGGCCCGGCTGAACGTCGACGGGCTGTCGAATCCCGTACGGACGGCCACCTCGGTCACCGAGACCGGGGCGCCGGGCGCCAGCAGCAGCTCGTGAGCACGGTCGAGTCGGCGGCGGCGCAGGAACTGCCCCGCCGTCTCTCCCGTCGAATCGAAGAGCAGGTGTAGGTAGCGGACGGACATCGAATTTCCCCGAGCCACGGTCGGCAGATCGAGGTCGGGATCGGCGAGATGGCGCTCGATGAAGTCCTTGACCTGCAGCAATCGAACGATGCGCGTGTCCCGTGGGCCGTCGTGCAGCGCTCCGAGTGCCGATCGCACGAGATCGATTGTCACGCGTTCAGCAGCCCGCGTTCCAACGGCGTCGAGGTCTGTCTCCCGCATCGAGCTCTGCAACCACGATGTGAGCAGTCGGAGGCTCGTCGATGCCGGCACCTGCCGCGCAACCGAGGTCTCCACGTTCGGGACGAGGTCGCGCATCAGTTCACGTGGCATGAACAAGGTGTGTTTGACCAGCTCGCTGGGCGTTCCACACTCGACCGGGCGTACCCCGTCCCACAGCGCGGCGGTGCCGGGCCGCACCGTCGCACTCCGACCGCCCTGCGTCAGGGTCTCCTCACCGCGGTGCACGATCAGCAGCGCGACGAATTCTCCGGATGTCTGCCGGATCTCTGACGGCGATCGACGGCCTGTCATCGCCCCGATGCGGCACCGCACCACCCGCGACCCACCGAGGTCGGCCTCGCGCGTGCGCGGCACTTCAGCGCCGTCCAGACGAAGTGCCCACGGCAGGTGGCTGAGCGAGATCGCTCCAAAACGTTCGGCGTCGAGGATCGTCATGCGCCCCACCCCCGACGATCTGGGCGACACAACGCTCCCCCGCCGGCCCGACCCGTCCGGCGTCGCCAAGGCGCGCTGGTACAGCCGGTCTCTTCCGGCTCCTTGAGAGCGATCATCGGCACGTCGGACGTCTCGGTTCGCATCGCGCTGTGCCTCCTCCACTGTGAGGGCAAGTCGCTACGTAGGACGGTAGCGTGCCTCTGTTGGGACCGAGAGCAAATCGTTCCGCCAACCGGAACGGTGCACTTGCTGGGCCCCGCCGCGCGCGGGAGTGCAGGCGGACGTTGTGCACCCGGGCGGCAGCCTCGGGATCGAGCTCGGCTCGCCCGGTCCACGACCGCTCGTCGCCGTCGACGGCCGGATCAAACTCAACGAGCTCGGCGCGCGCTACATGCGAACGATGATCGACGATATGCGCGCCGCCGGGAGCCCTGCCCGTATACGATCACCGTCGCTGAGATCCTCGCCGCGCCGGGCCGGCCCAACGCGGCGAGCAGCGTCGGGCCCGCCGCGACACTGCGTGACCCACCCGCCCGCCTACGGCTTCGGCGGCCCCGCCATCGAGGCCATCCTCCCATTGTGGAACGGTCCAGCCTCGCGCTCTCCGTTGGTAGCGGCAGGTGCCTCCGACGGCACGACCGGCTCGGCGGACTGATAGACGAATACCAGCAGGTCGCCTGACATGTGCGGCGTTTCTGGCACCCACAACGGTGTCGGCGACGGCCAGCCGATGATCGCACCGTGGAGCCTCGGCTGATCCGTGTCCCGGCCCGGCCGGTCCGCCACGCCGGCGCGCTCACCCTACGCCTGCCATCCGGCGACGAGCTGCTCGAAGAGGTTCTCACCCGCATCCGCGCCCTGCCCGGCACGTCCTGACCCCAACCGAGCCGGAACCCGATCACGGCCACTCCACGTCTGCCAGACCAGTCCACCAGGCCGACCGGTGAAGCTGTCGATCGAGAACGACTGCTCCCTCGGGCGGGCCGAGCCGGTCGTGCTCGCGGCCGACACTCTGCCCGACGGGGAAGAGCGCAGGCCGCGACCCATTGGCCGTGACGTGTGGTCCCAAGTTGGTCCCAGGTTCGTCCGGCCCAGTCTCGAAGCAACGAGCGCGACACGCGGAAGTTCGAAGGCGTGTACAGCTCCTCGCGAGACTCGTGATCGCCGGAACGGGCGTCGCCCGGCCCCGTCGCGTGCTCATCCAACCTTGACGAAGTCCTCGCAGCCGCTCACCTTCACAGACTTCACCTTGCCGGACACCTTGACCCGAATCGGCTCATCGGCATTCGCGTTCTTCCAATCCAGGAAGGACGACTCTGCGTTCTCGTCGGAGTGCGTGGTGATTTGGCAGTACTCGAAGAGCCCCGACTGCGCGCCGGCCGACTTGTAGTTGCCCGGCACGATGTCCTCCCCGACGACCCAAGTGCCGTCCCCGAACGACGTCTTCGGACCTGACGTGACCGCTGCGGGCGCGTCGTCGTCGACGGCCTTGAGCGGGACAGCCGGGGCCGCCGCCACAGCTGAGGGCGGCGCGGACGCGACCGTGGTCGACGGCGGCGTCGACGAACTCCTGCTATTGCCAAGCGCGGGAACCACGAACAGCAACACGAACAGCCCACCAACGACCCACGGCCACTTCCGCTTTTTCGGTGCAGGCGGCGGGGGCGGCGGGTACGCGCCGTACGGCGGCATCTGCTGCCACTGCCGCGGGTCCGGCACAGATCCCGGCGGAGCCCACCCCGGCGTGGGGGCCTGCTGCTGGCCGTACTGGTGGGGGTCGAAGGGCTGCGTCATCGAGGCTTCGGAGTGATCGAGATTGTCGATCACAGTGTCGCCCGGTGCTACGACACCGTTACCCGACATCACCTGATCTGCTGACACCCCAATGAGCAGTCCAGGGTTTAGCTGCCGACAGTTCGGGAGGTCGAACTGCGAAAGCAGTGGCAGAGCGACACCCGCCCGGTCGACGTACTCCCACCGCCGCTCCGACCTTGCCTCAGCGACTCTGAGCCGAGCGAACCTCCGACGAGTACCCGCGCTGCAGATGCTCGTCGCTGGTCGCGCCCACCTCAAGAACCGGTAACGGCACTCCCGCTGATGCGACCTCCCGAGGTCCGTCTTTGATACATCAGAGTGTCGATGACCCAGCCGTACCCGAACCGTTCAGCCCCACGCGGCAAGCGAGCACAAGCGGGCTACCAGGTGGTGCCGCCCCAACGAAACGCCGACTACCCGGCTCCCCCGCCCGCCCCGACCCCGGGGAAGTGACGGCGGTGGCCGTTGATGGTCGGCATTGTGGTGGCCTTCATGGCCGGCATCACCGTGGGCAGTAGCGGCGCGTCGACCCCCGCCGCACCTACGGCGTCCCTCTCTGCAGGAGGCGCACCGGCGCCCCAGCAACTGGTCGAGCCCGCATCCGCGCCTGACGTACTCGAGCCCGATGCGGCACCGACAGCACCGACCACCCAGGTGAACGAGGTGGGCAGCACCGTCGTCAACGGCGGTATCGCCATCACTGTGAAGGCGATCCGCACGACCGACACCATTCAGATGAACGAGAGCAACTTCGGCCGGGATCGGGCTACGAGAGCTACACCAAGACATCAGCCGGCTCAGGTGCGAAGTACGTCATCGTCGAGACCCACGTGGTGAACAACGCCAAGGCCAGCATCGATTTGACCTGCAGCCTGCCAGTCAAGACGGCGTCGTGGACACTCAGCAGCGGAACTTCGACCCGATCGACGACCTGTACGAGCTCAAGGGCAATCCCGAGTGCAAGGACAACCTGCAGTCGGGCTTCGAGTCGGACATGACCTGGGTCTACCGCGTACCGTCAAGCACGACGATCCTCGGCTGGGCCCTCCAAGACATCACCGACCCCTCAGCGCCCCGCCACGACTGGACCACTGTCCGCCTGCAACTCTGACCTGTACAACATTGCGCTCAAGATTTACAGCGACGAGAGCCAGGGCGCCAACTCCTCTCGGTCAAGATGCAGGCTCCAGGTGGGGACGTGAGCTCGGCGAACGCATGCCCCGTCCCGGTCCTGTCCGGTTCCTCGGACACTCCTCGGCAGATCAAGATCGGCAAGTCACCCGCTGTCCTAGCCTAGCGCGACGCATTGCCCAAGAATGGATCAAGGAGCGCAATGGCTGTCATCGCTCGCTCCGTCAGCATTCGGCCAGGAATTCACTAGCGGGCGCCAACGGGTCCCGATATCGCGCCGAGGGCGCTACGGTTCGAGGGGTGTCACCCAGGGACGTAGCCGACATTCTTGACACTGCGAAGCGCGCGTTCGCACACAACGACTGGGCGACTGCGTTCTCGTCGTTCCGGGCGGCGGGCCAGATGGGAGGCCTGTCCGCAGACCAGTGGTACTCACTGGCCGAGTCGGCGTGGTGGCTCGGTGAGATCGATGCGGCTCTCGACGCGTGGAAGCGGGCCCACGACCTTTACGTGGCATCGGAAGATCTTTCTCGGGCAGCGATGTCAGCGATGTTCCTGGCCTGTCACTCGCTGGAACGCGGCGACACCTCCGTCGGCTCGGGCTGGATGCAGCGGACACGGCGCCTGCTCGACAATGCCCCTGAGGGCCCTGCGCACGGCTACCCCCTTTACTTCCGGATCTTCGCGGCGATGTCGGTCGGCGACCTCGACGAAGCGATGTCGTGGGCCGATGAGGTGGGAAGGATCGGCCGACGTTTCGATGACCCGAGCCTGGTCGCGCTCTCGTTGATCGGCAGGGGCCGTGCGCTGGTGAAGCGGGGTTCGGTGGCCGACGGGATGGCGCTGCTCGACGCCGCCATGCTCGACGCGCTCTCCGGGCGGCTGCATCCGGTGTGGACCGGCGCCGTCTACTGCCACCTGATGGACGCCTGCTACGAACTCGACGAGCTACGAAGAGCCGGTGAGTGGACCCATGCCGCAAGCCGTTGGTGCGACGGCATCCCCGACGCGGGTCTCTACCGGGGAATCTGCAGAGTTCACCGTGCCCAGATACTGCACACGCGGGGCTCGTGGCAGGAGGCGGAGCGCGAGGCCACCCAGGCCTGCGCGGACATGGCTCATGTTCATATCGGGACGATCGCCGAGGGCCACTACGAGATCGGTGAGATCCGGCGGCTGCGTGGCGATCTCGTCGGTGCCGAGGACGCGTTCCGGCGCGCCCACGAACTCGGCCGCGACCCCCAGCCCGGTCTGGCGCTGGTGCGGCTCGCTCAAGGACACGCCGACACCGCAGCCGCGTCGATCCGAACCGCGCTCGCCGTGCTGGTGCCCCCGCTGCCACGGGCGCGGCTCTGCGTCGCCCAAGTCGAGATTGCACTGGCGGCCGGCGACCTCGAAACAGCGCGGGCGGCGTGCACGGAACTGGAACAGACTGCGGCAACCTATGAAAGCTCCGGGCTCGCCGCCGCCGTCCAGCAAGCCCGCGGCGCCCTGCTACTCCGCGAGGGCGCGGCACCAGAGGCCGTCACCATGCTTCGCGCCGCGTGCCGTCGCTGGCAGGATCTCGACGCGACCCACCATGCGGCCAATACTCGGCTGCTGCTCGCCGAGGCCTACCGCAGCCTCGGCGACGAGGACGCCGCTGCGCTCGAGCTCAACGCGGCCGATGCAGTGTTCGCGCAGCTCGGAGCAGAGCCGGGCCGACGACGCGTGGCGAGCCTTCGCGGCCCTAGAGCACTGCCGGGAGGTATGACCGCCCGCGAGATCGAGGTGCTCCGGCTCGTCGCGACCGGCTGCAGCAACCGCGACGTCGCCGCGATGCTGTTCATCAGCGAGCGGACCGTTCACCGACACCTGTCAAACATCTACACCAAGCTCGGCATCTCCTCTCGCAGCGCCGCGACCGCCTACGCGTTCGAACACGGCATCGCAACTGGCAATGGGTAGTCCTACCCACTAGTCCAGATTGTGACTGCGCAATGCCGCCGATTCGGACACTGCCTCGCGCACCCTAGCTTTCGTTCCAGGCCACCGACCCGGAGGCCGCAACGAAGGAGAACAGCGATGCCCAAGTACATGATCGAACGCGAGATCCCCGGGATCGGTTCGCAGTCGGCCGAGGAGCTGCGCGCAGCCGCACAGACGTCGAACGACGTCCTGTCCACCATGGCGCCCAGGGCTCAATGGCAGCAGAGCTTCATCACCGGCGACAAGGTGTACTGCGTCTACATCGCCGAGAACGAACGCGCCGTCTACGAGCACGCCGAGCTGAGCGGGTTTCCCGCAGACCGAGTGAGCAAAGTCGAGGCCATCCTTGATCCCGCGTCCGCCCAGACTTGACCAACCCAACCGCCGAACTCGTGATCACGGACAGCCACGGCGGGTATCGGCAAGTAGTTGCCGCGAAGGGAAACACCGCGTTCGATACGCAGACTCGACCGAAACAATTGATGACCGCAGTTCAGGTCCTCTTCGCCGGCAGACTTTCGCTCACGATTGAGATCTGCACAGCCACATCGTCCGAGTAGCCCGCGTGGGCATTCAAGAAGACCGAGTGACAGCTTCAACGGTGCATAGCGAGACTTTGCCACCCTACGACACACGATCCCGTCGACACCCCTCTGCTGGACGGCGTCGAGCGGGGCACGTATTGCACGTCGAACGTCGCATCGGCCTAGAGTTGCGGCTCGAGCGTCCCAGTAGGACGACTAATCTACTCAGCCGACATTCGAGCCACCGGATTTGCCGACAGAACTCGTAAAGTAGCTGCGGATTCATCGAGGAGTTCCGCAGGTGAACGTCGGGAGGGGATCGACATGGCCTTAATTTCGGTCAACGACACTACTCTTTACTACGAGCTTCGGGGACGTGGCCCCGCCCTGCTGTTCATCTCGGGTTTTACCGGCGACGCCGGGCTCTGGACTGAGGTTGCCGAAACCCTGTTCGACGCCTACACGGTGCTGACCTACGACCGCCGCGGCAACTCGCGCAGTCCTCGACCGAAGAATTGGACGGCGGCCCCGATCGACCAGCAAGCCGACGACGCCGCCGAACTGCTCACGGCACTCGATCTCGCTCCAGCCGTCGCTCACGGCAACAGCCAAGGCGCGGTTATCCTCACCAGCCTTGTGCTGCGTCACCCTGAGGTGCTGCGTGCTGCGATCTTCCACGAGCCCCTCTACGCAACAGCCACGCCGTCAGAGGATGATGTCCGCCTGCGACAACTCATCGAGGAGGGGATGGCGAAGGGCGGCCCACCGATGGCCGCAGAACTGCTCTTGCGGTGGGTCGCCGGCGACGAGGTCTTTGAATCGTTCGACCTCAGCCTTCGCAACAGGATGCTCGGCAACGGCGAAGTCTTCTTCGGCCTGGAACTCGAAGCCCTCACCGAGTACCGCCCCACGCTAGAAGAGTTGTCGGCCGTCCGACTGCCATGCGTGGTCGCCACCGGCGTAGAGAATCGCGACCCAGAAGCCTTACGCCACATCTTCTACGAATCTTCCAGATGGCTCGCCGACGGTCTACGAGCACCGCTGATCGAAACACCCGGATCGCACGTACCCCAGGCTTCACACCCTCGAGCGCTCGCAGAGACCATGCGCCCGATCCTGGCCAACCTCAACCGTTAGGGGTGCATTCGTTCGGCACGATTCCAGCTCGGCGTCCGCACCGCGCCAAAGGCGAGGCGTACCGACCGGATCTCGACCGAGGACCGCTGGTGGTGCGCCTGCCAAACTAGTCGTGCACGTTCGGGGGACGGCGACCAGCAGATCGGCCGGATCGCCGAGCCCTTCGCGCAGGCCCTGCTCGTCACCGGGTTAAGCCGAGAGAACCGCCGCGCTCATCGAGAGCAACCGGCCGCTGCCAACTACCTTGACCAGCGGTCTATAGCGCTACGGGGATCATCAGTCGTACTGCTGCTGTGCGGCGCCGATCCGAGATTGCAACGCGACATCGCCGCAGCTCAGAGGCTCATTGCTTACACGCCCCACGAGCGATGTTGCCGGATCTGAAGCCCTCTCCCTCGTTCCGGAATCTCGAGTTGAGCGCCGATGCACGTCGTGCGCGATGAGTTGATCTGGGCCTGGTACCCATGGAGGCCCGAAGGCATCTGCTGAAGATGATCTAAAGTTGATCTCACCAGGCAAGGTGTGATCGACTAGTTGGACGTTTTCGCAGCTAGACGCGTCGAGGGCGGCACTCGATGATCGAGTACCGCCTTCGTTCGCCGCGTCGGGACGACAGGATTTGAACCTGCGACCCCTTGACCCCCAGAACTTCAGTTCAGGCGTTTCTGCACGTCAACGCGCTAGGGACACGATGTACGACGTGACATTCGCGCAGGTCGCAACTCGCCGCCCGTGACGTGAGGTCCCACGTTGGTCCCAAGAATGTGCAGCACCCCGTGTGCGAGACCGCGGCGATACAGGACCGCCGCGCCGACCATCCCGCGTGAGCCCGGTGGCAGATGGGATGCCAGCGCTGTACGGCTCGTGCTGCTCCAGAGCAGGAGTGACGTCTACACGCCAAGGCAGTCGAATGGTGTTCGGCCGGAAACAGCACCGGTCGGAACCGACAAACACAAGCGAGGACCTCGTGTACACCATCCGTCGTACTGCCACCATCGTCGCCGTCGCCGCCGGACTGGCGGTCGCATCTACCGGCCTGGCATTCGCCGCCGAGGGAGGCCCGGCAGGTACTGCAACTGTTGGCACCACCGCGGCTGCTTCCCCTGCCGGAGCCAACTCAGCGAGTTCGGCCGCCGGGGCGGCGTCCGGCACTGACGGCTCCACGACGGTGCGGGTGGAGACGCAGTCCAGCACGTCCGCTTCGACGGAGGCCGACGGGTCGGCACCGAACGTGCCCGCGGGGAACGACGCGACCAGTGGGGCGTGGTGCGCCACCTACCGCCTTGCTGTCGCCGTCGGTGGGGATTCGTGGCTCGGGACCATGCACATCAAGGGCCTCTGCGAGCAGACGCATCCCTGACCAAATCTCATTCACTACAAGCAGCGAAGGACAGCCCCGATGAATGGCACAACGGTGGCATGTGCGGCTGCAGCGCTGGAGGTGGTCGTGGGCGGCCGGCACGTGACCGTCGCTCCGACCCAGCAGTTCGTCCTCGGCCGGGGCGCCGGTGTCGATCTCGTCCTCGACCACCCGCGGGTGTCTCGCCGACACCTCATCCTCGAACATGCCTCGCAGGGCTGGACAGCCGTCGACCACAGCCGCAACGGCACATTCGACGGCAGCCAGCGAATCAGCGCAGTCACGTTCACCGCCCCGACGACGCTGTTGCTCGGTGGCATGTCCAACGGTCAGCGGATCGAACTGCATCCGCGAGGCGTCGGCGCACACGTCGACCACACGTCGACAACCGTGGCGCATAGCCGACCGTCCGCCATGCAGCAGGCCCGCCTGTCGACCATCACGATCGGGCGTTTAGTCGGCAACGACGTTGTACTCGACGACCTCCTGGTATCCCGCCGACACGCTCGCCTCGAGCGCACACCGGAGGGTTGGCGGCTCACCGACCTCCGGAGCAGCAACGGCACCTTCGTCAACGGACGGCGCATCACGGATGCGACGGTGACCGAGCGGGACGTCATCGGGGTTGGGCGTGGCCTGCTGCAACTACGCGGCGGCCGTCTGTCGCCGTTCGTCGAGTCCGGGGGTGGCACTTTCGCGGCCGACGACCTCACCGTCACCACAGCCACGGGACAGACACTTCTCCAGTCGGTCAGCTTCACCCTGCCCGGACGGGGTCTGCTCGCGGTGATCGGGCCCAGTGGAGCGGGCAAGTCCACGCTGCTCAACGCGCTGGTGGGGAACCGCCCCGCTGACCGAGGCACCGTTCACTACGCCGGCCGCGACCTCTATCGCGACTACGACGAACTGCGCCATCGCCTCGCATTCGTCCCACAAGACGACGTGCTGCACACCCAGCTCACTGTCCGCCAAGCGCTGGCCTTCGCCGCACGTCTGCGGTTCGCCGCTGACGTCGATGCCGCCGCCCGTCGCAGCAGGGTGACGGAGGTACTCGCCGAGCTGGACCTGACCGAGCAGGCTGACCAGCGGATCAGCAGCCTGTCCGGTGGCCAGCGCAAGCGCACGAGCGTCGCGCTCGAGTTGCTCACCAAGCCGTCGCTGCTGTTCCTCGACGAACCGACCTCGGGGCTCGACCCCGGACTGGACCGCTCGGTCATGCACACCCTGCGGAAGTTGGCCGACGACGACCGCACCGTCGTGGTCACTACACATAACGTGGACAACGTCCACCTGTGCGACCGTGTGCTCGTCCTCGCCGCCGGCGGCCGAGTGGCTTTCTTCGGCAGACCGGACGAGGCACTGCGCTATTTCGGCAAGAAGGACTTCGCGGACATCTTCCTGATGCTCAGCGAGCGGCCGGGCGGGTACTGGGCACAGCAATTTCGACAGTCGCTCCACCACGCGACCGTGGCGCCGCTGCGGCGCCCGCCGGTGCCGCCGGTCACTCGATTCGCGTCAAGTCCGGCGGGCGCACGACGTCAGCTGATGCAGTTCTTCGTGCTGATGCGGCGCTACCTGGTGGTCATCGCCTCCGACCGCGCATACATGGGGTTCCTCGCGGCTCTTCCTCTGGTCCTCAGTCTGCTGGCTCGATCGGTGCCCGGTTCGGCCGGGCTCTCCACTCGCGCCGCCCTGGCGGCCGGGGATCCGCAACCGCGCCAGCTGCTGCTGGTGCTCATCCTCGGTGCGGCGCTCATGGGGGCCGCAGCGTCGGTCCGCGAGTTGGTGAAGGAGCGGCCGATCTATCGGCGGGAGCGAGCCGTCGGCCTGTCGCTCGCCGCGTACGTGGCCTCCAAGGTTGCCGTTCTGGGCGGGGTGACGGGCCTTCAGGCAATCCTGTTCACCGCACTGGCGCTCCTCGGCCGCAGCGGGCCGGACGAGGCGCTCGTCCTGAGCCGGGGCACGCTGGAGAACCTCGTCGCTGTGGTCGCGGTCGCCCTTGCCAGCATGCTCACCGGGCTGGTCGTCTCCGCGGCCATCGACAACGCTGACCGCGGAATGCCGCTCCTCGTGCTGCTGATCATGGCGCAGCTGATCTTGTGCGGTGGGCTGTTCAGCGTCCATGACCGGCCGGTGCTCGACCAGATCGCGTGGCTCGTCCCGTCACGTTGGGGCTTCTCGATGGCCGCCGCGACAGCTGGGCTCACCAACCTGACACATCCTCCGGTCGACCCAGCTTGGCAGCACCTCGCTGGCACCTGGTTGAGCGACCTGGTCGCGCTCGCCATCACCGCAGTCGTTTCGCTCGGGCTCGTAGTGCTCAGTCTGGCGCGGCTGGACCCGAAACTTGGAACCGCCCGGAGAGTGTGACTTCTCCATTGCGCCGGTCCCGCGAGAACGACGGGATGGCAGCCATCGAGCGATTCTGGTGAGCTCTGAGCTCGTCGCGGCCGGCGGTCCAGCAGTCCCGCCCAAGCGCGGATGTTGACGTCAGATGCTGTGGCTCGCTCCGACGATCATGAGTCGGAAGCGTCGAGTACGGACACGGTTCCGTCGTCACCGTTGGATACGTAGATGGTCCGGCCGTCCGGGGACGCGGCTACGTAGCGGGGGCTCTTGCCCCCGGCCGTGGTCGACACGATGGCTCCGGTGGACGGGTCGATCGTGGAGATCGCGTCGGCGTCCTCGTTGACGACGTAGAGGTGCTTGCTGTCGGCGGCGAAAGCTAGGTGTTGCGGAGTGGTGCCCGCCGGGTTGGTCCCTGTGACCTTGTTGGTGGCCGTGTCGATGAACGTCACGGTCGCGTCGGCGAAGTTCGCGGCTGCGAGGAGCCGACCGTCCGGGGACACCGCGACGCTGTGCGGGCTCTGGCCGACGGGAATGGTGTCGACGACCGTGTTCGATGCCAGGTCGATGACGCTGACGCTGTTCGACTCGTGGTTGGCGGTGTAGGCCCGGTTGATCGACGGGGCGAACGCGACGCCGTGCGGGTTCGGCTGAACCGTGACCGTGGGACCGATTGTCAAGGTCGCGCTGTCGAGGATCGACACATCGGATGCGCCGTGGTTGGGAACGAAGATGTCACCGTTCGGGCCCGTGGCCAGCGCGTAAGGCTGCGGCCCGCTGGCCACGACCGAGCTCACCGCCTTGCCGGCAGTGTCGACGACCGCGACGGCGCTGTCCGCACCGTCGCCGGTGTACATGCCCACGTAGGCGTGGAGCCCGTCCGGGCTCACTGCGACATACCGCGGGGTGCCGGGCATCGGGATCGTCGCCGACAAGGGGGGCGTGGTCATGTTGATCATTGAGAGGAATCGGGATTCGATGTTGGCGACGAAGATCGTCGAGCTGTCCGGGGAGACGACGACGCCCTGAGGGCTCTGCCCCACCTTCAGCACAGTGCGAACGGTCGGGCTGCCAGTGCTGGTGGCAACCGTGGGCGCCGCCGGTTCAGCCGGGGCTGCAGCCTGCGGCGCGACTGACACTGGTCCGACTCCCGCGTCGCCGCCCGGTCCTTCGTTGCTGCTGAAAGGATTTGCAATCACAGCGACGACCAGTACGAGTACGGCGACGACCGCGAGCGCGGACAGCAGCACACGGTTCCGACCCGACTTGTCGCTGCTCGTCGGACGTCTTGCGTGTTCGACAGTGATGGCTTCGAGCGGCGCCACGGCGGCCGGCACCGGTGCTACCGCGCGCGCCGAAGAACCGCCGCTCGTCGTCGCCTCGGAACGATCCGATCCGCCCCAGGCCTCGCCGACGGCATCGGGGGCGTCCCCTGGCGCGTTCCAGACGGTGTCGACGTCTTCGCCGGCCGCTCCCTGTGTGTGTCGCTCTGTCACGCTGTCGCCCAGGTCGGTCACCGTCGCGGTGGCCGGCACCGGAGCGTTCCCGGCGACACCCTCCCGACTGGCATCGGCCTCTGCCTCGTCATCCGAGAATTCGTCCTCGATCAGCACATGACGGCCGGAGAACTCGATCCGCTCGCGTTGCTTCTGCTCGACGACGAATGCGTACTCAGCATCTCGAGCACGTTGCGACGTTCCCGACCCGACGTCCGACCCCTCACGCTCGGCCGAGGGATCGACGCCGGCGAGCGCTGCACGGGCCGCAGTGGCGAGCTCGCCCGCGCTGTGGAAGCGGTCGACTGGGTTCTTGGCCATACCTCGGCTGATGACGTCATCGAAGGCCGTCCCGAGGTCGGCGTTGAACCCGGACGGCTCTGGTGGTGCCACGTTCACGTGCGCGTGCATCAGCGCGGGCAGCCCAGCCCCGTGGTAAGGCTTCTTGCCGGTGAGCAGCTCAAAGAACACACACGTCAAGGCGTAGATATCGACACGCTTGTCGACCACACCGTCGAACTGCTCAGGCGCCATGTAGTCCAGGCTGCCGAGCAGCGCACCGGTGCGGGTCAACGAGTAACTTCGGGTGCTGCCGCTTGAGCGGGTGATGCCGAAGTCCGCCAGGTAGATGAAGTCGCCGAGCTGCTGGCTGACCTCGCGATCAAGCAGCAGGTTCGACGGCTTCACATCGCGATGGACAAGCCCAGCCGTATGAGCCGTGTCGAGGGCGCTGGCCACCTGCTCGACGAGCGCCACCGTGCGCTGCGGCGCCAGCGGGCCGACGGCCTTGATCAGATCTCCCGCGTCGAAACCCTCGACGAAGCGCATGTCGATGAACAGGTGCCCGGCCAGCTCACCGAACCGGTGGATCGTGATGATGTGCGGGTTGCGCAACCGCGCAGCCAAACGGGCTTCCTGCTTGAACCGGGCCCGGAAGTCGGGGTCGTCCGCCAGATGAGGAGCGAGCCGCTTCAGCGCCACGACACGCTCGTGCTCGGCGTCGAAGGCCCGGTACACCTCCCCCATGCCACCGCGGCCCAGAAGGGCGTCGAGCCGGTACGGACCGAACCAATCCTCAGCCATACACGGCAAGCGGTGAGAGGGGCTGCACGGCTATGGATTCGCTAGCCACCCCGTTCACATTACGGCTCGAGCACCGATCACGCCGGACACCGGTGCAGCCCTCAACACTTCTGATGATGCGGCACTCGGGAGACCCCTCCCCCCGGGCATCCTGGCTTCATCTACGACGCTGGCGCGATGTGCGTTGGCTGCAGGAGCCCCGAACCCGAGGCAGGTTCATGACCGACGCGTGGATCACCGTCCGCGAAGGCACACCCAGCAATGCGCCGGTGACTACGACAACCGGCGTCAGCCTCGACCAGCAAGTCACCGTTGGACGAGCCGGACACGTCGTGGTCGGTGTCGATGTCGTCGACAGCGGCATCTCCCGCGTAGTCGCCACGGTCACCGCGACGTCCGAAGGCTGGACGATCAAAGACACCTCCCGCAACGGCATCCTCATCCACCCCTGGGGTCTGGCCCCGCTCCGCGCAACAGCTGATGTCCGCCTGCACTGGCCGCTGATCGGGCTGCGCGTTCTGGGCGCTGAACCCGACGCCCGCCACTGGGTCCTCCTCGAATGCGACCAGTACTCCATCGACGGCTCTGGCCGGAATCAGGCCACCGGCACAACCTTGCAAGCCGACCCACCTCGGCCACTCACCCCGGCGGAACAGCAAGCGATCGCGACGGTCTTCGAGGCGATACTCGCCTGGCCACCACCCCTGATTCCCGGCGAGCCACTGCAACTCAAGCAGGCCGGCCGCCGACTCGGCATCACGGCCTCTGCAGTCAAGGTGAGGCTCGAAGGAGCCCGCACCAAGGCCGAGCTCCTTGGACTCGATCGGGCGGTCGGCGTCACCGATCCTTCCTATCTTCACCTGCTCGTTGCCGCTGGCTACGTACGCCCGCCGACGCACGGGTACTGCAGCCTCGCCGGGTTTCCACCAGTCGCAGATCGGGACTGACGAACCTCGAGAAGGCCGAGTTGCTCGGGTGGGACGCCGGGTCGGCATCACTGATCTGACCTACCTGCACGTGCTCATTGCCGTGGGTGCGTCAGGCCGCCCAGGTTCCGCCCACAACGTCGCTCGGCAGGCACCTGCTCCAGAGCAGGGCTGACATAGGCCATCTAGCCATCTGTAATAGAAGCCGTGACATCAGCCTTGACAAAGCCGGCGCTCCCAACCGATCTTCAGGCGACTACGCTTTTTTGATGATTCTCGCCTCATGCGTCTGCGTGGCGATAACGCGGCCAGATCGTCAAGCAAGTTACTCGATGCACTGACTTGCACACACGGCAGAATTGGCCATGTACATGTCGTGACGTCAGCGGATTCCACGCAGCAGTGCGGACATAGAAGTTGTTGACACGCCGTGCGTGTGCAATCTAGGCAGCACCACGACGAAGAGTGCCCGAAGTACCAAGGGTAGTCCTGACCAAGGGAGAGAGTGATGAAGCACCATCTGAGGTGGACTTCTGGAGTCCTCGCCGTAATTCTGATCATGCTGAGTACAGTTGGGACTGGATCCGCCTTGGCGAGCGCCCCCGTTGCCTACTTAGCGAGCCCGAAGGATACCTGTAAGGGATGGGGTGGCGTACTCGACAATGCCGTCCGATTCGGCACGGGGGCGCTCGCACCGCCGATTCTAGGCAAGGCCGACATCGGGACTCCATATGTGGATGGGGACGTCGTAAGGGCTGATAGCTCATTGCCCTTCAAAGCTGGGGAACCTGCAGCTCGCAAGTAGCTTTTCAAATGCAGACAAAAGCATGCGGCACGTGGGGATGCAACTGGGAAACGCGCAATCACGGAAAGTATGAGTTTCTCTGGAAGTACGCCGACAGCGGAAATGTTTCACAGCAGGTAACGATGGGATGTCGCAAAGGCACTCATTCTTACCGAGTGAAAATGGCCGTAGTTGGACTCAAGAGCGACTTCGAGGAAGGCGACAAGAACGGCAAGGGCAAGGCTATTGGAGCAGCGCCTTCCAGCCAGCAGGAGTACAGTCCGGTCGTCAAGCTGACCTGCGACTAACCGTAGGACGGGCAGTTCAAGTGAGCGCGGGTACGCGTCTCAGAGCTTGACCAGAGTCCAGAAGTGACGCCGCCCGCGGAAGCAATTTCCGTCAGTCAGCGGCGTCACTTCTGGCGGTCGGGATCCACGTTAAGAAGCTGCAGGATCTCCGGCTTGGCCCCGCTGAGTTGCCTGGGTCGACCATCCCGAGGTGGACCTCCGCTAGAGGCGCCACCCACGAGCGCAGATCGGCACCGCTGGTAAGGAAGCCACTCCCTGAGCGGTCGCGTCCCCGCTGTTGGGGCTGATTTCACACTGGGTGCATGTCTGCCGATCGTCTCCACGACTCTGAGCCATCCCGGCACCGGCTCGCTTTCTGGACCGGCATGGGCGTGACGATGGTGCGCGCCCCCGACCACGCGGGTGACCTCCCCCAGCACGCGGTACGGAAAGTCCCCACCGAGCGCCAAACGTCCCAGAGCGCACACGGTTGAACGTGACGACGGCGATTCGCGGAGCAGCATCAAGTCTGCGCAGAGGCTGAATATGGTCGCGGTGGTCAGCTGAGCCTTGAGGCCGGATACCAGTCATCAGTGGTCACTACCGACAGACCAGCACCACCGCTTGCGGTCTTCGCCGAACACTGACCGCCGAGCTGAGCCGTAGGGATTCCCCCACCCCGCCTCGGGGGGTCACACGCTGTGCCGCGGCGTCATGGCGCCCGATTCTTGCCGCTATGCCTTCCAACATCCCGTCCTCGCATGCTACCTCGGCTTCGGCGCGTGCCGATGCCGACCTGCCACCGTGGCACGACATTCACGGCGATCTCCAGCGCTGGTCAGACCCGGCCGTGCGAGCGCTTCTGGATCTCGCCGAGTGCGGTCCGCTTCCGACGCCGTCTCACGTCCTGTGAAGTTGACCCCCGTGGAGTTCCAGAAGGTCCGTCAACTTCGATTGCGCTCCGGCCGGACGTCAGCCGTCGGAGCAGGGTTAGCCGCGGCGTGGAATCGGATCTCGGCGACGAGTTGCGCGTGGTCTGAGGCGATGCGGTCGCGGTCGTCGTTGCTGAGTTGGCTGTCAAAGAGGTGGTCGTTGAGCTCCGGCATCGCCCACGGCACCATGTACGGGATCCTCGTCCGACTCGAGGGCTGGGGATGGCTGGAGAACCGCCTCGACTACCTCCCCGACCGCGCCACTCCCCCACGTCGCTACTACCGGCTGACCAGCGACGGCGCCGAACGGGCACGAGCAGCCGTCGAACAGGCCGAGCAACGCGCGATCCGTGGACGCCGGTGAAGCTCGCCGCCGCTCGGCAAGAAGGCGGGCTACGCGACATGACCACACCCACCCTGCAGCTCCTCGACTGGGCAGGCACCCGCGACCGCGGGCTGGATGTGGTCACGTAGGTCGATTCGACGAAACTCGGGGCAAACCCAGGCATTATCCGGCGACCTCGACCGGACCAGAGAGCAGCGGAGCGAGGCGCCCGTCGCCGTCCGCCGGCAGCTACTCAATCTGGCGGGGTGACGCCCGACCACCGCCGCCGAGTCTCTTCCGGTGTCAGATGCTCGACGTACAGAACAACCGTGTCGAGAGTGATCTGCGGGTAGTAGACGCGCATCCGATCGAGCAACTCCTCAGGCGTCGGCTGCTCAACGTCGTCCCGCGTCCGTCCCGCCACCTCCCGCAACGGTAGGTACTCCACCGAGGTCACATAAACCACGACACGCTGGTCCTCGAACGGCCAGTTCACATAGCACAGGAACCCCGGCTCGATGTCTCCCTCGTCGAGCCTGATGGTGTCGGTCTTCTCGCCCCGCAGCAGCGCCGGGAAGCGCGAGTCCATCAGGTGAAGGGTCTGCACATCTGGTCAAAATACGGGTCGGGCAGCCACGCCCGCAGGCGCTCTAGCAGCCAACCTCCCGCAGGTCGACCGTTGCTCGAAGCAGGCCGAACGGCTTTACTCAGCTGTGGCGAGAGAAGCTCGTGAGGTGCCCCGTTGTTCTCGGACCACGATCCAATAGGATCTGGCCCGGAAGGTGATACAAGGAATGGCGAGGAAGTACCGCAAGTTCAGTCCCGAGTTCCGGGACGAGGCCGTGCGATTGGTGATCGACGGGTCACGCCCGATCGCTCAGGTTGCACGGGAACTCGGCGTGAACGAAGGAACACTCGGCAATTGGGTGAACCAGTACCGCAAAGACCACGCCGGCGACGAGCCTCCGCTTAGTCCGCATGAGCGGATCCAGCTGGCCGAGACCCAGCGCGAACTTCGCGAACTTCGCATGGAGAACGAATTCTTGAAAAAGCGGCAGCGTACTTCGCCCGGGATCCCCGGTAGCCGAGAAGTACGAGTTCATCGACTCGTGCCGAGCAAGCGACGCGAAGTACGCCTATCCTGTGAAGAAGATGTGCACCTGGTTGTCGGTTTCGGCGTCGGGATTCTTCGACTGGCGCCAGCGGCCGGACTCGGCCACCGCGCGCCGACGCGAGCGACTCGCCGCACTGATCCGCGAGGCGTTCGAGTCCTCCGACGAGACCTACGGCTACCGCCGCATCCACGCCCAGCTCACCCGCTGGGGCGTGCCCTGTGGTCCCGAGCTCGTCCGCGGCATCATGCGCGAGCTGGGCCTACAGCCCTGCCAGCCCCGGCCTCGGCGGGCCAACCTGACCGAGCAGGACGGCCGGACTCACCGCATCCCCGACCTCGTCGCCCGCGACTTCACCGCCGAGCGGCCGGGCCAGAAGTTCGTCGGCGACATCACCTACATTCCGACTTGGGAAGGCTGGCTCTATCTGGCAACGGTAATCGACTGTCACACAAAAATGGTCGTCGGCTACGCCATGGACGACAACTACAAGACCCCACTGATCGTCGAAGCATTGACCCGTGCAGCGAACTCCACGACACTCGCTCCCGACGCGATCTTCCACTCCGACCGCGGAAGCAACTACTGCTCCCGCGAGTTCGCCACCACCGTTGCGGCACTCGACATACGCCAATCGGTCGGCCGGACCGGAATCTGCTACGATAACGCCATGGCCGAGTCGTTCTTCGCCGCATTGAAGAACGAACGCGTTCACCGGACGGCCTACCCGACACGCGCACACGCACGCGCCGACATTGCTCGCTACATCGAGTTCTGGTACAACAGGAACCGGCTCCACTCCGGGTTGGACTACAAATCTCCCCAGGAAGTCCTCAACGAGTGGACGCAACACCAGCAAGCGGAATAACACGCAACAATTCAATTGGTCCGAAAATTTCGGGGCTGATCAGCCGTCCGAATCTGGATCGCCGACGACACGAGCCGGTCCACAATCAAGAACACGTTGGCCATGCTCGTGCGAATCATGGAGCAAGCCCTCCGCGACGGTCTCGTCGACCGCAACCCCGCCCGCATCAGCGGATGGCAGCGCGAGTACCAACGCATCGAGGACGAGCTCGACGACCCGCGCAGCCTCGCCCTACCCGACTGGACCGCGCTGCAGACCCTCGCCGACGCCCTCGTCGCCCGTTCCGCCGACCACTACCCCGGCTGGGGCGACATCGTCATGTTCGCCGCCGCGACCGCCGCCCGCATCGGCAAGGTCTCCGGCTGCCGCGCAGTGGACATCGACACCAAGCGATGGTTCTGGACCGTCCGCCGCCAGACCACAACCTCGCCCGGCGGACTGGTCGATAAAGGCACGAAGGGCGAACGCGCTCGCATCGTGCCGCTCATCCCCGAGGTCCGCCCGATGGTCCAACGTCGACTCGCTCTGGCTGCACAGCGGGCCGACGGCCGCTTGTTCGTCGGCCCGCGCGGCGGCCGGCTCAGCACTGCGATCCTGCGCGACGCCACGCACTGGGACGAGGTCGTCGCCTCTCTGGGCTTCGACCGACTCCGCCGTCACGACCTCCGGCACACCGGACTGACCTGGATGGCCGACGCCGGCGTCCCGCTGCACCACCTCCGCAAGATCGCCGGGCACGGCTCGCTCACCACCACCCAGCGCTACCTGCACCCCGATCAGCAAGCCGTTACCGAAGCCGGTCACCTGCTGTCCGCACACCTGAACGCCGGTCCCGACCGTGCACGGCTGCGGCTGGTCTAGCAGCGCCTGGTCCCAAATTGGTCCCAGATTGATCTTCTGGGCACTTTGCTAGATCAACTCAGCAAACGCCAGGGCCAGGGCTGCATCGCTGAACGGAGCTGTTTCGCCTGCTAGACGCGTCGAGGGCGGCACTCGATGATCGAGTACCGCCTTCGTTCGCCGCGTCGGGACGACAGGATTTGAACCTGCGACCCCTTGACCCCCAGAACTTCAGTTCAGGCGTTTCTGCACGTCAACGCGCTAGGGACACGATGTACGACGTGACATTCGCGCAGGTCGCAACTCGCCGCCCGTGACGTGAGGTCCCACGTTGGTCCCAAGAATGTGCAGCACCCCGTGTGCGAGACCGCGGCGATACAGGACCGCCGCGCCGACCATCCCGCGTGAGCCCGGTGGCAGATGGGATGCCAGCGCTGTACGGCTCGTGCTGCTCCAGAGCAGGAGTGACGTCTACACGCCAAGGCAGTCGAATGGTGTTCGGCCGGAAACAGCACCGGTCGGAACCGACAAACACAAGCGAGGACCTCGTGTACACCATCCGTCGTACTGCCACCATCGTCGCCGTCGCCGCCGGACTGGCGGTCGCATCTACCGGCCTGGCATTCGCCGCCGAGGGAGGCCCGGCAGGTACTGCAACTGTTGGCACCACCGCGGCTGCTTCCCCTGCCGGAGCCAACTCAGCGAGTTCGGCCGCCGGGGCGGCGTCCGGCACTGACGGCTCCACGACGGTGCGGGTGGAGACGCAGTCCAGCACGTCCGCTTCGACGGAGGCCGACGGGTCGGCACCGAACGTGCCCGCGGGGAACGACGCGACCAGTGGGGCGTGGTGCGCCACCTACCGCCTTGCTGTCGCCGTCGGTGGGGATTCGTGGCTCGGGACCATGCACATCAAGGGCCTCTGCGAGCAGACGCATCCCTGACCAAATCTCATTCACTACAAGCAGCGAAGGACAGCCCCGATGAATGGCACAACGGTGGCATGTGCGGCTGCGACGCTGGAGGTGGTCGTGGGCGGCCGGCACGTGACCGTCGCTCCGACCCAGCGCTTCGTCCTCGGCCGGGGCGCCGGTGTCGATCTCGTCCTCGACCACCCGCGGGTGTCTCGCCGACACCTCATCCTCAACGTGCTCGTCCACCTGCCCGGACCGCCGCCCGAGGTGCGAGTCACCGCCTGGCGCGCACCTGCTCGAGCAGCTCGTTCACCTCTTCGATGAACGTGGCGCCCGGCCCCAGCACCGCCTCGGCGTCCACCAGCAGCGATTCCAGATCGGCGATCGCATCGGCGTGGCGTCCGGCCCGATCCTTCCAATAGGCGAGGTGGCGCCGGAGTCCTAGGACGTTGATGTCTCTGCGCCTCAGGACGCGTTCCGCCTTCGTCACCAGTCCGGTGAACTCGCCGACCGCGTCCTCGGCGCAACCCGACCTGCCCAGGTAGGTGGCGGCCCCGGTCTGCACCTCGAGCACCTCCTGGCTGTCGTCGCCGAACAACCGCTCCGCGTCCGCGGCGAGCCCGAGCAGTACGGCTCGCGCCTGCTCGGGGTCACCGGCGTCGCCCCGGTACTCGGCTGCGATACCGCGCGCGTGGAAGGTGTCGACGTGGTCCGGGCCCACCCCGCGTGCGAGCACGTCTACGATCTTTTCGTACTCGGCGACGGCACCGGTCTTGTCGTTCGCGTCCCACCGGTACTTCGCCAGCGCCTCTCGAGCCTTCACGGTCAGCGGATGCGACGGGCCCAGAACGCGATCCCGCTCCGCCACGAGGGCCTCATAGTCCGCCACGGCGGCAGCCGGATCGTCAAAGCGGCCGCGCTGGAAGAGGATCGCGGCGAAGGTGTCGCCGATGCTCGCCTCCTCGCCGCGCAGCCGCACCTCCTCGGTCAGCAACTTCTCGAAGATCTGAGCTGCGCGCCTCGCATCGCCCGAGGCCGACACCGCGTTGCCGAGGCGGTACCGGATCTTCAGCGTGACGGGATGATCCGAACCCACCGCGCACAGCACATCGGCGAGCACCCGCTCGTACGCGAGCCCTGCCGCCGCCGGATCGCCCGCATCCGCGAGTTCGTCGGCCAACTGCACCCGCCGCCACAAGTTCTCCGGCGTGTCCTTGGTCTCCCGCACGTGGCGACCCTGCCAGATTCTCGTTATGACCGCGGAGATTTCGTCATGGCTGACGAGGCTCGGCAGCAGCGGAGGAGCAGCAGCGCTTCAGCCGTAAGCGAGGTCGGCGAAGCGGCTGTAGTGCAGCCGATTGGACCGCCGTCGTGCTCGACGCCGCGGGGCTACCCGACGGATGGGGACACTGGCTGCTGGTCCGCCGCCAAACTCGCCCGGGCGAGGGCAAGAAGTACGGGTTCTGGCGAACGTTACTGGCGCCGTCCTCACCGAATCCGACCTCACCGACGCCGGCGTCACCGGAATCATCGGATTGACAAGTAAGCAACTCGCGCGGGTGCGACGGCTGCCGGATGGGTCTGCACCCTCAGCAGCCGTCCTTGACAGGTAGTCCTAGCCCGTCCCTCCGGTGCTGCGGAACCTCGTCGCGAGTGGAGCAGGACCTCTCATTCCAGTGGGTCGATGAGGTTCAGATCATGAGCTCACGGATTATGAGTGGCCGGGAGATGGTGATGTCGAGTGATGCCCCGTGACGTCGTCTACCTTCCTGTGCACGTCAGCGACATGCGCCGTGCCGTCTGGTGATGGCTCGTATCGAGCAGGTCCGGTCCGTCCGCATACACACACGACGCACACTCCTGCCTGGGACAGGGACGGTAAGCCCCTCGGGACCGACCAGACGGTCACGCTGTATCGCAAAGCGCAAGGCCCTCGCTTGACAACCCTGCAGGGCACATCAGACAGCTTCGGCCCCGACCAGTGCCTCTACCCGGCTGCGTCCAAGGACGTGGTGTACGACGTCGCTGCTGATAAGCGGCGTGGCGTCGGGGATGGGTACGGCCACTGCGTGATCCTTCGAGTGCTCTGGTGCTCGAGGGAGGAGACGCGATGGCCGCGTCCGAGACATTGATGGCGGCCGAGGCCGCCACGGTGTGATCGAGCTGCCCGTCCGGCGCCTGGTCTGCGTGGTGGGCAGGATCGGTAGTCGCGCACGCCGTGGCGGTGCTTTGCTCTTCGGGCCAGTGTCCGCTCGGCCACCCACGGGCGAGGCGGGACATGGAAGCCGGACACGTCGTCGGCGCGCTTGACGGTCGATTTCTCCCTCGCACCGGGCCACCGGCCCGACCCGCGCTACGACGATCCGCACTTCCGCTACCTGTTCGCCCGTCTCGTGACGCACTACTGGCGCCACGCGGCGTTCCTCGGCAACGACCAGCTGATCCAGAACGCTGGGATCCTCAACGGCACCCTCGGTGTTCTGGTTCACGGGCGCTATTACGTGAGCGGCCCCCTGGAGACGGCCTGGCGATTGCATCAGGGGTGGTCCACCAGCGCGCTGCGTATCGTCGACGATGCCGGGCACCGCGGCGGCTCCATGAGTCGTGCGGTGTTCGAGACCGTGGGGCGGTCACGGCCTCGGTCTCCTGACCAACACGCGTCGCGCCACCTCCGTAGGCGCTTCACACCGTTGTCGACTCGCGGGCCAGGGCGGTGACGAGGACATCGAGATGGCGCTGGCTGGCTTGGCCGAGCCGTAGACGCTGGTGTTCAACACCTCAGCCACCCGGCCGCCGCGGCTCAACCTCGTCCCGCCCGGGTTCGCCCAGGTTCCCATACATGTCCACCGTGACGCCGAGGAGGCCTTCAACGTCCTCCGTCCGGCGCGCCGTCGAGGCCGCCGGCCGGCCCGTCGATGCTGCGGCAGGTACGGCGGTCGTGATGACCAGTCGACCGCCGCCCGGCCGCCCACCCCGGCGTCGATCGGACGGTGGTCCCGCGCGCAGCCGCGTGCGAAGGCTGGCGAAGACACGGCGGACGGACGTGGTCGGCCTCGAGCGCCTGTCGTTGAGCGTCGCCGTCGACGTGGTGACGGCCGAGTCGACCGTGATCTGCACTGAGGACGGCGGCTTCCGGCCCGACCACCGCTGGACGCTGACTCGCGACTGGCGCAGCTTCTCGCTGGACGTCGAGCGCCGGAGACGGGTCGGCCACGTGCGCGTCGGCGTCGAACGCCTGGACGGCGGCTGGAAGGTCGACGGCGTAAGCCGTCCCGACCTCGACGGCGCGGAGGAACCGGACCTCTCCGTCACCCCTTCTGCAACACCTTCCCGATTAGCCGAACGCCGGACCACGTGGGAGCCAGCCTCACACTCGACACCTGCTACGTGGACGGGGCGGCGATGACGGTGAAGCGGTCCCGCCAGCGGTACGACCGGCTCTGCCCGAACCGGGTGCGCTACGTCGACCTCGGGCTCTCCCGGGCTTCGAGGCGGACCTGGAGGTCGACGACCGGGGCCTGGTGCTCCGCTACCAGCACCTGTTCGGACGAGTGACGCCCGACTGATGAGGTGAGGCTCCGATGTGGCTCAGAGCGGCCCCAGGAGCACCCGGAGACCGCCCCACACTCCGGGGTCTCCCGGCGCATCCATGCGTCCGGCCCGTGCCCGGGCTGATGCTCACCGCGGCGACGAGGCCGACGTCCTCGTCGGGTTGGCCGTCGAGGCCGACTAGTACCTCACCGAGCCGTTCCGCATGCGGGAACTGGTCGCGCAGATCGCGGCACTGCTGCGCCGGGTCCAGCGGCCGCAGAGCTGGCCGCCCGGGGCGCCGCCACCGACCTGGACGACTCGCGCACCGGACCGGGCACGTACACCGGGTCGGGTGTGGCGGAGCAGCCGTCGAACCACGCACCGTTCTAGGCGCCGGTGGTGTACCCGACCCTTGCGGTCGGTATCGGGGCTTCTGGTGGCGGCGGCTCGGACGTGGCTTCCGGTGTGGTGACCTGGAGGCGGGTCTTGCTCGAGACGCCCAGCGCGGCCATGGTCAGGGCATGAGTTCGTCGGTGGTTCCGTCCGAGGGCGAGCACCTGACGACCGGGTGGGAACCAGATGTGCCGCCGGAGGACACCCTGGTCCGTCAGGCGGTGTTGGTGCACGCGTCTTGGCCGGTGGCCGTCGCCGGTGCTGCCGGACGGCCGTGGCGATCAGCAGCGCGTTGGGCCGGAGGTTGGATCGGAGATCGTGGCGCGCTCACGAACCCGGTCGTGCTGACCCAACCGTTGACCCATGTCGACGACGTGCTCGGGGAGATCGGCGCGCTGATCCCGCCGTCAGTGCCCTACCTGCTTCTCAGCCCGTGGCCGACAGCGGACCTACGGGAGCACGGCCTCGTCCTGATCGGGCATCCACCGCTGATGGTGCGCTTCCCCGCTCCGCCTACACCCCTGCCGCGGTGGTCGGGGGAAGTCCGCGAGATCCGCGATCCCGCCGAGCTGGCCGTTGCCGAGCGGGTCCTGGTCGAGGGCTACCCCATGCCCGAGCTCGATCCGCTCACACCAGGAGACCTCCTGGGCCCCACGCTCCTGCGGACGGCCACCCGGCTCTGGATCGCCTGGCTCGACGGCGCCCCGGTTGCGATGGCCGCCGCTCACTCTGCCGCGGGGGTCACCCTGGTCGAATACGTCGCATCACTTCCCGCGGCGCGCGGTCGGGGCGCGGGCGCTGCGGTGACGTGGGCGGCCACCCTTGCCGACCCCAACCGCCCGGCGGTGCTGATCGCCAGCGACAACGGCAGACCGGTCTACTCGAGAATGGGTTTCCTGGCCGTGGAACGCTGGTCCGCCTGGTTACGCCCCGCCCGGTAGCTCGCCTACTGGCCGAGCGCGATGTTGTGGTTCAGCCGGAAGAGGTTGGTCGGTCGTACTGTTTCTTGATCGCCGCGGCGCTGCCTGCGCTCGACGACGAGCACCCCCCGCGGCCCGTCCTGACGGAACCACGCTCCGAAGTCGCGCCCAAGCTCTCGCTTGCTGATGGGCAGGTCGCGCCAGCCGAACAGCCCCTCGTCACCGATGGCCCGAGTAGTACGCGGGTGGCCGTAGCCGTTCCCTGTCGGTCGGCGTATTTTCACCCGCCCGGCCTTCGGTGAGGCCGGATCTGACGGCCCCACCCGGAATCGTGCGGCCCGGACTACTCAACGTGGCCACGCCTGCGACCGCTGGCGGAGTGTAGTCCCCGTACACGACTCGGGGCGGAGTCTCGCTCGTGCCGACCGGAGGAGGAGATATGTCCGAGCAGCCCGATCATGTCCCAGGAGCCGTAGTCCGGATCACCGAGGTCGTGGGCAGCTCCCCGAACTCGTTCAGCGATGCCGTACGCAATGCGGTATCGGCGGCGGCGGAAACCGTCCGCGGCATCCGCGGCGTCGACGTCATCAGCAGCAGTGCCGACGTGGACGGGGATGGCAACCTGTCCCTCTACAAGGTCAACTGCAAGATTGCCTTCATCGTGGAGCGGTCGGCATAAGCAAGAGACACGGTCGTACCACTGGCACTCGGGCACGCCTGGGTGCTGGTGGTGTCGACCGTCCCAAGCTGGGTCTGTCGCAAAAAGGGCGCGATTGTCAACATCACCGACAGCGTCCTACTGTCGTGATCGTGCGTTCGTAGTCGGTGGGGCGCTTACCATTGCCGCAACGCGGCGGGTCAGGGCGCGTAGCAGTACGCGGCCTGGCTGGAAGTCCTGGCTGTATCCGGCGCAATGGTTCAGGTTCCGCATAGCACTCCCCCTGGATAGCAAAAGACGGCCACGGGGGAAGCGCGCCGACTGACAGTGTAGCGCGGGCAACAAAAGAAGGGCCACGCCAACGGACACGTTCGTCGCATGGCGCAGGAGCTACGCTGCCTTAGCTCACCAGCTTAATCGTCACCTAGAATCTGATTCTTCATATCTACCAGCTTCTTCAGCACATCGAGCGCTTCCTCACGCATAAACGCAACGCCGGATACCGTTGCGTCTGGCCGTCCCTCGTATTCCTTGACTAGCTGCTGTAGACGTAGAGCAGCGGCCTGGATTATCGCGTTCAGTCTGGCTTCAGAAGTACCTCGTGCTTCAGTATCATTCACTATTAGTGACGCCCTCGTCCATCATCGGCATGCGCGGAGTCTACCCCGCCAGGTTCATTCTTTCCATCCTCAGCGGGCTGCGTTATAAGAAATAGCACCAGGACAATGACTGTCGATGTCAGCGCACCGTTTACCAGCCGCGCGCTGCCGATCGTCGGATCGTCCTTACTTGCCAGCACGACCAGCGTGATCCAGCCGGCAGCGACGAGGTTCAGCATGACGAACACGGTGGTGAACCGATGAAAGTAGTCGGGTCCTTCGTCGGCGTGATACTGCCGACGCCGCTCCAGCGTGAACGCCAGCAGCAGCACCGTCGACGTCAACGTCGTTCGTCCTCGCTGCGCTGCGGGCGCTCCACATTGGACCCCTCCTCACCTGCCGAGCCGAAGCCCGGACCAGGACAAGCAGCGGGCACCACACGGTCACCTTGACAAGGCCGTTCCACATCAGGAGATCAAACGCCACACCAACGTGGTCGGGGTGTTCCCCAACCCGGCTGCGCTGCTGCGGCTGGCCGGCGCCGTCCTGGTCGAGGCCCACGACGAGTGGCAGGTCAGCGACCGCCGTTACCTGTCCGAAGGCTCGATGGCGCCCCTCACCCCCACCAGCACCGCCCAGGACGAGGTCGCGCAACCCGAACTACTCCCGGCATAGTCAGCACCATCGCTGACCGACACGGTCCAGACGATCTACACCACGCCACGGGACGTCATCTGGGGTTCACTTTCGTCGATCATGCGTGCTCAAGGGCTTCATGCCGAAAACCGCCCCACGACCCTACCGAGCGGGGATCACGTTCGCCTGGATCGTCGCGGTGATCCGCTCGGCGGGGAGAGCGTCGAGGAAGTAGGTGTTCGGCCCGAGCAGCAGATTCGTCAGCACGACGATCGTGGTGCCGGTGGGCGGGTGGAAGTAGACAGAGCCCTGGAATCCGGGGACGGCGCCGTCGTGCCCGACGAGTCCGCTGGGGGTCTGCTGCACCCCCAGCCCGTACCCGGATTCGGCGCCGTACTTCACACGCTCGGCCTTCACCTCGGGGCTCAGTAACGAGCCGGTGGCCAGCGCCTTCGCCCACACCGCCATGTCCTTCGCGGTGGACACGGCGCCGCCGCTGGCCTGGCCGTTCGTGGGAAGGTCCGTCACGTCGTTCGGTCGCGTGCCGGGCGGCACTGTGATCTGAGCGGCGGCTGTGTCCCCGGCGAGCAGGGCGTTGTAGGCGGCGTTGCCCTCCTGGTTCGTGCCGAACATGTAGCCCTGCGGGTGCGGGTCCGGCAGGGTGCCGTCGTTCCACGCCGGGAGGCTCGTCCGGCTCATGCCGAGCTTGCCGAGCACCATCTCGTCGAGCAGGGCCGGCAACGGCTTGCCGCCGACCTTCTCCGCGACCACGCCGAGGATCTCGTAGTTCGTGTTCGAGTAGTGGTAGCCCTGCCCGGGCGGGAAGTACGGCGGGTGTGCGAGGGCGATCCCGATGACCTCGCCGGCGGTCCAGGGGCGGGTCGGGTCCTTGTCCAGGGTGGTGTTGAAGTAGTCGTCCTCCGTGTAGTTGAAGAGCCCCGACGTCATCGCCAGCACCTGCCGCACGCTGATCGCCGCCCCGTTCGGCACGCCGGGGAAGTAGTTCGTGATCGGGTCGTCGAGCCCGATCTTCTCCTCGGCGACGAGCTGCAGGATGATCTCCGCGGTCAGTGTCTTGGTGACGCTGCCGATCTTGAAGTGGTCGTCGACGGTCACGGCGCGGCCGCCCTGGTCCGTCGTGGATCCCAGCGCTGCCTGCCAGGTGCCCTGGCCCGGGACGTCGACGTAGATGCTGGCGCCGGGGATCTGCAGCTGCTGCATCACCGCGGTGATCTTCGGCTCGAGCTCCGCGGCGTAGGCCGGGGGTGCTGCGGGAGCAGGGGGTGCCGCGGGAGCTGGGGTCGGTGCAGGAGCTGGCGCGGGGGCAGGTGCCGGCGCCGCGGCGGGCGAGCAGGCGGTGAGGGCCAGGACCACTCCCGCGAGCGCGACGACCAGACGACGATGAACGGGCATGCGAAGCCTCCGTGGCGGGCAGGAACGGGTGGACGGGTGTCGGCTCATCCGACCGTGAACGTGGGTGTCGCCAGCCTCGCCACGCAGCCGAGGTCAGGGGCGTCCGGCCGGTCCAGGAAGCCCTGGATCACGTCGAGTGCGCACTGCGGCGACCAGTTGGTGACGTCGTGTCCGGCGTCCGGGAGGGTCACGCGAACGGCGTTCGGCAGGGTCCGGGCGACGAGGTCGCCGTTGGCCGGGGCGGTGAGCGCGTCCAGGGCACCGTCCATGACGAGGACCGGCCGGTCGCTCGCCACCGGCGTGCGCACGGACGCCGGTGCGGCGGGAACGGGCCACCGCGCGCAGTCCGCGAAGACATACGGGGACTGGGGGACCAGCGACAGCACCTCCGCCGGCAGCTCGGGAAACACCGTGCGGCCGCCCTCGAGCAGGTCGTCGGCGGCACCCGTGAACTCGCGGCAGAACACGCCGTAGGTCAGGCCGTAGCCGGTGAAGCCGGGTGGTGCGCCCCCGTCGAGCAGCAGGGCGGCCGCGAGGGCGCCGTCACCGCGGGCGAGGTTCTCGACGATCCTCGGGATCTCCGCGGCCGCTCCCGGTGCCGTGGTCGCCTTGGCCAGGACGTTGGCGACCTTGTACCCGTCGACGACGACGGTCCCCTCCGGCGTCGTCACGGTGCGGGGGTTCGCGGCGAGGTCGGTCACCAGCGCCAGGAAGTCCGCACGCAGGGTGGGGTACGCAGCCTGACAGGCGGGTTGGGCAGTACAGCCCCGGAAGACGGCGTCGAGCGCAGAGGCCACCGAGGGCCACATGAGCCTCGGGGTCTGTTGCGGCGGCACGATCGAGTCGACGACAACGCTGCGGATGCCCTCGGGATGGTCGCGCAGGGTCTGCAGCGCGAGGTCGCTGCCGTAGGAAGCGCCGTAGAGGTTCCACTCGGCGATCCCGAGGGCGGTCCGGAGGTCGGCGACGTCGGCACTGTTCTCGCTCGTGTTGTACGCCGCGAGATCGGCATTGGCCGCCAGCCGGTCGTGGCAAGCCCCGACCGCGTCGGCGCTGCGGCGAGCTGTGGCCGGGTCCAGTGTGTCCGAGCCGACCCACTCGGCGGCGAACGTGTCGATCTCGGGGCAGGACAGGACCGGCTCGGCCTTGTAGCTGCCGCGCTGCTCGAGGAAGATCACGTCTCGGGTCGCGTTCCAGCCGGCGGCGATCTTCGCTCCCACGCTGATCGTGCTGCTCCCTCCCGGCCCGCCGGTCAGGTACACGAGCGGATCCGGTGCGGGGTCGGGTGCCGTGGCCTTCGCCCGGAAGACGGGGAGTCGGATCGTGCGGCCGTCGGTCGCGGCGCGGTTCTCGGGCACCGTCAGGACGCCGCACTCCACGCCGCCGGGGATGTCGAGCTGCGGAAAGCCGGGGACCACCGGGTTCGGGCACGGCGCCGGGGCGTACGACGGGGTCGCCGTCACGACCACACGTGCCGGAGCGGGTGCGGCACAGCCCGCGAGCACCGCGGCGACGGCCAGGCCCGCCACCGACCACGTACCTCTCTGCGACATGGATCTCCCCCTGATCACGTCGTCGACGACGGCGCCGTCGTCACCCGGGCAGCTGGGCCTCGGGCAGGTCGGGAACCGGCGGCGGCGTCGCGTAGACGAGTGGGAGCAGCCCGGCGACCACCGCCTCGGCGGGCGGGAAGCCGTTCGCGGCCGGCGCCAGGTTCGCCCACGCCACGATCGTCACGTCGTTGACGGGGTCGTAGCCCATGAAGGAGTTGAATCCCGGCAACCCGCCGGTGTGCCCGTACAGCGGGCCCAGCTGTGCCAGGGCGAACCCGTAGTCGGCGCCGTTTCCGGTGGGCAGCATCGAGTCCACTCGGGCCTGCTGGGTCGCGGCGTCGAGCAACTGCCCGCCGACCATCGCCTTCACCCATACGGCCAGGTCGTTCGTGGTGGAGACGCCCCGGCCGGCCGCCCCGGCCCAGGAGGTGTTGTCGTCTGTGTGATCCGCCGGGTCGAGCGTGCCCGCCTCCACCTCGGCGAGCTGGCCGGCGGGCAGCGACGGGTCGCTGAGCTGGGCGACGTTCGTGCCGTACATGTAGCCGTGGGAGTACGAAGCGGGCATCGTCGAGTCCGCGCCTGCGGGAAAGGACGTCCCGCGCAGACCCATCGGTGTGAAGAAGCGATCCTGCAGGATCCGGTCCAGCGGCTTCCTGTCGATCTGCTCGGCGATCTCGCCCAGCAGGACGGTGTTGGTGTTGGAGTAGTGCCAGCCCTGACCCGGCGCGAAGTAGGGCGGGTTGGCGAAGGCGAGGGCTAGCAACTCCTCGTTCGTCCAGACCCGGCCCGGCTCGGTGTCCAGGGCGGTGTTGAGTTCGAGGGTCTCGGTGTAGTTGAACAACCCGCTGCGCATGTCGCCCAGCTGCGCGATCGTGATCGCCTCTCCCCCTGGGACGTCCGGCAGGTACCTGGCGACCGGGTCGGTGAGCGCGATCTTGCCCTCCTGCACCATCTGCAGGATCGCGGTGCCCGTCATGGTCTTGGTGTTCGAGCCGATCCGCATCTTCGTGTCCGGGGTGACCGGCGTGCTGCCTCTCCACTCGGTGACCCCGCGGGCGTTCACGTACTCGTCGTGCGGCGTCCGGATCAGCACGACCATGCCCGGCTGGTGCAGTTCGGTGGCCGTCTGTTCGACGACGGCGTCCATTGCAGCGTGGTCGAGTGAGGAGCGGACGACCGAGCCCGGGCCGGGCATCGCCCCCGCGGCCGCACCGGTCGGCGCCGCTGCGGGCGGTGTGGCGGGCACGGGGCCGGAGCATGCCGTCACGGTCAGTGCTCCCACCGCGAGCAGCACCGCCGCGGCTCGCGCGGTAGGGGTCCCCATCATCGGTGCCCTCCTCGGATCATCAGGAGCTCAGCGGTGGCGGAGACGAGGTCCGGGTCGTGGACCTGGACGTAGTGGTCGCTCCCGGTGGCCAATGTGTGCGGCGTGCGCGGGGTCAGCTCGACGACCGACTGCTGGCCCTCGGGCCAGATCCGCTCCAGCGTCAGGCCGATGTCCGGTGACATACCGTCGGGCTGCAGGAAGGGCTCGGTCTTGGACAGGACGGCGGTCGGGACCGGCGGGTAGGCAGCGGCCGCACGGACCTCCGCCACGCTCGCGTCGATGTCCACGTCCTCCCAGACCGGGTCGTTCGCGAACTGCGGTACCGGGCGGGCGAGCACCTCGGCGTAGGCCGGCCAGTTGGCGCCCATCAGGTCGCGCATCTCGAGCGGGAACGCGTCGACGAACACCACACCGGCCACGTCCGCGGGATGCAGCTGCGTGTACAACCGGGCGAACAGGCCGCCCAGCGAATGCGCGACCAGCAGGTAGGGACCGGGCACCTCGGCGGCGCGGAGCAGGGCGTGCAGGTCGTCGACGACCGCGCGGGCCGTGCGCGGCATCGGGACCGGGGAGCTGCGGTCCGTGAGCGCCACCGGGTCGGCGTACCGCAGCGTACCCGGCCGGTCGTACGCACAGACCCGGTTTCGTTCCGACAGGCGCTCGAAGACCGGCGGCCCGACCGCGGGAGCCTCCGCGTCGGTGAGGGTCCACGGGTCCGACGAGTCGTGGTAGCCGGACTCGAGCACGATCGTCGGGCGACCCGGTGCCTCGGGCCCCGCACAGTGCAGGTAGAGGTGTCGTCCGCCGCCGATGTCCACGGGGCCGTCGACCACGGCGGGAGCCGCGGGCGTCGGCTGTCCGGCTGCAGGTACGCAACCGACCAGCGCCAGGATCATGACTAATGCGGAGCCGAGACGGCGGGACCGGTGCATGCGCGGTTCCTTCGGGCCGGAGCCGGAGCTCGTCGGTGATCCCCACCGACGCTAGGTCAGGCCGACCACCCCCGACAGGGACCCAGGTCTCGTCCGCACACGCGACTCTCATCCGGCGACGAGGTCGACATGACTCGGGGCGGCGTGCCACTGTGCCTCATTGATCTCCCGGGGGGGGCCGAGGAGTGGTCCGTGCGCTCGTGCTGTTCCTGTTGCTCTGTGCCGGGGTCGTCGGGGTGGAGGCGGCGCTGCTGGTCGGCAGCCCCAGGGGGCCGTACTGGTTGCTGGTGGCCCTTCCCCTGACCGGGCTGTTCTACGCCGTGGTGGGCGCCTTCGCGTGGACGAGGCGGCCGAGCAGCGGCATGGGTCCCCTCTTCTGCTTCGGCGCCGTCACGTGGCTGGCGGCCGGGCTGGGCGACACGAGCGTCCCGGCCCTGATCGCGGTGGGGCTGGTGGTAGCGACGGTCCCCATCGCGGTCGTGCTGCACGCCCTGCTCGCGTTCCCCTCCGGCCGGGTCACAACCCGGTCCGGCCGGTTCCTGACCGCGGCCGGGTACGTCTACACCACTGTCCTGGTGACGTCCCAGTACCTGGTCACCCCGCAGCCGCCGCCCTATGATCCGCTCTTCGTCGCCGACCGCCCGGACATCCGGGCGGTGTTGACCCCGGTGGTCGTGGCCGCGGCCGTCGCGCTCGTACTGGCGACCGCGGTGGTGCTGGTGCGCCGGCTTGTCACGGGGACCCCGCACACCCGCCGCACGCTCGGCCCCGTCTACTCCTACGGCGCCTTCGCGCTGGTGGGAGTCTGGGGCGTGGTCCACCTGCTGTTCCTGCTCGGGGTTCCCGCGCCCGTCCTGCCACTGGTGCAGATCATCCTGCTCGCCGGGGTTCCCGTCGCCTTCGTGGCGGGGGTGCTGCGCGGCGGCTTCGCCCGGACCCTGGAGCTCCAGGAGCTGGCTACCGCGCTCGGCCGCGAGCCCACCGGGCGGGGCGGTCTCGGCCGGGCACTTGCCGGCACGCTCGGCGACCCGTCACTGCGCCTCCTCTTCCGGGTGGTGCGCGACCCGGCGCCTGCCGCCGACGAGTGGGTCGACGACGCGGGCTCGCTGGTGGGGCCACCCGACCCGTCCCGCCGCCGGGTGCCGGTCGAGCTGGGCGACCGCACGGTCGGCGCCGTCGACTACGACAGCACGCTGTTCCCCGACGACGCGCAGGTGCGGGCCGCCTGCGGCGTCGTCGCGCTCGCGGTGGACCACGAACGGCTGACCGTCGAGCTCCTCGCCGGCCGCGAGCAGCTCCGGGAGTCCCGGCTGCGCCTGGTCGAGTCCGGCGACCGGGAGCGCCGGCGCCTCGCCCAGGACCTGCACGACCGGCTGCAGAGCAGGCTGGTTCTCCTCGCCATCACCGCCGGGGGGCCGGACGGATGCGAAGCGGTGCGCCGAGGCATCGACGAAGCAATCGACGAACTGCGCCGGATAGTCCACGGTGTGATGCCCGCGCTGCTGTTGGAGCGGGGTCTCGGCGCTGCGGTCCGTGACCTCGCCGCGCGCAGCCCGCTGCCGGTCGACCTGGAGATCGACCTCGGCATCGGCTTTGGTGTCGAGGTCGTCGAACGGGTCCCGGAGCCGGTCGAGAGCACCGCCTACCTCGTCGTCGCCGAGGCACTGACCAACACGGTCAAGCACGCGGCCGCCCAGCGTGTCGCGATCCGCCTCGACCGCAACGACGGACGGCTCCGCCTCCGGATCGACGACGACGGGGTCGGCGGGGCCGCGCCGGCCGGCGCCGGTCTGCAGGGAACGATCGACCGGGTGACCGCCCTCGAGGGATCGGTCCGGCTCGACAGTCCGCCCGGCTGCGGCACCCGACTCACGGTTGAGATCCCGTGCGCGTCGTGATCGGCGAGGACGAGGCCCTCCTTCGCGAGGGCCTGAGACTGGTGCTCGAGCGCGAGGGGTTCGAGGTCGTCGCCGCCGTGGCGGACGCCGAGGAGGTGGTCGCTGCCAGCGCCAGGACAGGCCCGGACCTGGTGCTGACCGACCTGCGGATGCCTCCCACCCGTACCGACGACGGGCTGCGCGCGGCCCAGCGGATCCGCGCCGACCAGCCCGGCACCGCGGTGGTGGTGCTGTCCCAGCACGTCAACGGTCAGTACGCGGCCGAACTCCTCGGCGAGCGGGCTTCGGCGGTCGGCTATCTGCTCAAGCAGCGGATCGCCGACGCCGGGAACTTCTGCCGCGACCTCGTGCGCGTCGCCGAGGGCGGAGTCGCGCTCGATCCCGAGGTCGTCACGGCCATGCTGGCCCGCAGGGACGACGCCGTGGAGCGCCTCAGCCCCCGCCGCCTCGGCGTCCTCGCACTGATCGCGCAGGGCCGGAGCAACGCGGCGATCGGCCGACTGTTGGGCATCTCGGAGAAGTCGGTCGTCGCCCACGCCTCGGGGATCTACGACACCCTCGGCCTCTCCAATGACGCCGACGACCACCGGCGAGTGCTCGCGGTGGTCCGGTATCTCACCCGATGATCCATCCGCGCCGGAGCGCGGTGTCTCCCACCCACGCCCCTACCGACATGCCCGCCCGGGCGGCCGCTTCAACGATGAGCGTCGCTTCGTCCGGGGTCAACCGCACCCGCACCGACTTTCTGCGCGCCACCGCCGCCCGAGCCCGCCGACGCGCGCCGGCCGCACCTACCTCGGGAACCGGGTCGCTGCTCGCCACAAACCCGAGCCTCACCCACGCCCGTGCCGTCCTCGAGGTCGTCGTCCGGACTGGAGGCTCGACGCGGGCGCCACCGATCTGCGCTGGGAGGACCAGTCGTTGAATGATGTTCATCGGGTTCGCCCGGTAGGGGTGGGCGTCCAGCACTTCGTTGCCTGCGACTACGGCGAGGCTGAAGCACTCGCCGGTGCTAGAGATGCACCCCGATTAGTTCGTGCATCTGGTTGTGGTCCACGCCGTGTGCCGTCGGCGCGACTTCGGCCATCTCTGCCTGGAACCGTATGAACTGCCAGGCCTTCGGCACCTCGAGCTTCTCATTTCACCTTCGCCTGTCGAGTACCTGCGCGAGCTCTCGCGGTCCGCTATCTCGTCGCCGCCGCAGCGGTCAGTGCGGTGCGCACCTCGGTGCCGGCCTGGTTCACTGCATCCGAGGCTTGGGCGGCGGCGTTATCCCAGGCGTCCGAGGTGACCGGGATTTGGACCGGCTCTGGCGCGTTGAGGATGGCTGTCTTCACCGCGTCGCGTTGGCCGTTCGCCGAGGCGGTGACAAAGTTCACCGGGCCCTGGGAAGGGGGCAGCGCCACCAGATACTCGGTCAGCGCCGCGGCAAAGGCGTTGTCGGAGACCCCGACGGACGCCCGGTCCTCCGGGGTAACGGCGCCCGTGCGTAGGGCCGCGCCGAGCACGGTGTGCTGGAGAGCGAGCGCCTCGGACCGGAGATCACGGCCGTCAGGGCGTCCGCCAAGCCGGCCATCTCCGAGGTACGCACCTGCCGAAGCAGCGTGCGGTCCAGTCACCGTCCCGACCGCCTCCGATGCGTCGAGGTCATCGACGAACCTCACAGCCCATAGCGCGGCGGCGACGTCCGGTCAACGCGGCGTGGAAGCGGATCGGCCCGCAACCCACAGCCGGGCCGGGACAGACCACCAGCGGCTTCGCTGCTCGACGCGTTGACCGATCTCGTCGCCACGCCGGGCGGACCGGGGGCCAGCAGCCGTTGCCGACATCCGCCCGCGCTTCGCCGCCACCCGCGAGACCCTTGAAGCCGCCGTCGCCGCGGCACGTCGCATTTTCCCGGCAGGAGGCAGCGGAGAACGTGCGGACGATCACTCAACCGAATGGCAGCTCGATTCCCTCGCCGCACGCAGCAGCGCCGATCGGCGGGACTGGGCGGGGCTTGTCCTGCACGCCGGACTGCCCGCCCGGTGGGTGGCCAGCGACGAGGTCTAGACCGCGACCTGGGCGTTCTCGAACGGCCACAAGGTGAACGACCGCGGTCGCATCTCGAAGTCGGTCATTGAGGCCTACCAGGCCGCGAGCTGACCGGAGTGGCGGCGGCGGGTGTTTGCTGAAACGCCTCGGGTGTGGTGGAGGCTCTGATCTACTTCCGATGACGAAGCGAAAGCGAAGACGGTCCGCAAGCGTGGTGATGCGACCCGCCGTCAGGTCGACAGGTTCGGGGGGCGGAACGTCTTCCCGGTGGGTCACCAACCGTCGCTGCATGCCGTGCGCGAACACCATCCCTGCGCATGTCTCGGAGGCAGCGCGGTGTCGTTGCCGTAGTCGTCGCGGCATAGCGCCACCTCCTGTCGGCTACTTGCGAGCCTGCCACCAGCAGGCCTGCAGCACCAGGTCAGGCGGGGTCATACGGTAGGCCCGACAAAGTCGACCGACTTCCGGCACCACCTCCTCTGTTTCAGAACCGTTCGTTTGAGAGACCACGCCAAGGCGGAGCTACTCGGGCTGGAACGCCAAGTTGCTGTCACCGACCCCACCTACCTGCACGTACTCGTAGCTGCCGGTTACGTTGTGCTGCCCGTGAACCGTGCACATCGGCAACCTGCTGTAGAGCAGGGCTGACACGCTCGTCGCGATCCGGTGTGATACGTACATGTTCAGAAGTGCGAACGACGAAAAGCAGAAGCGCGCACCAATTGCCGAAGGTAAAACCACTTGGCGCGGCCGACCACCACCATACCTCCGACTACGCTTACGAAGAGCGTATTAGCAGTCGGAAACGACGCGCCTCCAGTGCGACGAGGATCCCAAGGTCCACGCCCGTCCACTTATGTAGTCGTCCGCGGTGACGCACCTTAAGCCCGACCACAGCCAGCGTAAGCGCGCGCTCGGCGGCCTTTCGACGTACGGCAGGTCGGTCAAACCCGCGTCTTGTCCAGGCCAGGTGTGTGATGGATTCCACCATGCAGCGATGACAGAGCGCCCTAAGCTGCGATACAAGCGTCAAGCCACGCGTCTCCCCCCGCTAACCCTTGGTTGTTCTTAATCATATTGACGAGTAAAGCCACCAGGACGGCGAGCGAGCCCAACTGCCCAGCGGTTGACCCCTCGTGAAAAGGGCTCATAACTGCGCCATGACGGAAGCTCGGCCGACTCCCAAACTATCGAACGACAAGCACTCCTGAGATGAGGACCAACCAATGATTCGGAAGATTGCCACCGTCGTCGTTGCGAGCATTGCGCTCGCCCTCGTTCCCGGCACGGCGCACGCCGTGGACACCTGCAAGGAGGGTAGCCGGAAGATCGACACCTCGGATGTGCAGGAGATCCAGAACATCCTGTTGGACGGCACGCAAGGACACGCCGAGGTGACTCTGCGGTACTCGCCGAAGCACCAGTGCGTATGGGGCCTGCTCGAGGGCACAGGAGCCATCTGGATGGAACGAGAGCTGCGCACGGATGAGTTCGAGCGCCACAGTCCTCAGGTCCTGACCAAGCCAAGTATTACGCACACGGCAGCGCTTGACCTGCGACGCGCCCATGTGAGGCTGTGCGGGTTCACGTTCGACGGCTCCACTACCGTCGAGAGCAACTCGAAGGTCGACCTCAATGCGACCATTGTCGGGAAGCGCGGTGTCATACTGCCCTCAACGGGTGGAGGTTCGAAGTCGTCGACGACCACATCTCATGGTGTTGTGCAGTGCACGAAGCAGTTTGGCTTCTGAAACACTCTGCCAGCAGCAGCCCGAATGACCTCTTTCTAGGCACACGCCCGCCAAGCGGGTCCACTGCGACGCGCTCCGTTCCGTCCTGCAGGACGGCGGCACCAGGATGGACAACGTGTTCTGCAAGCGTCCGGGGGCGTAGCCGCTCACTTCGTCGCTCAGTGAGGTGATCTCAGCAAGATCGGCGCGAGCCGGTGACCAGCGTGCGGCTGTCCGGGGCGACCGCGACGGATACGACGTCGCGGTCGTGCTCCAGGGTGCGCGCGTAGCTGGTGTGGCCGAGGGTGTCGACATCGACACCAAGCGGTGGTTCTGGACCGTGCGCCGCCAGACCACCACCTCGCCCGGCGGGCTGGTCGACAAGGGCACCAAAGGCAAGCGCGCCCGCGTCGTGCCCCTCATCCCCGAGGTCCGGCCCTTGCTCGAACGCCGCCTCGCCCTGGCCGCCCCCCGGCCCGACGGCCGGCTCTTCGTCGGTCCGCGGGCGGGTCTCCACCGCGATCCTGCGCGTCGCCACCCACTGGGACGACGTCGTCGCCACGCTGGGCTTCGACCGGCTCCGCCGCCACGACCTGCGCCACACCGGGCTGACCTAGATGGCCGACGCCGGCGTCCCCCTACACCACCTCCGCAAGATCGCCGGACACGGCTCGCTCACCACCACCCAGCGCTACCTGCACCCCGACCACGAGTCGATCACCGCAGCCGGTCACCTGCTGTCCACGCACCTGAACGCCGGTCCCGACCGTGCACGGCTCCGGGTGGTCTAGCAGCGCCTGGTCCCAAATTGGGTCCCAAGCAGCCAACAAAGATCATCTACGACGATCTCGTTCAGGGGATGTGTGGCCCGACTCAAGGTCAGCTTCGAAGGCATAACCGCTGGTGAAACAACTGAAGCCGGCGCCACGAAGATCGCGACACCGGCTTCAGAACTCTGTCGGGACGACAGGATTTGAACCTGCGACCCCTTGACCCCCAGGCACTTCCCGATCATGTCAGGCCTGCGGTCCTAGTCGTTCCGGCCCTGCTCAGACGTCCGGTGTTGTCCGCCAGTGTCCGGTCGTTCTCGGGGCGATTGTCACTCACTTAGTCACTCACCAGCGGCCGGCTGATCGGCTGCACCGGCAGCCGTCCGGCCCGATCCCCACGCCTCCGAACCAGCAGCCCAAGGAAGCTGCCCGTCGACGCGGCGCTCAGCATTTGCGCCGGTTGTTGCGGCGTCGCTGATCCTCGTGTGACACGGCAGTCTTTGGGGGGTGGCGTGGCGCCGGGCCGCTCGGGGCGAAGCCGAGCCCCGCCCCAGCATGCACGCACCGCCGCGGCTACGCCACTCATCACCCTGATGACGGCCAAGCAAGTGATCTGACTGCCTACATAGGGTCGTCGGCGGAGCGCCGAGGTCCGGGCCAACTGGGCCGGTGTCCTCGGTGCCCAGAGGGCGCATCGGCTGTCCGCTCAGCACCGCCCCGCCCCAGTGCTCAGGAGGCGGGGCGGTGCTCCAGGCTGGCGTCCCCGGCCGACTCCGAGCGGGTTTGCCCAACCCTGGCCGAACTGAAACTCGCTTGGCGACCAACAGGTATTACGGGAACCCCCCTTCGGGGGGTCGCGTCCCGGTTGGTGGTGTAAGTCCTGGTCCTCGTCGGCGTGGCTGACCACGTAGGAGAGGCCATCGCGTGAGTCTCTGCAGGAACCCGCCAAGGAACCCGTAGAGAGGCACCACGCGATGGCCCTGGATCAGTCTGCCCTGCTCGAAGTCCTCGATGCGCTCAAGGTTGCCGATGTCGGTGATCGTGTCCGCCAAGCCGCGGAGACGGTCTACCAAGCGTTGATCGAGGCCGAGCTCACCGAGGTGATCGGCGCCGGCCTGCACGAGCGCAGCGATGCCCGCACCGCCCAGCGCAACGGGCACCGCACCCGGACCCTGGCCGGCGCGGTGTTGGTCGAGGCCCACGACGAGTGGCAGGCCACCGACCGGCGCTACCTCGGCGAGGCCACCATGACCCTCCTCGTCACCCCGGCACCGCAGGAAGCAGTAGCCACCCCGGAACTCATCACGGCATGATCTGAACCGCAGAGACTCCCGCGAACCGAGTTACACCACTCGACGGGACGCGACCCTTCGGGGTCATGGGGATACTTGCTCAGTCGTGTCGGAGCCCGGAAGCTGCCCAGTGCGTCGTCATCCCGTTGCACAACTGCAGGTACCCGCATCGCGCCATTCTAGCGACACCGCTAGAGATCGGTGCGGCGCTGGCGCAGGGTGGGGCTATGCCACCCGCCCGATCTACCGCATCCCTCACGGCGACCGCCTCGAGGTCAACGTGGGCTCGCCCTGCGGATCCGGGTGCAACGCCTATAGGGTTCCAAAAGTCGGCCTGAGCTCGTGACCTGCGGCGGTCGGCGACCGCGCTGTCGACCTGATCACGAGGGTGTCGCTGCGCCTGCATTACCCGATCGTCGGCCGGTTCCTCGACGCCGCACCGCCCGCGCCACCGTGTGGCGCGAGATCGTGGTCGAGCGCCATTGGAACCAACACGACGCCCCAGATCATTGAACAGGGGCACGGCGACACCCGTGCCTGACGACTAGACAAGGCGTCAGGCGCGGAACCGGTCATGGGCAGGCGGGCTTGACCAAACGACAAGAGCTCCGCGAGCAGAATATGAGCGTGTCAATGGCCAGTTCGTTCTCCCCGCTGGCGGCCAGGAGTTGTCCCCACTGGTGGCCAGATAGTTCTCCCCGACGGCGGCCAGATAGTTCCCCGCCTCGGGTCGTTCGGGGTCAGGTCAAGGCCGT